>NZ_CAMHZR010000002.1:0-300000 GCF_946190325.1 Streptococcus mitis | reverse complement strand
TTTCGCATGCGACCAAGGACTCTCTCATTCTCTTTGATGAATTGGGACGGGGAACTGCAACTTATGACGGGATGGCTCTTGCTCAGTCTATCATCGAATACATTCACGAGCATATCGGAGCCAAGACCCTCTTTGCGACCCACTACCATGAGTTGACTAGTCTGGAGTCCAGCTTGAAACATTTAGTCAATGTTCACGTGGCAACCTTGGAGCAGGATGGGCAGGTCACCTTCCTTCATAAAATTGAACCAGGACCAGCTGATAAATCCTACGGTATCCATGTTGCCAAGATTGCTGGCTTGCCAGCAGACCTTTTAGCAAGGGCGGATAAGATTTTGACTCAGCTAGAGAGTCAAGGAACAGAAAGTCCTGCTCCCATGAGACAAACAAGTGCCGTCACTGAACAGATTTCACTCTTTGATACGACTGAAGAACATCCTGTCCTAGCAGAATTAGCTAAATTGGACATTTACAATATGACACCTATGCAGGCTATGAATGTCTTGGTTGAGTTAAAACAGAAACTATAAAAATAATCCCACTCATGCATTTGTGAGTGGGATTATTGCTATTACTTTCTATGCTCCAAGAGTTGATTGATATGGTCTACTTTTTTTGATGCTCTTTTATAGGAAATAGTCCAAATGATGAGGTAGACAATTGCAAACTCGATAATGAGCTGGAGGTAGAAATTCCAGTGGAAGGGGAACCAACCAGCTAGGGTTGCTAGTGGGATAAAGCCTACTAGCATGAGGAAAAAATGAGTCAGAGTCGCACGGAGTAAGCTCCAGTCACGGCTGAATAAGCGGTTGCCAAAGTTAAAGAGAATACCGATGGCTGCCCAGATCAGTGTGCAGTAGAGCAAGACCAGGGCACCGTGAATCTGATGTTGGGTCATCACTTGGCCGATGAGAGAGTCGGAACTTAGTGGTGCGTAGGTATTTGGTGCATAAATGAGTGAAAAGATGATAGAGAGGATGAGGCCGATAAGAACACCGGCAGCTGCATCGTGGAAGATTTGTTTTTTCATAGTTCTAATTTCTCCTTGATGGTTTTTAGGTAACGGCGTGAAGAGTAGGTGAAACTTTCGTTTTTCAAGAAAATTTCTACCAGACCGTTGGGCGTGAGCTTGAGATGAGAGATGGAGTTGATATTGATGATTTCTGATTGGGAAATTTGGATAAAATTGGTTGGCAGAATTTCAAGGACCTGATAGAGTCGCAAATCAATGCTGTAGGTCTGACTTGCTGTTTCTGCTAGAACTTTCCGATTCTCGATATAGAAGCGTTGTATCTTACCAATCTCAACGAGATAGACCTGATTATCGATTTTCCCTTTGATTTTTTCTGTTAGATCCAGATTTTCTGCGAACTCGATGACTTTCTGGACTTTATCTGTCGGCTGAGGTGCTTGCACAATCAGCTTTTCCTCTTCGTAAGTCTCGCTAATCTGTAGTTCTACTTTCATAAATTTCTCTCCTTTTCAGTTATACAAGATTGTGATCACTTCCTGTACACCTTTATTAAACACTATTTTATAGCCTATGGCAAGGGACTTTGTCTATGTGGAGGGATTTGACTCCTATGTGGCGCTTGCTTTTCTGTCCTATCTGAAATATGGTATAATAGCACTAATCAATTTCTAGGAAAATAGATACGGAAAGGGGCTGAAAGATGTCTCATATTATTGAATTGCCAGAGGTGTTGGCAAACCAGATTGCAGCTGGAGAGGTCATTGAGCGTCCAGCTAGTGTTGTTAAGGAGCTGGTAGAAAATGCTATTGATGCGGACTCTAGTCAGATTATCATTGAGATTGAGGAAGCAGGTCTCAAGAAAATCCAAATCACAGATAATGGTCATGGAATTGCCCACGATGAGGTGGAATTGGCCTTGCGTCGTCATGCGACCAGTAAGATAAAAAATCAGGCAGATCTTTTTCGGATTCGGACGCTTGGTTTTCGTGGTGAAGCTCTGCCCTCTATCGCATCCGTCAGCGTTTTAACTCTTTTGACAGCAGTTGAGGGCGCAAGTCATGGGACTAAGCTCGTTGCGCGTGGGGGAGAAGTTGAAGAAGTCATCCCAGCGACTAGTCCTGTGGGAACCAAGGTTTGTGTGGAGGACCTCTTTTTCAACACGCCTGCCCGCCTCAAGTATATGAAGAGTCAGCAAGCGGAGCTGTCCCATATCATTGATATTGTCAATCGTCTGGGTTTGGCCCATCCTGAGATTTCTTTCAGCTTGATTAGTGATGGCAAGGAAATGACGCGGACAGCTGGGACTGGTCAACTGCGTCAAGCTATTGCAGGGATTTACGGTTTGGTCAGTGCCAAGAAGATGATTGAAATTGAGAATTCTGACCTTGATTTCGAAATTTCAGGCTTTGTTTCCCTGCCTGAGTTGACTCGGGCTAATCGCAACTATATCAGTCTCTTTATCAATGGCCGTTATATCAAGAACTTCCTGCTCAATCGTGCTATTTTAGATGGTTACGGAAGTAAGCTCATGGTGGGACGCTTTCCGTTGGCTGTCATTCACATCCATATCGACCCTTATCTGGCTGATGTCAATGTGCATCCAACCAAGCAAGAGGTGCGGATTTCTAAGGAAAAAGAACTGATGACGCTGGTCTCAGAAGCTATTGCAAATAGTCTCAAGGAACAAGCCTTGATACCTGATGCCTTGGAAAATCTTGCCAAATCGACCGTGCGCAATCGTCAAAAGGTGGAGCAGACCATTCTCCCACTCAAAGAAAATACGCTCTACTATGAGAAAAAAGAGCCGACAAGACCTAGTCAAGCTGAAGTAGCTGATTATCAGGTAGAATTGACTGATGCAGGACAAGACTTGACTTTGTTTGCCAAGGAAACCTTGGACCAATTGACCAAGCCAGCAAAACTGCATTTTGCAGAGAGAAAGCCAGCTAACTACGATCAATTAGACCATCCAGAGTTAGATCTTGCTAGCCTTGATAAGGCCTATGATAAGCTGGAGCGAGAAGAATCTTCAAGCTTTCCAGAGTTGGAATTTTTCGGGCAAATGCATGGAACCTATCTCTTTGCTCAAGGGCGAGATGGGCTCTACATCATAGACCAACATGCGGCTCAGGAACGGGTTAAGTACGAGGAGTACCGTGAAAGCATTGGTAATGTTGACCAGAGCCAGCAGCAACTCCTAGTGCCCTATATCTTTGAATTTCCAGCGGATGATGCCCTCCGCCTCAAAGAAAGGATGGCACTTTTGGAGGAAGTGGGAGTCTTTCTAGCAGAGTATGGAGAAAATCAATTTATCCTACGTGAACATCCTATTTGGATGGCAGAAGAAGAGATTGAGTCAGGCATCTATGAAATGTGTGACATGCTCCTTTTGACCAAGGAAGTTTCTATCAAGAAATACCGAGCAGAGCTGGCTATCATGATGTCCTGCAAGCGGTCGATTAAGGCCAATCATCGTATTGATGACCATTCAGCTAGACAGCTGCTTTATCAACTTTCTCAATGTGATAATCCCTACAACTGTCCCCACGGACGTCCTGTTTTGGTACATTTTACCAAGTCAGATATGGAAAAAATGTTCCGACGCATTCAGGAAAATCACACCAGTTTACGTGAGTTGGGGAAATACTAAACTAAAAGGAAAACTATGTACGAATATTTAAAAGGAATCATTACCAAAATCACTGCTAAATACATTGTTCTTGAAACCAACGGTATCGGTTATATCCTGCATGTGGCCAATCCCTATGCTTATTCAGGTCAGGTTAACCAAGAAGCTCAAATTTATGTGCATCAAGTTGTACGTGAGGACGCCCATCTGCTTTATGGATTTCGCTCAGAAGACGAGAAAAAGCTCTTTCTCAGTCTGATTTCGGTATCTGGGATTGGTCCTGTATCAGCTCTTGCTATTATCGCTGCTGATGACAATGCTGGCTTGGTTCAAGCCATTGAAACCAAGAACATCACCTACTTGACTAAGTTCCCTAAAATTGGCAAGAAAACAGCCCAGCAGATGGTGCTGGACTTGGAAGGCAAGGTAGTAGTTGCAGGAGATGACCTTCCTGCTAAGGTGGCAGTGCAAGCTAGCGCTGAAAACCAAGAATTGGAAGAAGCTATGGAAGCCATGTTGGCACTGGGCTACAAGGCAACTGAGCTCAAGAAAATCAAGAAATTCTTTGAAGGAACGACAGATACAGCTGAGAATTACATCAAGTCTGCCCTCAAAATGTTGGTCAAATAGGAGCAGAACATGACAAAACGTTGTTCGTGGGTCAAGATGACCAATCAGCTCTACATTGCCTATCATGATGAGGAGTGGGGGCAGCCCCTACATGATGACCAAGCATTGTTTGAGTTATTGTGTATGGAAACCTATCAGGCAGGCCTGTCTTGGGAAACGGTACTCAACAAACGCCAAGCTTTCCGAGAATCCTTTCATGGCTATCAAATTCAAGCAGTCGCAGAGATGACCGACACCGAATTGGAAGCCTTGCTGGATAATCCAGCTATCATCCGAAACAGAGCCAAGATTTTTGCTACACGCGTTAACGCCCAAGCATTTTTACGACTACAGGAAGAATATGGCTCTTTTGATGCCTATCTTTGGTCCTTTGTTGAGGGGAAAACGATCGTTAACGATGTTTCCGATTACCGCCAAGCCCCAGCTAAAACACCCTTGTCTGAGAAATTGGCCAAAGATCTCAAAAAACGAGGCTTTAAGTTCACAGGCCCAGTCGCTGTCTTGTCTTTTCTACAGGCTGCAGGACTAGTTGATGACCATGAGAATGATTGTGAGTGGAAAAGCGGTCATTAGTGGGTATAGGTGACTAGAATATCTTAGAATAGAAAAAAGCTGAGAAACTTTTCCCAGCTTTTTATATATACTATTAGATTGGTTAGAGTGAAGTCAGAAAAGTGATTCCACCTAAAATAACACCAGCTGAATTTGGAATGATTAGTATCCAATCCTTCTTAGGTTCCTTTGTCCATCCATAAATAACCCAGATTAAGCAAGATATTGCAGCTGATAAAGGTTGAAATGGTTGAGCTTTATTTCCCTGTAAATTAGCGATAATTTGAGGTATGTAGGCAATAAATACTATAATTCCAATAAAGGCACCAATAGAACCTACGATTCGATTAATTTTTTGTTTTGTCATATACACCTCCTTTAAAAGGATATCATAGAAATTAGCGAAATGCAATAAATTCAGATACAAATTGTAACGAAAACCAATACAAAAGCATAAAAATAGAGAAACTATTTATTTTTTGTTATAGTCAAAGCGAATGACTTGTTCCTGTGCATCTACATGAGCATGGACCCCAAAGGGTACAATTGCTCTTGGAGTTGCGTGGCCGACATTCAGATTATAGACAATCGGGATATTGCTGTCAATGATATCCAATAGTGCCTCTTTATAGTCGTCATAGAAAGTTTCATCCATAGGTTTCCCGACCAGGAGTCCACTGATGGCCTCGAATATACCAGTGTTCTTTAAAGTTTGCAACATCTTTTTGAAGTCTTTCGGCTTAGGCTTTTCTTCGCTTGTTTCTAGTAAGAGGATTTTTCCTTCCCAGTCTGACAAGTCAGGGAAAAGTTTGTATTTTTGGCAGAGCTCCGTGCTATCTGTGTATCGAGAGTTGTCAAAGATATCGTAGAGAGATTCGAGGCAACCACCGAGGATTTTTCCCTCGAATTGGGCATTTCCTTGCAACAACTCAAAACCGGTATTTGTATGACTGACACGAGGTGTCCCCAGAGCTTTGGGACTAAAATCAGTTCGTTCCTCATACCAAACATTGCTAGGGCGAATTTCTGAGATTCTTCCTGTCTCAATCAATTCTTTAAAGTAGTGAAGGCTATAGGTCAGCATTTCTTTATCTAGTTCACAAATGTCTGCTAAAAAGGATTGACCATAAAAAGTCTTGATTCCTAGTTTATGAAACATGAGATGGTTCATGGTTGTATCCGAGAAGCCAAGAAAAATCTTTTGTTTGATAACCTTTTGTAGTTGGTCATTTTCAAAAAGATAAGGTAGTAAGCGATAGGTATCGTCTCCACCAATGGCGCATAGGATCATGTCGATGTTATCATCAGAAAAGGCCTGCATTAAATCCTCTGCACGAGCTTCAGGATGGTCCTTGATAAAGTCTAAGCCTTTTTGCGAATGGGGCAAAAAGATAGGATTGATTCCCAGGTCCTTGAGACGTTGGACACCCAAGTCCACTTCGTGTTTGACAAAGTCTTCTCCGATAATGCCACTAGATAAACTAATAATACCAATAGTAGAAATCATATCTCATCCTCCTAGAAATAGATTGATACTCTTCGAAAATCTCTTCAAACCACGTCAGCTTTATCTACAACCTCAAAGCTGTGCTTTGAGCAACCTGCGGCTAGCTTCCTAGTTTGCTCTTTGATTTTCATTGAGTATGAGCCTATTTTATCACAAAAGATGAGAGAAGACTATATGGATTAGAGTCAGAAGTTCTATTGTATATCAAGAAAGCAAGAAAAAGCAACCGCACCTGCAGTTGCTTTTTTGATTCTTCTTAATAGCGTGTTGGTCCTGCACTTGCGCTACGGATATTCAAGCGTTTCTTGAGATAGAAGCGTAGGGCTAGGAGGGCTGCTCCGATAATAGCCAGTGGCACTGGAGCCAGTACTGGGTTAAGGCTGGCTGGTAGGAAGCTTGTTGCAAAGAAGACAAGCAACCAAAGGAACATAGAAGCTAGGATAACTAGTACAGATTTCCAGAAAGGTGGGCGTTGACTGCGATCCATGTCTGGTCCATAATATTGGTAAACAAAGTAGTACATCAAGTAGAAGGCAAATCCACCAACCAGTCCAACTAGCAGGAGAGTGACAAATCCATAGCCGAAAGCTTGATCTGCCGCAAAGAAAGTTGTGAGGGCGCTGACGAGGGCAAATAGGCTAGTGATGAAAAGAGCTGAGTCCATAATCATGAGTTTTGGATCATCATTTTCTTTTGGATGCTCTTTTTCATATTGTTCCTTGACAGTGAAACTATGAGCCCAGTGGGTCGGTGCGCCATAGAGAGAACGAGCAGTCGTACCCTTGGCTTGCTCTTCAAGGATTTTGGGAATGACTTCCTCAAAGATTGCCTTGATTTCAGCGTCTGTTTTCCCATCTTTGATGAATTGTTGGGTAGCAATGTGGATAAACTCTTGGTTTTTCTTAGTTAATTTTTGTAGATCAATCTGAGACATAGGAACTCCTCTTAGAACCATTTTTTATGGATGAGATAGAGAGTGAGCGAGACACTCATAGCAAAGGCAATAAAGACGATTAACCAGAAGGCATTTGGCTCGCCGTTTAGGGGGATTTCATTATCCTTAAAGTTCATCCCGTAGGCAGAAAAGACCATGGTTGGGATGGACATGACGATGGTCACAAGGGCCAAGGTTTTCATGATGTTGTTCTGGTTGTTGGAAATGATAGAGGCGAAGGTCTCTGTCATAGAATGCAAGACGTTTCCATAAATGTCTGCCATCTCGATGGCCTGTTGGGTTTCAATCAGGGTGTCTTCAAGCAGGTCTTCGTCCTCAAGGTATTTCTTGATGTTGCTGGTTGAGCTGGTCAATTTCTTAATCACGCGCTCATTTGTTTTGAGGGAGGCCTTGAAATAGACGATGGTTTTTTCCAATTCCATGAGCTCAATCAATTCTTCATTACGAGTTGATTGATGCAGTTGACTTTCGATTTGTTCACTCTTACGGTCGATTGAACGAAGGGCTGTTAGGTAAAGCTCTGCATTGCGATAGAGAATCTGAAAGATAAAACGCGAACGCATGAAAGTGTAGAAATTACGCAATCGACGGTTGATAAAGACATCGAGGACCGGTAATGGTTCCAAACACGTAGTGATAATGGTTTCCTCGGTGATGATAATACCAAGCGGTATGGTGACGTAGTAGGTGCGGTTATTTCTTTCTTCTGTGACCGGCACGTCAACGATAATCAGGGTGTACTCGTCTTCAATCGTAATACGAGACATTTCTTCCGCATCGAGCGGTGCTCGGAGGTCGGCAATATCAATATCGAAGGCGTTGGCGATTTCGAGTGATTCATTTTGAGTCGGATTGACGAGATTGATCCAAGTACCCGGTTCAAGCGTATCGATCTCTTTAAATTCAGTTGTTGTAGAGAGAAAAACTTGTTTCATATCCCTTATCCTTTCTCATTTTTCAGATTTTTTCACACCGTACTATTATACTACAAAATCGGCTTTTTTCAAATAAAATCTTACAAAGGCACCGTTGTTATTGGCTTTTTGCTTTGTCTTGAAATGTTGATTTTTAAATTTGCTCCCCTTTTTGCTCCCCCTATAGTGCTTTTAGTGCAGTTTCGTAGAATGATACTGCTTTTTTTGCGTTCTCTTTTGAGAGGTGGCTGTATATATCCATGGTCATTGATAAAGTGGAATGACCTAGGCGGTACTGGAGTTCTTTGTAAGGAATACCAGAGTTAAGCAATAAACTAGCGTGAGTGTGACGGAATCCATGAAAGCCAATGCTAGGAACATCAGCACGCTTAAAATGTGTTTGCAATCTTCTTTTAAGTCTTGAACTGCTAGGATAGTCATGAATGAAATCAGAAAATACCACGCTTTCACGTTGCCCTATCTTCCAAGCCTCTTTAGTTTGGCGTAGTTTGTACTGCTTTAGCATGCTAACAGTCTCCTGATCTATATCTATATCCCGATAACTAGACTTTGACTTTGGGCTATTGATTTCTAGATCCCGATTTAGTGTTTTGGTAATATGCACAACGGCATTATCTAAGTCAATATCAGACCAGGAAAGGGCTAAAGCTTCATTGATACGGCAACCAGTAGCTAGTAGAAACTTATAGAGCGTTACCTCATAGTAATAACGATATCTATGAGTATCTAAATTATCGAGATAACCAAGAAATTTTTTTAGTTCTTGATTTTCAAAGTGCTTTACTTTTCTCCGCTTTGCTTTCTGAGTGTTACGAGGTAAAACAACATCACGGGCAGGATTGGACGGTATAGCTTGCATGGTTACGCCATACTGTAAGATACGTTTGTTTAAAGCATGTATCTTGTCATAATGTAGAAAAGCCCCTTTTTCCCCTCTATTAGTCTTGTCAGCAAGTTCGTTGATAATTGACTGGATAAGTGGAGTAGTGAGCTTATTGAGCTTGTAAGCCCCGAAAATAGGCAGTATATGATTATCAATTAACTTTCTAACATTGCCTTGAGTGTTTGGCTTAACCGTATTCTTATAACTTTCTAACCAGAGATTGGCTAATTCTTGATAGTTTTTTATGGTGCTAGCCTTTTGTCTAGTAGACCCTGCTTTCTGAAAAGCAATTTTTTCTTGAGTAGCTTTCTGCTTAACTTCCTTTTGTGTCCGCCCTGTTACCTTAGTTTTAACTTTCTTTCCTGTTACCTGGTCAACTCCTAGATATACATTAGCACGATAGACTTTACTACCGTCTTTTTTTATAACTTCAGTTATTTTCATGATGATAAACCTTTCTAAAATACATCAGCAGGCAAGCCATTATCAAAAAGGTTTTATATCATGCTAGGGGCTACGAGACCCCCTTATTTTCGTTTTATTTCTTCCAGTAAAGAATACATAGCATTAATGTGGTTATATTTTTGAAATTCAGGATCTTGGTTTTGTGTAATAAAGTATACGTATTGTCTACCAGATTTGAATTTATCGATAGCTTGTTTTTCCACTAATTTTTTTAAATATTTTAAAATTGTATTTTTGTGGATTTTTAGTTTTTCTTCCAAAGCCTCTCTTGTTACGAAACGGTGTTCGATTATTAACTCTAATATCTTTTTCTCATATTCGTTATCAATATCCAGATTATCTATAAGGGAAGTATCCCATAATGTAAATTCAACTGAGTCTAATTCAGTTCGTAAATTGGGATATTTTAAATGACTCTCTTTAACTGCTTCCATTATTTTGGGTATACCAGTTCCCGCTTTTTCACATAAATTTAAAAATCTAAAAATTTCTTGTATTAAGTAGTTTCTTGGATCAGAATGTGCCCCACTAAAAAAGTCCTTTATGTCAATTCTAAGTGTTCCGCCATTTGTGAATATATACCTGTCGGGATATCTAATTATCATTATCCCTTTTTCGCTTTTATAGTCGCTATGAATAAGGCTATTAATGAATGCCTCGCGAATTGCAATTCGTAATTTTGAAATTCCAATTCTATTCATAGAATTTTCTTGAATGTTAGAGTTGTCATTCAAAGTTAGATATAATTTTTCAATAACTAGGTAAAAGAAATTAAAAAGATTATCTTCCCCCCATGTACCATCATAAATCACACGATCTTTAAAGTGATTGTTTTCAGAAAACTCTTTTAGAACATATTCTACGTTATAGTGTGGAATAAACTCTTTTATTGAATTATGTGTACCAAAAATTAATAGTCCAGCAACTGTTGGCTTTATTTTATCGTCCTTGCGATCTCTTCGTAAAGCATTTATTTTTATTAAAAATTGTTCGTTATCCAACTTTGAAAAAGGGTGCTCCGCATTTATATTATCAAATTTTTCTCTATATAGCTTTATTGTTTCTGTATCTAAGTCTAAAATAGAAAAATCCTGAATAAGTGTGCTATCAAAACTTTCCTTAGCGGAATCTCTTAACATAGAGTTGATTTGCTCTTGTGAACACCTAAAATCACCAGTCCCCTGACGAAAATAGGTAGATGCTATGTTGTCATTAAGATATATAGGTTTATCCTTGTAGTCTACCTTGTTAACAGGGATAATGACAATCTCTTTTCCTTTTATATTTACGACTTCAACACTTTCTTCATTAATCACATTTCTATTAATTTTATTAGGGTTATTAAGTAAACTATATAATTCGTCCAGTACTTTATCGGGATCATTAACTCCAGAAATATAAAAATCTTTATTCTTTGTATTCTCTGAGACACCTAGAATTAACAGACCATTATTTGTATTAGCGAAGGAACAAATTGTTTTCATACCGTCTTTAGGGAAAGAATTTTTAGCTTCTTTGAATTCAACACCTTGGTTCTCCCCTGATAATAACAATTTTGGTATATCGTATTTTCTCATTTTTTCTCCAATCAATTTGCACACGCATTCGCACACGCGCGGGAAAAATAGTTTATTTTTAGTTAGCTAACAGTGCTATTAAAGGTTTTTTTGAAAGTAGATTATTCGCACACGCATTCGCACACGCGCTTCAGGATTGTTGAACATTGTGGCGCGTGGGTTAGTCTATACCCCAAAGTAACGCAAAATCATCTAGATTTTCTTTATCTTTCTTAGCTTCTTGAAGAGCTAAAGACTTAATTTCTTCAAATAGATTTTCAAACTTTTTATATAATTTGTTGTAATATTCTTGGTTGAATTCCTTATCTTCAAAAACTATGTAGAATTCACTACTTGTTTTTTGAAATACAATATCTAGCCAGAATAGGATATTACTTGTCTTTAGCGCAAGGGCATTTAAAACTTCATAGTTGTCTTTGGGATTGTATTCATTTAATGATTCAGTGATAGTAGTGAGAAACTCTTCAGGACTGATTGGGAAATTTTTACTCTTTGCTAGTTCAATTATTTCCTTGTCCCTTTTCTCTCTCTCTTTTACTTTCTGAAAAATTTTATCTTTTGAAACATTTTTTACGAGGTATTTTTCTTCGTCTAATTGTTTATCTAACATATATAAAAATTCTTTGTAAACATCTTTGTCAGAAAAGCGAGGGTCAAGATCAGATTTTTTCACTCCCAAATAATCAGCAAGTTTTTGAAGATTGCCAGATGTTGGCATTGATCTACCTTTTACATAACCAGTTATTGTACTTTTAGGAATTTCTAAAGCATTATGCAGGTCTATCTGTCTGATACCTTTTTCTTTCATAACACGGTTAAGATTATTAGAGAAATATTCTCTATTCTTTAAATCCTGAGGGCTATTTTTTGCCATTGTTAAAAACTCCCTTACTTTAATTCTACAACCTGATTATAACACAAAAAAGACAAAGTACGAAAAAAATAAAATTTTTCAACAACAGCGTTGACAAAGTACGAAAAAAATAGTACCATGATTTTATCAATCTTGAAAGGAGCTATAAGAATATGGCACAATGGACGCTAAGAGCGTGTCGAGTAAATGCAGGTTTTACTTTGCGCCAAGTGGCTAAGAAGGTCAACAAGAATTTTCAGACTATCTCAAAGTACGAAAAAGATAGTACGCTAATCCCTTTTGAGCTACTTAAAGAGTTATCGGAACTGTATCAGGTAAAACTGGACGATATTTTTTTAGGAGATAGTACGAAAAAAATAGAACTAAATCAAAAGGAAATCTAAGAAAGGAGTGAACCAATGGAACTAGTCTATATGGACGGAAAGAAAGAGCCGTATACTACGAGCGAGATTATCGCTGAATATGCTGGAATAAAACACCACGCAATACAGGAACACATTAGAAAACAAATTGGACGACTGGAGCAATTTGGAAAGGTGTCATTTAAAATGCGACCTTTACAAAGTGGCCAACAGGCAAAAGATTATATTTTGAATGAGCAACAAGCAACATTGCTGATCACATTCTTGAAGAATACCGAGCAAGTGGCCAATTTCAAAACCAACCTAGTCAAAGCATTCTTTGAAATGCGTGAGGAGCTTTCTAAGTTCCGTATGCAGAGGGCGCTAGAAAAGCCAAAAAGAAAAACCTTGCATGACAGTATTGAGAACTGGGAACAAGCCCCAAAGCACGCGCATAGCACCATGAACAACCTGCTACTAAAAGCAGTAACCGACAGGAACGCTAAGCAGTTAAGGGAAGAACGTGGGGGCTACAATGGCATTGATAGCTTGACCAGTGACGAGCTAGAGCAATACCAGGCATTTGAGGATATGGTAATAGCCATGATTGGCTTGAATATGAGTTATCAGGAAATCAAAGCTATGGCATTCAGAAATAAAAAAACACGCACTAAATGCGCGTGATTGCAACAAAAAAAGGCTTAGCAATAACCACACCGCAGAGCCTTTCACACTAACACTAAAACGAATTTAACAAAGCAGGCAAGCTATTATCAAAGAGGTTTTAGTAAAGATTTATAACTAGATTATAGCATATCTAGGGCATTTTGACCATACGGAGAGCGCCAACTCTTAAAACTGGTACTTTCTCACGCTTTCAATTTGGCGACTCTGAGCGTGAGGATATCGTCTATAAGAAACAACTCAAAAAGCCCCACGCTCTCGGTCGGCAAACTTATGAGCGTGAGGAACTTCATTACAAGAAAAACTGTATAAGAAACAACCATTCAAAATCCCCACACTCGCCATCGCAAAACTTTGAGTGTGAGGATATCCAGTATAGTAAAAGACAAAGAAGGTAAAGAAAAATGGATGAATTTTTTAAAGAATTTGAAAAAGAATTAGGTAGCGTAGAGGAAAAGCTAGATATTTTATCAGAGTGGCATTTATCAAAGAAACACCATGGAGCAGCAGAGATAGCCGAAGATTGTAGATCAGCAATTAGTCAGTTATGGATGCAATTTTATAGATTATCGGAAACTTATAAACAACAGGAAGCTGACCATGAAACATTTTTAGACGCCAACATCAGCAATTTATTTGGCGAGTTAAAGAAACATGATGAATTTTTAGCAAATAATTCCATAAAATTAGGGAAAGAACGTCCACACTGGTTATTATTTAATTATTTGAATAGAGCGGTTAGGAGTTTTACTAAGCCAGAAGAATTAGTAACAGATAATACTGGTAATATTTGGAATTATCTACGTAGCCTAATTATCAAGGATTTGAAAGAAAGAGGGTTATAACATGAATGAACTAGATTTAAGCAACACACAAGCGGTAATCTGTATGGTGGTATTAATTGGCTTACTGTTTTATCTAAACCACCGAGACCGCAAAAGAAGCGCCCAATTTGAGCGAGAAAGCAAACAGACGATAGAAACACCTAGCAAGGATTTAAACCCTGAATATGGGCGATATATCCAGCTTGCAGGGGTCAACGTATGGGGAGGAACTGAATGAGTCTATCAGAGAATGATAAACGAGTATTAAGACTAATCAAGGTAGGGGCTGAGAACTCCATAACAGGGGCAGAAATCAGCCTGATCACTAAGCTGGCAGAAAGAACCGTGCAAGATATTATCAGCCGTCTAATCACGCGCCACAGCGTTCCTATTGTTGGGGTTCGCCATGGGACATTTAGGGGATATTTTATCCCAGTTAACAAAGATGAACTATTGGACGGTGCCAAAACATTTTACAATCAGATACGTGAAGAAGAAAAGCGCCTAGCGGTGTTGATGAACAGCGACCTAGAAAGCTACAAAGAAACCTTGAAGGAGGTGGGCGGATATGTTTAGCCTAAGCCGAGAAAGTGAGCAAGACCTAGCGCATGGCATTCTGGAGGTAGTGGAAAGATACCTGGAAGCGCGTGATACAGTCAAACCACGACTGACAGGTTTAATCTCAGCCCAGGAAGTCATGGGCGAGTTAGATATAAAATATCTGACACTCCAAAAGTGGGAAAAAGCAGGGCTAAGACGATACCATCCACCGCTTGAAGATACAAGAAAGGTTTATTATAAAATAACTGACATCTGGAAGTTTCTGGGGGTAGAAAATGGGTAGATATAACACACACCCAGCACAGGGCGGAGGCCATTATCATGACATTAAATTGTATAAGCACCGTGGCAGATCTTTGGAACAGTTCCAAGAACAAAAGCTACTGAAGAAGTTAAGAAAGAAACGCAAAAAGGGGCGATAGTATGACAATTTATGAGGCTAAAGGCTTTCAGAGTAATCTTGTTTATCCATTTGATAAAATTGAGCCGTTCCAGTACATTGAACGCTTTAAGCCTTTGGTAGTCCCTGAAGGGGCAAACATTGAAGAATTTAAACGTACACAAGCGCCTTACTGTATCAGTGGGAAAGTGACGCCAGAAAAGCATGGCAGTTACAAGCGAAACAACTCCAGTCTAATCTATCGGGATTTGATTTTCCTTGATTATGATGATATACAGGGGACGTCTGAGGGCTTTATAAAGGCTGTTTCTAGCGCTTTATTTGGCTACTCCTATATCTTATACCCGACTATTAAACATAGCTTAGAAAAGCCCCGTTTTCGCCTTGTAGTGAAGCCTGACAACATGATGAACGAGGCAACCTATAAGCAGGTAGTGAAAGAGATTGCTGATAAGATTGGGCTACCCTTTGACATGGCCAGTTTAACATGGTCACAACTCCAAGGGCTACCAGTAACAACAGGCAACCCAGCAGACTATCAAAAAATCGTAGAGCATGGCCTAGATTATCCAGTCCCTAAGGTTGAACCAAGAGCGAAGCAAGAAACTACGGAGCGTTACAAGCCTAGAGCAAGTGGCCAGAGGTCAATGACTATGAGGATCATTGACACACTTTTTAATGGCTTTGGAGACGAGGGAGGGCGTAACGTGGCAGTGACACGATTTGTAGGCTTACTCTTTAACAAGTGGGTTGATTGTGACCTAGAGACCGCCTACGAACTGACAAAGATAGCTAATAGCGTGACGGCTGAACCATTGCCTATTGAAGAGCTAGACCGCACTTTTAGCAGTATAGCACGGGCTGAATATAGAAAGAGAGGTTAGAACCATAGAACTAGAAGAATTAGCAAACCTAAAAAGTGAAATCATGGAGGTCAGAGAGCAAGAACACCCTCCTAGAACGATGAAGGAGCTTGAAAATCGTATCTTTAAAGCTGGAGAAGAATGGCGGGCAGAACATACTGAAACTAAGGTAAATGAGAACACAGGGGACGTTACCGAAAAGGTTGCCATGCCCCAAACCTTCACAGTAGCTAAAATACTGAGCGAGATTGTCACATTTACTTTTATCAGCAAGAGCAATATACCTGATTATAGCCTACTCTATATCTATGATTTAGACGAGGGTATCTATACCGCTAGTAATGATCTATTCAATCTTTTGTGTAAGACCTTTGACGTTAGAATTAAACCCAGAGAGTGGCCACAGATTAAGTTAATGGTTAGAACATTGACCAAGATAAAGAAACCTTTAGAAAGTTCCAACCTCATTCCCGTACAGAACGGCATTATCAACTTAGAAACTAAGGAACTACTCCCCTTTAGTCCTAAGTATGTAATTACAAGTAAGATAAGCACGGCCTACCACGCGCCTAAACGAGTCCCAACAGATAGAGAGGGCAAAACTTTTGATGATTGGCTAAACTCAATCGCTTGTAATGATAGTGAACTGGTCACACTGTTTTGGCAGATTATCCTTGAAGCTATTAACCCTAACCATACCCGAAATAAGTTTGCTATCTTCTACGGGGACGGTAACAATGGTAAAGGAACATTTCAGCGCTTCCTTATCAACCTGATAGGGGAAAGCAATATATCAGCCTTAAAACCTGCACAGTTTGCTGAAAAGCATAACTTAGAAACCCTGGTAGGTAAAGTTTGTAATATCGGAGATGAAGCCCCAAACGAATACTTAAAAAATCCGTCTGATTTAATGAGTATCACTAGTGGGGACACCGTGCTAGTCAATCCAAAAGGTCGGCCAGCCTTTGAAGCTACCTTTAAGCTATTCAATATCTTTTCAGGGAACTATATCCCCAATGGTGGCAACAAGACAAAAGGCTGGTATCGTAGAATTATGATTGTCCCTTTTAATGCTGACTTTAACGGGGAGAAGGAAAAACCTTGGATAAAAAATGAATTTTTGGCCAATAATGAAGTATTAGAGTACGCACTTTACAAAGCTATCAATCAAGAGCCATTTACTCACTTTATCGAACCTAAAGCAGTTAAAGGACTCATAGAAGAATACCAGGAGGATAATGACTACTTACTTTCATGGGTTAAGCATGAATACATGGAAAAAGGTTGGCATGAGCTAGACGTAGTACCTGTTTTTATACTAACCAGGTCGCTGAAACATTATGCTGAAGATATGGGAATACCCAAGCCCAATGTTTACGGGGCAGGAAAAGAAACGATAAGACACTTACAACAGTTAACACCCAATCATTACAAACTTAAGAGAGCGAGGGTCAAAGTTGAAGATTATGACAAACTAGATCCGCTAGAGTTTGAAAGAACCAAACTATCCAAAACTAATCACGCTGTCGTTAAAGACTAAAATGTTACCTTCTTTTTATGCCCTAAACCCTTGGTATATCTAGGTTTTTCCCCAAAAATGTTACCTTCTTGTTACCTTGTTTAGAAAGAAGGTAACGTTGTTAAACCCTTGATACTACTGACTTTTTTGGGAAAATGTTACCTTGTTACCTTGTTTTTAACTCTCTATATAGGGAAAAAATAGTATTTTTATATATAAGGGCTATGACTTCAAAAGAAGGTAACATGGTAACAAAAAGGGTCTAAACCCTTGGGGGAGTAAGGCTGAACTATGTTACCTAGAAGGTAACAAAATCACTAAAGAAGGTAACAAAATGGGGTAGATAGTACCGACCCCCTTGCAATGGTGTAACTACTAGTGACACCCTTAAAACAGAAAGAGGAAAAACAACATGACATTAAAAACATTTTCGGATAAAGCCAAAACATTTACTTTCACTTACTATTTTTGTGATCAGGCGACCGCTCAAGTAGCAGGTCACGCGCTACTGGGATATATGACTGGGACATATTGCCAGCCTGTAATCTCATTGACCTACAAGGATAAAGGCACGCTAGTAGCTGAGTATGTGGAAGATCACAAGCTAAACAAGACCTTTAAGCGTATTTGTGACAGTTTTAAAGACTACCACAAACAACCAGGAGAGGCTGAAGCATTTGAAGAACGTTACAAACGGGAGCGCGTGCTCCAACTCAAAGAGTCAGAGGACTTTGAGAGTTTACTGAATAAGGTCACAGACTACGAGCTGGAACTATTAGACTATGCTGATCGCTTGCTTTCTGATAAGCCTATCCCTATGGACTCTATGACTGCTTTTGGTACGTTGGAAATGCTGGGCGATGAAAGTATTAGCCTACTTAAGAAATTGGACGTAGAGGGCGAATATAAAGGCCTTGCTGATTATACAGAGCATTTGAAGTAAAACACAGGGGAGCAATCCCCTTTTTGTTATAAAGTCAATAGTTTTGGGTTTTTCCATATAGGTAGGGGGAAATAATGAGGCGGTTAGCAATAGAAACAATCACTAAACCAATGAAGCTGAGAGGAATATCTAAGGGTATAGCCGAGTTGGACGGTCAGCGTTTAGAGATTGATTTGGATAATTTAGAGATTGATTTTGGTGGAGAATCCTTTGAATTAGACAGAATAGCAGGAACTAAGGGAGGTAATCGATATTTTTTTCTTTGCCCTGATTGTGGTAGACGGTGCAGGTTGCTTTATAAACGGTATTTGTATTTTAGTTGCGGTACTTGTCTAGATATCCACAAGCACACCCTGAACCGCAGTAAAACGGATTGCCAATACTACTGGGAGCTTGCACTAAAAGAAGCTAGAAAGGTAGAACCAGGGTGGAGTCCTAGACGTGGCGGATATATGTTTGATAGTTTCCCTGAAAGACCAAAGTATATGAAGCGTGACAGGTATCATAAGCACTATATGAAGTTTTTGAAGTATACTAAAAAAGGGGATAGATTTTGGCTGAATGGTTTGAGATTGTAGGACAATATGAAGTAGTGTGCAATTTACAAAACAAACAAATACTACATATTAGACGGTTTGAATGTTAAAAAAGCTAGATATATCAAGGATTTAAGTAAGTAGAGCGTTCCAAAAAGGGTGCAGTAAGCGTTCCAAAAAAAGGGTGAGATAAGGGTGAGGTTGAATATTTAAAAAAGGCTAAGATTAGGCTAAGGTCACATACTTCAAAATAGCAAGGTTTTAGCAAGGTACAGGGCTTTTTTCTAGTGATAGAACCCCAAGGTTACCACAAGGTATAGCTACTTTTTTAGAACCATAGAACGGTAAGGTTTTGGTAAGGTATCGAAGTTTTTCAATGGTGAGGTTTTGGTGAGGTAAGAGCAAAAAATGTAAAGGTTTTGTCAAGGTTGCGTATTTAAAAGCCCCAAGGTTACCACAAGGTAGAGAGGTTTATCGAGGGTTAGAAAAGGTGATATTTTGCTTAGGTAGTGGCAATAAATATGCCTGACAAATGGCAGGGTGATGTGTGTTGAACTCCGAGCGAACGCCGAGAAAATACCTCTTGAACAGAGAACGAACAGAGAAGATTACATAGCTTGAAGCTCGAGCGAAGCCCGAGAAAGTGGATATATCCCCCTATCATTTATCAAGCAGATAAGAGCAATAACCCCCCCCCTTAACTCCCTGAGAAACGACAAGCAGATAAGTGAAGTTTTTACCCCTCTTATTTCTGATTTACTCCTTGCAGAATGACAAGCAGATAAGGACGATAATAAGCCTTCTTAATTGCTTACAAAACGATAGGGAGTTAAGACGAATTTAAAAGCCCCTTATTTTCGTTTTTCTCCTTGTCAAATGGTAAGGAAATAAGACAGGAAATAACATCGCTTATTTTGATTTTGCTCCCTGAAAAACTGTAAGGAGATAAGGAGACTTATTAGCTTCCTTAATTTGGATTTACTCCTTACAAAATGATAGGGAAATAAGAACTAAAATAACTCCCCTTATTTTCCTACCAAATGACAGGGAGATAAGAGCGGTTTAAAAGTCTGTTATTTTGGATTTGTTGCTTACCAAATGATAAGCAGATAAGCAAAGAAATAACTTGCCTTAATTGCTTGCAGAATGACAAAGAAATAAGAGAAATAAAAACATCCCTTAATTGCTTATCAAACCATAAGGAGATACGGGGCTATCTCCCTCCCCACGCGCTTCTATGAGCTTCACCCGTCATTGTGCATTTTTTCTCACGGGGAAGCATTTGAAGCTAGAGCGAACATAGAGAAATAGCAAAAAAAGCCAAGGCGCTCCGCCTCAGCTATAATCTCAATAATATTATATCATGAAGGAGCGAACTAATGGAGCTGGATAAGTTTAAAACGATGATAAACGTCAGAGAGCGGATGACTTACTTTCTACGTTTCCAGAGGATGGCAGGAAGTGAAAACCAAGTTACGATAGATGAAGAGGCTTGGAAACTTGTCTTACCTGATCAGTGGAATTTGAGCGGTGAGCATGAAAAAGCAATCCGTGAGGGGTTGGAGATATTCGCCCACGACATCAACAGCATAGAGAACGAGAGAGCCAGAAAATACTTTATTATCCATTATTGTTACATGAGGAAGAAAACAGTAAGTGAATGCTTAGAAATGGCAGGAACTAGTGTTACAAGTTACCACAGGTACAAACAGATAGCCGTCTTAAACTTTGCGAGAATCCACCAGAGCGGAGAGCTAGAAGCATATAAGTAGGCAAATGTAGGCTGAGGCTTCATATTTGCCCCCTATTTTGCTTTGTTTCGTACTGGACAACTAAAACACCACGGATAAACTACAAGCCCTTGGAGAGCAAACTGGGGACTTTTGTGAGTTCATAATCTTATAAACCACGCGCTTCATGGTATAATATACCTATCAGCAATCAGAAACTAAAGTATGGAAAAGTATGTACATATTTCATCAGAAAACAAAAAAGCACGTTTGACCGTGCTAGTTTCTTGCCTGCTGAACTCGTCAAATCTTAGCCCTTTTGTGGGGCTTTTTTGCTCCCCTTTTTGCGTACTTTGGGGGAGCAAGTAGTAAAAAGTAATGTTAGTGTTTTTTGTTCAAAAGCGCGTGATATAAGGGTTAGGAAGCCCTAAGGAAATATAAAATAAGCGATTGTTGATTATACTACAAATTCAGCCTTTTGGGTAATAGAATCTCACTTTTTTTGGTATAATGGTAAGCAATAATGGACTAGAAAGAACAAAAATGCAAGATAAAATTGTCATTCATGGGGCGCGTGCCCATAATTTAAAAAATATTGATGTGGAGATTCCACGAGACAAGTTAGTTGTCGTGACCGGCTTGTCAGGTTCGGGGAAATCCAGTCTGGCTTTTGATACCCTCTATGCGGAGGGGCAACGTCGCTATGTGGAGAGTTTGTCAGCCTATGCTCGCCAGTTCTTGGGCAATATGGAAAAACCAGATGTGGATGCTATTGATGGTCTCAGCCCAGCTATTTCCATCGACCAGAAAACGACTAGTAAAAACCCTCGCTCGACGGTGGGAACCACGACTGAAATCAATGACTATCTGCGTCTCCTCTACGCACGTGTGGGGACGCCTTACTGTATCAACGGGCATGGGGCTATCAAGGCTTCTTCTGTGGAGCAAATCGTTGATAAGGTTTTGGAGTTGCCAGAACGCCAACGTCTGCAAATCTTAGCCCCAGTTATCCGTAAGAAAAAAGGACAGCACAAGAGTGTTATTGAAAAGATTCAGAAAGATGGTTATGTTCGTGTCCGTGTGGATGGGGAAGTCTATGATGTGACCGAAGTGCCAGAGTTGTCTAAGAGCAAGCAACACAATATCGATGTCGTGGTTGACCGTATTGTCATCAAGGAGGGCATTCGTAGTCGTCTCTTTGATTCCATTGAGGCAGCCCTTCGTATTGCAGAAGGTTATGTCATTATCGACACTATGGACGACTCTGAGTTGTTGTTCTCTGAGCACTATGCCTGTCCAGTTTGTGGCTTTACTGTTCCAGAGTTAGAGCCACGTCTCTTCTCATTCAATGCTCCTTTTGGTTCTTGTAGTGAGTGTGACGGCTTGGGCATCAAGCTGGAGGTGGATACTGATTTGGTAGTACCAGATGCCAGCAAAACGCTACGTGAGGGGGCGCTAGCACCTTGGAATCCTATCTCATCCAACTACTATCCAAACATGCTAGAGCAGGCTATGACAGCCTTTGGAGTGGATATGGATAAGCCTTTTGAGGACTTGTCAGAAGAGGATACGAACTTGATTCTCTATGGGTCAGATGGCAAGGAATTCCATTTCCACTATGAGAATGAATTTGGTGGTGTGCGCGATATTGACATTCCTTTTGAGGGAATTGTCAATAATATCAAGCGTCGCTATCACGAGACAAACAGCGATTACACCCGCACCCAGATGCGCCTCTACATGAATGAGCTGACCTGCGGAACCTGTCACGGTTACCGTCTCAATGATCAGGCCTTGTCTGTCCGTGTGGGTGGCGAGCAAGGGCCACATATCGGAGAAATTTCAGACCTGTCTATCGCAGACCACTTAGACTTGGTGAGCCAGCTGACCTTGTCTGAAAATGAAGCCATCATCGCTCGTCCCATTCTCAAGGAAATCAAGGATCGTTTGACCTTCCTTAATAACGTGGGTCTTAACTATCTGACTCTGTCTCGCTCAGCAGGAACCCTTTCAGGTGGGGAAAGCCAGCGTATTCGCTTGGCAACCCAGATTGGTTCTAACCTATCAGGTGTCCTTTATATTCTAGATGAGCCGTCAATCGGTCTTCACCAGAGGGACAATGACCGTCTGATTGCTAGTCTCAAAAAGATGCGCGACTTGGGTAATACACTCATTGTGGTGGAACATGACGAAGATACCATGCGTGAGGCGGATTATCTGATTGACGTTGGTCCCGGTGCCGGTGTTTTTGGTGGGGAGATTGTTGCTGCAGGTACGCCTAAACAGGTAGCTCGTAACAGTAAGTCTATCACAGGCCAGTACTTGTCAGGTAAACGTGCTATTCCAGTGCCAACAGAGCGCCGTACTGGTAATGGTCGTTTTATCGAAGTGACAGGAGCGCGTGAGAACAACTTGCAAAATGTCACTGCTCGCTTCCCACTAGGGAAATTTATCGCAGTGACAGGGGTGTCGGGTTCAGGGAAATCGACCCTCATCAACAGCATTCTCAAAAAAGCGATTGCCCAAAAGCTCAACCGTAATTCAGATAAACCTGGTAAATTTAAGACTATTACAGGGATTGAGCATGTTGATCGTTTGATTGACATTGACCAGAGTCCTATCGGACGGACGCCAAGGTCTAACCCTGCTACCTATACGGGAGTTTTTGACGATATACGTGACCTCTTTTCCCAGACAAATGAAGCCAAGATTCGAGGCTACAAGAAGGGTCGTTTCAGTTTCAACGTCAAGGGTGGTCGCTGTGAAGCCTGCTCAGGTGATGGGATCATCAAGATTGAGATGCACTTCTTGCCAGATGTTTATGTGGCTTGTGAAATTTGCCACGGAACCCGCTACAACAGTGAAACCCTAGAAGTCCACTACAAGGAAAAAAATATCTCGCAGGTCTTGGATATGACCGTCAACGATGCGGTGGAATTCTTCCAACATATTCCGAAAATTCAACGCAAACTTCAGACCATCAAGGATGTAGGGCTGGGCTATGTGACGCTAGGTCAACCAGCTACCACCCTTTCTGGGGGAGAAGCCCAGCGTATGAAGTTGGCTAGTGAACTTCACAAACGCTCGACAGGAAAATCTTTCTACATTTTGGATGAGCCAACGACAGGGCTGCATACTGAGGACATCGCTCGCTTGCTTAAAGTCTTGGCTCGCTTTGTAGACGATGGCAATACAGTCCTCGTCATTGAGCACAATCTGGATGTCATTAAGACGGCAGACCATATCATCGACTTGGGACCTGAGGGCGGTGTCGGTGGTGGAACCATCATCGCAACAGGAACTCCAGAAGAAGTAGCGGCCAATGAAGCCAGCTACACAGGACATTATTTGAAAGGAAAGTTACATCATGAATAAACGCGTACAAGCATTTCTAGCTAAAATGCAAGAAAAAGAACTAGATGGCATTATCATCAATAACCTTAAAAACGTCTATTATTTGACGGGTTTTTGGGGCTCAAACGGAACAGTCTTCATCAGTCGTGACCGCCAGGTCTTGGTGACAGACTCTCGCTATATCATTGCAGCTAAGCAAGAAACCAGTGGGTTTGAGATTATGGCTGATCGTGATGAATTGGCTGTCATTGGAGGAATTGTTAAGGATATGGGCTTGTCTCGAATCGGTTTTGAGGACGAGATTTCGGTTTCTTATTACCATCGTATGCAGGCTACCTTTGAAGGAATTGACTTGCTTCCACAGACTCAGTTTGTTGAAGGTCTTCGAATGATTAAGGATGAAGCGGAGATTGCAGCTATTCGCAAGGCTTGTTCTATCTCAGACCAAGCTTTCCGCGACGCGCTTGACTTTATCAAACCAGGAAAGACAGAGATTGAAATAGCCAACTTCCTTGACTTCCGCATGCGTGAGTTGGGAGCATCTGGCTTATCTTTTGATACGATCCTAGCTAGCGGTATCAATTCTTCCAAACCTCATGCTCATCCTATGCACAAACCAGTTGAGCTAGGAGAAGCCATTACCATGGACTTCGGTTGCCTTTATGACCACTATGTCAGTGATATGACCCGGACTATCTATCTGGGGCATGTCAGCGATGAGCAGGCAGAGATTTACAATACGGTTCTCAAAGCCAATCAAGCCTTGATTGACCAAGCTAAGGCTGGCTTAGGTTTCCGTGACTTTGACAAAATTCCTCGTGATATTATCATCGAGGCAGGTTATGGCGACTACTTTACCCACGGTATCGGACACGGTATTGGACTGGATATCCATGAGGAACCATACTTTAGCCAGACTTCTACAGAAACTATTAAGGCAGGTATGGCCTTGACTGATGAACCAGGTATCTATATCGAAGGCAAATATGGTGTTCGTATCGAGGACGATATTCTGATTACAGAGACAGGTTGTGAATTGTTAACCCTAGCTCCAAAAGAGTTGATAGTTATTTAAGACTCAAACAACTCAAATGATTGACTTTTAAATTTTAAAGGTTTATACTGAAAAAAGAAAACGGTAGGTGAGG
This sequence comes from Streptococcus mitis, assembly GCF_946190325.1. Lineage (GTDB taxonomy): Bacteria > Bacillota > Bacilli > Lactobacillales > Streptococcaceae > Streptococcus > Streptococcus mitis_CF. Next base: position 275,117 of record NZ_CAMHZR010000002.1, on the reverse strand, counting down.
CTACCATAGGGATACGGATGACTACCGCAAAGCAGTGGAGACACTACTCGTTGGTCAACAGTCCTGGTCGCGAAGGCCAAGACTAAGCTCATTTCATTGCCCTATGGAGTTAAAGCTTGAACGAAAAACAGATAATTAGTTTTTTAATCCTGCCATTTTATGGTGGGATTTTCTACTGTTTAAAACAAAGAAAGGAGACAGACGATGCAAATTGACGATCATCCGGAACCGCACATACACAGCCAATCGCTGATTTGTGTCGTTCTGCCCTTATAAAGTGATTGGTCTCTGTGTATGAAACACATCATTCATACAGATAGGAGAAACCAATGAAAACTACAAAAGAAAGATTAGCAACAGCTATTCATACATCCTTAAACGAAACTCTATCTTTTTATAAGACAAGTCTAACAGGCTTAACTGAGGAGCAGGTGGAGAAAAATCGTGTCCTATATGGCGAAAACACCATTACCAAAGGCCAAGAAGATTCGATTTTGAAAAAGATTTACGAATCGATTATCAATCCTTTTACAATCATCTTGCTGGTCATCGCCGTGATTTCCTTAGTGACCAATGTCTGGTTGGCAAAACCAGGTCAAGAGGATCCGACGACTTCCATTATCATCGTTGTTCTAGTCCTCATTTCTGGAGGTATTCGATTTATCCAAGAACTCCGCAGTGATAAGGCTGCGACCAATCTTTCAAAAATGATTGTCAACACAGCGACTGTCATTCGTCAAGGAGAAATTCAAGAAGTACCTATCGATGATTTGGTAGTGGGGGACGTGGTTAAATTAAGCGCTGGAGATATGATTCCAGCAGATCTTCTTTTATTTGAGTCGCGCGATTTCTTTGTCCAACAGTCTGGCTTGACAGGCGAAAGTGATTCTGTTGAAAAATTGGCCTTGACCAAGGCAACAGTTCAACAATCTGATAGTCTGCTCGGAGCCGCATCCTTGGCTTTTATGGGAACCAATGTCTTATCTGGCAGTGCCAAGGCCGTGGTTTTGGCGGTTGGTGATGATACCATGATGGGGGCCATTGAGCAGACTCTGAACACCTATGATGAGCCTACTTCGTTTGAACGAGAGATGAACAGTATTTCTTGGCTCTTGATCCGTTTGATGTTGGTCATGGTGCCCATCGTTTTCTTGTCCAATGGTTTAACAGATGGCGACTGGCTGGAAGCTGGCGTATTTGCTTTGAGTGTTGGTGTTGGATTGACACCTGAAATGCTTCCTATGATTATTACCGCTAGCCTAGCAAAAGGTTCTATTATCATGGCCAAGGAAAAAGTGGTTATCAAGAAACTCAATGCCATACAGGACTTAGGGGCGATTGATATCTTGTGTACAGATAAGACAGGAACTCTAACCCAAGACGAAATTGTCCTTGAATATCCCTTGGACATCCACGGACGCTTGGATTTGACTGTCTTGAGACGTGCTTATCTCAATTCTTATTTTCAAACGGGCTTGAAAAATTTGATGGACAGAGCTATCATCAAACGGACTGAAAAGGAAGCAAAAGAACACGCCCTCTTGCAAAATTTGGCTCAAACTTTTCAAAAAATAGATGAGCTTCCCTTTGATTTTGAACGTAGACGGATGAGTGTTATCGTTAAAGATGAGCACGAAGTGGTTAGTTTGGTAACCAAGGGTGCCCTAGAGGAGATGTTGACGATTTCCAGTCATGCGGAATACCAAGGAGTGATTACTCCCTTGACAGATGCTATTAGAGAAGAAATTTTAGCGGAAGTCCGACAACTAAATCAACAAGGTTTGCGTGTCTTGGGAGTGGCTTATAAGTCAGGTTTGAGGGAAGATCATGCCTATACAGTTGATGACGAAGGGGATATGATTCTAACTGGTTATTTAGCCTTCCTAGATCCTCCTAAACCATCTGCAGCACCAGCAATTAAGGCTTTGTTAGAACATGGGGTTCAAACAAAAATTTTGACGGGAGATAACGAAAAAGTTACCCAAGCAGTCTGTGAAAAGGTTGGTTTGGATATCAATCAGATGCTGTTAGGATCTGAAATTGATCAGATGAGTGATCAAGAATTGGCTCAAGCCGTGGAGGAGGTAACAGTTTTTGCCAAACTTTCTCCTGACCAAAAAGCAAGGATTATTTTACAATTTAAGGCTAATGGTCATGCGGTCGGCTATATGGGAGATGGAATCAATGATGCCCCTTCTATGAAAGTAGCAGATGTGGGAATTTCTGTTGATACAGCAGTAGATATTGCTAAAGAAACAGCTGATGTTATCTTACTTGATAAGGATCTCATGGTGCTTGAAAAAGGACTTGTTGAAGGTCGTAAGGTCTATGCCAATATGACCAAATATATCAAGATGACAGTGAGTTCTAATTTTGGAAATATCTTATCCCTATTGGTCTCTGGAATCTTTTTACCATTTTTACCAATGGCACCAGTCCATTTGATTATCCTAAATCTAGTCTATGATTTGTCTTGTATTGCCTTGCCTTTTGACAAGGTGGATAAAGATTTTTTGAGAAATCCGCATACCTGGGAAGCTAAGTCCATCACACGTTTCATGATTTGGATGGGACCTATCTCTTCTGCCTTTGACATTTTGACCTTTATTTTGCTTTATTTTATCATTGTACCCATGACAACAGGTCAAGCTTATGTTCATGGGGCAGAGTCTGCCGTAGGTTTTATTGTCTTGTTTCAGACAGGTTGGTTTATCGAGTCCATGTGGTCACAGACCATGGTTATCCATATGCTGCGTTCAGCTAAAATTCCCTTTTTACAAAGTCGTCCAGCTTGGCTAGTCCTTGTGACAACCTTATTGGCTGCAGCCTTTGTGACCTTCCTTCCCTACAGTCCACTCGCAATCCTACTTCATCTAACTCCTTTAAAACCGATTTATTTCATCTTTTTACTTTTCATCATTATTTTGTATATGATTAGCGTGACAATTGTGAAAAAAATCTATATCAAGAAATATCAAGAATGGCTGTAAATTTCATTTTGTCAAGAAAAAAGTACGAAAATGACGAAAAAAGTCAAAAAAATTTAAAAATAGGTCGCAAGTCGGATGTTTTTTATGGTATAATAGACTAAACTGATAGTAACATGTAGCGAAAGGGGTAGGTACATGATTAAAATTTATACAGTCTCAAGTTGTACTAGCTGTAAAAAAGCAAAAACCTGGCTCAATGCCCACCAGTTAAGTTATAAAGAACAAAACCTTGGTAAAGAAGGAATTACGAGAGAAGAATTACTGGATATTCTGACAAAAACAGATAACGGAATAGCCAGCATCGTTTCGTCTAAAAATCGCTATGCCAAAGCCCTTGGAGTGGATATTGAAGATTTGAGTGTCAATGAAGTCCTCAATCTGATTATGGAAACACCGAGAATTTTAAAGAGCCCAATCCTTGTGGATGAAAAACGCCTGCAAGTTGGCTATAAGGAAGACGATATTCGTGCCTTCCTACCACGCTCTGTCCGTAATGTAGAAAATGCAGAAGCACGTTTGCGTGCAGCTCTATAAACATCAAGGCTGGGAGCAACTCCCAGTCTTATTCTATTTTGTACTCTTCAAAAATCTCTTCAAACCGCGTCAACATCGCCTTGCCGTAGGTATGGTTACTGACTTCGTCAGTTCTATCCACAACCTCAAAACAGTGTTTTGAGCTGACTTCGTCAGTTTTATCTGCAACCTCAAAGCAGTGCTTTGAGCAGCCTGCGGCTAGTTTCCTAGTTTGCTCTTTGATTTTCATTGAGTATTAATCTCAAAAAGAAAGAAGAAAGAAATGAAAAAAATAGCTCTTGTTAGTCTAGCTTTCCTTTTTGTCCTGGTTGGTTGCGGACAGAAAAAAGAAACTGGACCAGCTACAAAAACAGAAAAGGATACGCTTCAGTCGGCATTGCCAGTTATTGAAAATGCCGAGAAGAATACAGTTGTGACCAAGACTTTGGTCTTGCCCAAGTCAGATGATGGTAGTCAGCAAACCCAAACCATTACATACAAGGACAAGACTTTTTTGAGCTTAACGATTCAACAAAAGCGTCCAGTCTCTGATGAGTTGAAAACTTATATTGACCAACACGGAGTGGAAGAAACTCAAAAAGCTCTTCTCGAGGCAGAGGAGAAGGATGAGGCCATCATAGAAGCTCGTAAATTAGCAGGATTTAAGCTTGAAACCAAACTATTGAGTGCAACTGAACTTCAAACAACGACTAGTTTTGATTTTCAAGTTTTGGATGTCAAGAAGGCTTCTCAGTTAGAATATTTGAAGAACATTGGTTTAGAAAATCTCTTGAAGAATGAACCAAGCAAATATATTTCAGACAGATTGGCAAATGGCGCGACAGAACAATAGAAAATCCAAATAAATAGACTGCCTGATTTGTAGAACGTAAGGAATTATGCTATAATAGTAATATTCTAAGGAAAGAGGGTGTTAGAATGGGATTTACTGAAGAAACAGTACGTTTTAAATTGGACGATTCCAATAAAAAAGAAATTAGCGAAACTTTGACTGATGTCTATGCTTCGTTGAACGATAAGGGCTACAACCCAATTAACCAAATCGTAGGTTACGTATTGAGTGGAGACCCTGCCTACGTTCCTCGTTATAATAATGCACGAAATCAAATCCGTAAGTATGAGCGTGATGAAATCGTTGAGGAATTGGTCCGCTACTACCTTAAAGGACAAGGAGTCGATCTATAACCTATGAGAATTATGGGATTGGACGTCGGTTCAAAAACGGTAGGGGTGGCTATTAGCGATCCGCTCGGTTTTACGGCTCAAGGACTTGAAATCATCCAAATCAACGAGGAGCAAGGCCAATTTGGTTTTGACCGCGTTAAGGAGTTGGTTGATACTTACAAGGTGGAACGATTTGTAGTGGGCTTGCCTAAAAACATGAACAATACAAGCGGACCGCGCGTGGAAGCTAGTCAAGCCTACGGAGCAAAGTTAGAAGAGCTTTTTGGTTTACCAGTAGACTATCAGGATGAACGCTTGACAACAGTTGCCGCAGAGCGCATGTTGATTGAGCAAGCAGATATTAGCCGTAACAAGCGCAAGAAAGTCATTGATAAGTTAGCAGCTCAGCTGATTTTACAAAATTATTTAGATAGAAAATTTTAATACAAAGGAGAGGCTATGTCACACGATCATAACCACGACCACGAAGAACGTGAATTAATTACACTAGTAGATGAGCAAGGAAATGAAACCTTGTTTGAAATCCTTTTGACCATTGACGGAAAAGAAGAATTTGGTAAAAACTATGTTCTTCTAGTACCAGTTAACGCAGAAGAAGACGAAGACGGACAAGTTGAAATCCAAGCTTACTCATTCATCGAAAACGAAGATGGAACAGAAGGCGAATTGCAACCAATCCCAGAAGACTCAGAAGACGAATGGAATATGATTGAAGAAGTCTTCAATAGTTTTATGGAGGAGTAAAAACGTCTGGGGGACGTTTTTAGCCCAGCTCTTTGAAATAAAAAAGAGCTGGTAAGTCCGGGGACGTTTTTAGCCTGACGCTAAAAATAAAAACCGTCAGTAAATTCGGAGGATGTTTTTACCCCAAGTTAATATTCATAGTAGCTAGTTATTAGCTAACCAGGTGAGAGGTCGGGACGAAAATCCTGGCCTCGTTTTTGTTAGTTATGAGACTTTATTGAGGCAGTTGATTGAACCTGTAATTAAGGAGATGTATATGTTTGAAGTAGAAGAATGGCTCCATAGTCGGATTGGTTTGAATTTTCGATCAGGCTTGGGCCGAATGCAACAAGCGGTGGATTTGTTGGGGAATCCCGAGAAGTCTTATCCTATTATCCACGTAACAGGAACTAATGGAAAAGGATCTACCATTGCTTTTATGAGGGAGTTATTTATGGGGCATGGCAAAAAAGTTGCGACTTTCACCTCCCCTCATATCGTCTCTATCAATGATCGAATCTGCATTAACGGGCAACCAATAGCTGATGCAGACTTCATCCGTTTGGCTAATAAGGTCAAGGAGATGGAGAAAACGCTCCTGCAAACCCATGACCAGTTGTCTTTTTTTGAATTGCTGACCTTGATTGCTTTTCTTTATTTTAGAGAGCAAGCGGTGGATTTGCTTTTACTAGAAGTGGGAATTGGTGGTTTACTAGACACGACCAATGTGGTAACTGGAGAGATTGCTGTCATCACTTCCATCGGACTTGATCATCAGGAGACTCTGGGTGACAGTATAGCAGCAATTGCAGAGCAGAAAGCTGGTATTTTTAAGGCTGGTAAAAAGGCAGTGATTGCTAAGTTGCCTTCAGAAGCTAGGCTTGTTTGTCAGAAAAAAGCAGAATCTTTAGCTGTTGACCTTTATCAGGCAGGTCAGGATTTTTCAATGCTGAATGGGGATTTTTCAAGCTCTTTGGCTAACCTTTCACAGTTGAAAATAGGCTTGGAAGGAGCTTATCAGCAGGAAAATGCGGCCTTGGCGCTACAAACGTTTCTTCTCTTTATGAGAGAAGGAAAGGAAGCTGTTGATGAACAGGTTGTAAGACAGGCTTTGGAGAAGACCCATTGGGCTGGGCGTTTGGAGCGTATTCGTCCTCAAATTTACTTGGACGGTGCTCATAACCTCCCTGCCTTGACTCGCTTGGTTGAATTTACTAAAGAAAAAGAGCAGGAAGGATATCGTCCTCAAATCCTATTTGGAGCCTTGAAAAGGAAGGATTATCAAGGGATGTTGGCTTATCTGACTGAAAAATTGCCTCAGGTGGAACTCAAGGTGACCGGCTTTGACTATCAAGGTTCTTTGGATGAAACAGATGTAACAGGTTACGATGTAATTCCTTCTTATCGCGAATTTATCAGCAGTTTCGAAGAAAGAGCAGACACTCAAGACTTGTTATTCATTACAGGGTCTCTCTATTTTATCTCAGAAGTACGGGGCTACTTGCTGGCCCATGAGCAGATAAATTGACCTCCTTTTTTGAACTTGTTATACTAGGAAAACTACTAGTTAGAAGGAAAAACTTCTGTAAATTGGTAGCAGAAAGGAAATTCATCATGAAATTAAAAAGATTCACACTTTCTCTTGCTTCTCTAGCAAGTCTTAGTCTCTTAGTAGCTTGTTCACAAAGAGCTCAACAAGTTCAACAACCAGTAGCTCAATCGCAAACACAACAAACTCAGCAATCACAACCTGCTGCTTCATCTTCGGCAGAAAATTCAAACCAGGCAGCGACAAGTTCTTCACAAAATACGCCTGAGGCTCAACCAACCAATATTGATGGAACTTATACTGGTCAGGACGAAGGAGACCGTATCACTTTAGTGGTAACTGGAACAACTGGTACATGGACACAGGTAGAAACTGACGGAGATCAAGAAATCAAGCAGGTTAGCTTCGATGCCGCTAATCAACGCATGATTATTGGGGATGATGCCAAGATTTATGCAATTAATGGCAATCAGATGATTATTGACGATAGGGATAGAGAAGCGTCTGATCGCATTGTTTTATCAAAATAGACTGGAAGGAGACTGGTTTTGTCAGTCTCTTTTGCTTTTACTCAGAAAAATGATTATAAATACTTGCCTTCTACCGAATACCTGCGTTATACTAGTATTAATTACCTGTTTTTAGCATTCATACTCTTCGAAAATCTCTTCAAACCACGTCAGCTTCCATCTGCAACCTCAAAACAGTGTTTTGAGCAACCTGCGACTAGCTTCCTAGTTTGCTCTTTGCTTTTCATTGAGTATCAAAATATCAAGGAGGGGATATGAAATATAGAAAATTTCAATTATTGATGTCCAAGTATGGCTTTAGTCTTTCGATTATGCTACTTGAACTTTGTCTTGTTTTTGGTCTCTTTCTTTATTTAGGGCGGATGGCTCCTATTCGATGGGGTATTCTCTTAATCTTTATGAGTATGGCGACTATCGTAGCGATTGTCAATCGTTCCATGGCGCCTGAAAGCAAGGTAATGTGGTTAGTGGTGACCTTTGTTCCTGTTATTGGCCCCCTGCTCTATCTGATGTTTGGTGAAAGGCGATTGTCCAAAAAAGAAATCAAGCAGTTGGACAAACTTGGCTCCATGCATTTTCGGGAGGATAACAGTAAAGCTCTCCGCCAGAAATTGAAGGAAGATGATAAGGCGGCTTACGGAGTTATCAAATCTTTGCTAAGTATGGATAGCAATGCCGATGTCTATGATCGAACAGATTCACAATTCTTTTCTTCGGGTGAAAGCATGTGGCAACATATGTTGGAAGACCTCAAGAAAGCTGAGAAATTTATCTTTCTAGAGTACTATATTGTCGAAGAAGGTCTGATGTGGAATAGCATACTAGATATACTAGAGCAAAAGGCAGCTCAGGGTGTAGAGGTCAAGATGCTCTATGATGATATCGGTTGTATGGCGACTTTACCTGGAGACTATACTGTTCAGCTTCGTAGTCGAGGAATTGAAGCTCATAAGTTTAACAAGGTGATTCCTCGTTTGACGGTAGCTTATAATAATCGAGACCATCGTAAAATCCTTGTTATAGATGGTCAGGTAGCTTATACAGGAGGCATTAACTTAGCCGATGAGTATATCAACCATGTAGAACGCTTTGGCTATTGGAAGGATAGTGGGATTCGCATAGATGGCCCTGGTGTCAAGGCTCTAACCCGTCTCTTTTTGATGACTTGGTACATCAATCGTGGGGAAATCAGTGATTTTGACCAGTATCACTTGGAAAACCAGCCTCGTTCTAGCCAAGGGCTCTGTATTCCCTATGGTAGTGGTCCCAAGCCCATCTTCAGTACTCAGGTAGGGAAAAAAGTCTATCAAAGTTTGATTAATCAGGCTACTGACTCAGTCTATATCACAACACCCTATTTGATTATTGACTATGATTTAACTGAGAGTATTAAAAATGCAGCCATGAGAGGTGTTGATGTCCGCATCGTGACTCCTTTCATTCCGGATAAAAAATTAATCCAGCTCATAACAAGAGGAGCCTATCCGGATCTTTTGTCAGCAGGAGTCAGGATTTTTGAGTATAGTCCAGGCTTTATCCACAGTAAACAAATCCTAGTGGACAAGGACTTTGCTGCAGTTGGAACCATTAATCTAGATTATAGAAGTTTGCTTCATCACTATGAAGATGCAGTTTTGCTATATAAAACGGCATCAATCACAGAGATTCAAAAAGATTTTGAGGAGATTTTTTCAGTATCGCAAGAAATTTTCCCTCATACGATAAAAAATAGCTGGTATCAAAAATTGATTAAGGAAATTGCCCAGTTATTCGCCCCTATCTTATAAGAAATCTAGGACTTAGGACACAAACCAGTCCTATTTTTCTTGCCTTTTACGAATAAGAAGATGTAGGAGGAACGATGCTGACTCAGAAGGAATTGAACTATATCACGACGTTTGAACAGACGCATTTACACCGATTTCGGGAAATTGAAACCTTTGTGAAACTATGCAAAAAATCACTCAAACACCCATCGCAAGCTGACAATTTTAGGTCTTTTTGATATACTAAGACAGATAAATTGAATAGGAGAAACGACATGGCTGTATATGGCAGAATCGAAGAAGTATCCGAAACGATACAGAGTAATGAAATTGAAAATAGACTGGATAGGAACCTTGAATCTCATGTAGAAAAAGAAGAACAGGTAGCTTTTCCATTTTTCAGACTCATCATTGGAAGTACGATTGCAACGGTTTTTTCTGTGGTGCTACCTTTACTTTTAGATATGGTAAGTCCCTCTCAGGCGCAGGATTTGTATATAGGGTGGGCTTTACATCAGGGAGGACAGCTCTACAGTAGCTATTATGCTAGTCACGGTCTTCTTTATTACTTGCCACTTTATATTACCCAAGGAGGCATTCTTTTTGCCTTGGTAGAATGGCTAGCTCTCTTAGGAGGAGGTTACTTCCTCTTTTCTTCAACTGACTATCTGACGGGACAAAGGGAACAAGCCAAGCAACTCCTAACCATATTTTATATTTTGGTATCCGGTCTCGGTTTTGGAGGAGGCTATGCTACGATCTTAGCTCTGCCATTCCTGTTTGCAGGATTTTCGTTCATAGCAGCTTATCTATCAAATCCTAACCATGACAAGGGATTTCTACGTCTGGGGATCTTTTTGGGTCTATCATTTTTCATAGAGCCTCTTACAAGTCTTCTCTTTACTGTAGTAGTAACGATTGGTTTATTTGTCTTTAATGTTGGGCATGGTCGCTTTGCTCATGGAGTTTATCAGTTTTTTGCAGCAGCACTTGGCTTTTCTCTCATCTTTTATCCAGTAGGCTACTATGTGCTTACTTCAGGTAGTTTTGGAGGAGCTATGGGAAGTCTTTTATATCCGATTGATTCCCTTCAGGTCTTTACGAATCCTCAACTAATGGATAATGTTGTATTCTATGGTTTGTTGACCTTTGGTTTAGGAGCTCTCTTCCTTGTTTTTCTAGGATTGTTCCAATCAAAGGCATCAAGATTGTATGTTATTTCAGTGCCAGCTAGTTTTGCTTTCTTATTTGTATTAGCTTTGTTGCTTTTTTCTCAAGAATCTCTTCACGGTTCGCGTTTGATTCTAATCCTTCCATTTTTACTCCTTCTTTTGATGACCAGTATTCGTGGGAAACATTCAGCTAGGGGAGCTCGCCGTAGTAGAAGAGAAGAAGTTCCTACTTTATGGAAAAAATTCATGAAAGGGAATCTCTACTTACCGATCCTAGTGGTGGTTTATCTGATTGCAATTCCTTTTGTAGCTCGTTTTGTCTTGCATCCAGCTTCTTATAGAGAACAACATCAAGTGGTAGATAGAGTCAAACAAGAGACGAGTGATGGTGACCAAATCTATATTTGGGATTCACATGTTCAGATGTATAAAGAAAGCCAGCGTTTGTCTGGATCCATGTTCCCATCACCTCTTCTTTACACGAGTACAGAAGAGAATAAAACTAGTTTAATCAATGACTTGAAAGAAAACAAACCTAAGGTGATTGTGGTGAATGATAAGGTAGCAGTCTGGTCTGAAGTGGAAACAATTTTGAAAGAAAATTACCAACAAGTAAAGACTGATTACTCAGAGTTTAAAGTCTATAAAATTAAATAACGAAATCAATATCTTGTGTATTTTTAAAAATTTTAGGATTTTTAACACAAGATATTGATTTTTCTTTTTAGAGTGGTATAATACTTTTTAGAAAGAACATTTTAGAAAAGAGCATGCATATGATTGCACTAGAAGAAAAAATTACAATTTTGCCAACTCTCTTCGTTGAAAAACGAGATGGGAGACGTGTTGTATTTGATGTGGACAAGATTGACAAGGCTCTCCACAAGGCGGCTGACAAGGTTATGGATGTGACACCCCTGGTCGAAAAACGCCTCGATGCTCTGACCGAGCGAATTGTCACAGAAATTCATAGTCGCTTTCCACAGGGGGTTAAGATTTACGAAATTCAAAATATCGTAGAACATGAACTCCTTGAAGCCAAAGAATATGCGCTAGCTGAGGAGTATATTACTTATCGGACACAAAGGGATTTTGAGCGTTCAAAAGCGACAGATATCAACTTTAGCATCCATAAACTTCTCAACAAAGACCAGGCCGTTGTCAATGAAAATGCTAATAAAGACAGCGATGTCTTTAATACCCAGCGTGATTTGACAGCAGGGATTGTTGGGAAATCAATCGGACTGCAAATGCTTCCTAAGCATGTAGCCAATGCCCATCAAAAAGGGGATATCCACTATCACGATTTGGACTACAGTCCTTATACACCTATGACCAACTGCTGTTTGATTGATTTCAAGGGGATGTTGGAGAATGGTTTTAAGATTGGAAATGCAGAGGTAGAAAGTCCCAAGTCTATCCAGACTGCGACAGCTCAGATTTCTCAAATTATCGCCAACGTTGCTTCTAGCCAGTACGGTGGCTGTTCAGCTGACCGTATCGATGAAGTTTTGGCGCCTTATGCAGAGAAGAATTACCAAAAACACCTCAAGGATGCGGAAGAATGGGTCTTACCTGACAAACGGGAAGATTACGCTTGGAAGAAAACCCAAAAAGATATCTATGATGCCATGCAATCTCTCGAGTATGAAATCAACACTCTCTTCACTTCAAATGGACAAACACCTTTCACTTCGCTAGGTTTTGGTCTAGGAACCAATCGTTTTGAGCGGGAAATTCAAAAAGCTATCTTAAACATTCGCATTAAGGGCCTTGGTTCAGAACACCGTACAGCCATCTTCCCTAAGCTCATTTTTACGCTAAAAAGAGGTCTTAACTTGGAAGAAGGGACTCCCAACTACGACATTAAGCAGTTGGCTCTTGAGTGTGCAACCAAGCGGATGTACCCAGACGTCTTGTCTTACGATAAGATTGTTGACTTGACAGGTTCCTTCAAGGTGCCTATGGGTTGCCGTTCGTTTCTTCAAGGTTGGAAGGATGAAAATGGTGTAGAAGTCAATTCAGGCCGTATGAATCTGGGTGTTGTGACAGTTAACCTACCTCGTATTGCTCTCGAGTCTGAAGGAGATATGAACAAGTTCTGGGAAATCTTCAACGAGCGTATGAATATCGCTGAAGATGCCCTGGTTTATCGTGTTGAACGGACCAAGGAAGCGACACCAGCTAATGCTCCTATCCTTTATCAATACGGTGCTTTTGGTCATCGTCTAGGTAAAGAAGAAAGTGTTGACCAGCTCTTTAAGAATCGTCGTGCGACAGTTTCGCTGGGCTATATCGGTTTGTATGAAGTAGCGACTGTTTTCTTTGGAAACAGCTGGGAAAGTAATCCAGATGCTAAGGAATTCACGCTAGATATCATTCGCGATATGAAACGCCGTGTAGAAGAGTGGTCTGACCAATATGGCTACCATTTCTCTATCTACTCAACACCATCTGAAAGTTTGACAGACCGTTTCTGCCGACTAGATACAGACAAGTTTGGTTCTATTCCTGATATTACAGACAAGGAATACTACACCAACTCTTTCCACTACGATGTTCGTAAAAATCCAACACCGTTTGAAAAATTGGACTTTGAGAAAGTCTATCCAGAAGCGGGTGCGTCAGGTGGTTTCATTCATTATTGTGAGTACCCAGTCCTTCAGCAAAATCCAAAGGCCCTGGAAGCTGTCTGGGACTATGCCTATGACCGTGTCGGCTATCTAGGAACCAATACTCCGATTGACCGTTGCTACAAGTGTGATTTTGAAGGGGATTTTGAACCAACTGAGAGAGGGTTTGCTTGTCCAAACTGTGGCAATAGTGACCCTAAAACAGTAGACGTTGTTAAACGGACTTGTGGTTATCTTGGCAATCCTCAAGCCAGACCTATGGTCAACGGCCGTCACAAGGAAATCGCTGCGCGTGTCAAACACATGAATGGCTCAACGATTAAAATAGCTGGCCATCAAGTAACCAATTAGAAAGAAATGAAATGGGAAAATATCAATTAGATGATAAAGGGCGCGCACAAGTGACCCGTTATCACGAGAAACACTCTAAAGGTGGAGCTGGTAAGAAAGAACGCTTGCTCAACCTCAGAGAACAATTTTTAAACAAGAATAAGAAAAAATAAAAGTGAGAGTCAACTCTCGCTTTTCTCTTAGTGGGAGGTAAGGATGGAACTACGCAGACCAAGATTAGCAGATAAGAAGGCTGTTATAGATATGATGGAGGAATTTGAAAAATATCAGTCGCCTCACGACGGTGGTTTCTGGGATACAGAGAATTTTTCCTATGAAGACTGGTTGGAAACAAATATGCAAAAAGAGATGGGAATTAACTTGCCTGAAAATCGTGTTCCTTCTATTCAATTTGTATCATTTGATGATGTAGGTCGTGCTCTAGGATTTTTGAATCTGCGATTGAGACTGAATGAGGGTTTATTGAATTATGCTGGTCACATTGGCTACTCCATTCGTCCATCAGAAAGAGTCAAGGGTTATGCTAAGGAAACTCTCCGTCAGGGCTTGCAAGTTGCTAAGGAAAAGAACATCAAGAGAACGCTTGTGACCTGTAGCGTGAATAATCCTGCTAGCAGAGCAGTCATTTTAGCAAATGGTGGGCTCCTTGAGGATGTTCGTAATGGAGTCGAGCGTTATTGGATAGAGGTAGCGAATGAATAATCCAAAACCACAAGAATGGAAAAGCGAGGAACTTAGTCAAGGCCGTATCATTGACTACAAGGCCTTTAACTTTGTAGATGGAGAAGGCGTGCGTAACTCCCTCTATGTATCAGGTTGCATGTTTCACTGCGAGGGATGTTATAATGTTGCGACTTGGTCTTTTAATGCTGGCATTCCTTATACAGCAGAATTAGAAGAACAAATTATGGCAGATCTTGCTCAGCCCTATGTTCAAGGCTTGACTTTGTTGGGAGGAGAACCTTTTCTCAATACGGGTATTCTCTTGCCGCTCGTTAAACGCATCCGAAAGGAATTGCCAGACAAAGATATCTGGTCCTGGACGGGCTACACTTGGGAAGAAATGATGTTGGAAACTCCAGACAAACTGGAACTCTTATCACTAATTGACATTCTTGTCGATGGACGGTATGACCGAACTAAGAGAAATCTCATGCTCCAGTTTCGGGGTTCGTCTAATCAACGAATTATTGATGTACAAAAATCCCTCACAAGTGGGCAAGTAGTGGTTTGGGACAAGCTCAATGACGGAAAAGAAAGCTATGAACAGGTGAAGAGAGAGTGAAGAAAAAAGACTTAATAGAAGAACTGGTCTCAGAAATAAAAGCAGGAAAAGTCAAGACACTGGGAATATACGGTCATGGAGCTTCAGGTAAATCAACCTTTGCACAGGAATTGTACCAAGCTTTAGATTCTACTACAGTAAATTTGATAGAAACAGATCCTTATATCACCTCCGGACGCCATTTGGTAGTACCAAAGGACGCGCCAAATCAAAAGCTAAAAGCCTGTCTGCCAGTGGCGCATGAACTGGCGAGTTTGGAGCGAGATATCCTCGCGTTGCAGGCAGGTATGGATATCTTAACAATTGAAGAACCTTGGAAAGCTAGTGAGATCTTGCCTGGAGCAAAACCGATTTTGATTGTCGAAGGGATGTCTGTGGGCTTTTTACCCAAAGAACTCTTTGACAAAACCATCTGTTTCTACACGGATGAGGACACCGAATTAAAGCGGCGCCTAGCTCGAGATACGACTGTGAGAAATCGCGATGCATCCTTTATATTGGCTAGCCATAAGATGAGACGGGAGCAGTATCTGCTATACTAAAGAAACTGAGTCAAGGGCGGACATTCTAGTGGACCAATCAGAAGGTAAAATTGATGTCAAGAGAACTCAACTTATATAGAAGAAAATCCCTAATTTTAGAAAGAAAAAATAGGAAAACAGTTTCATTGTAAAAAAACGAAAAAACAGCAACAAATCCCTTGCAATCGCAGGAGCTTTGTGTTATTCTATTATGGTGCTGTAAATTACAGCCTTAGCTTTGATGCAAGAGGTTGCGACACGCTCGGTTGCATTGCCACGCAACACCGCGTCGGTTTTCTTGTGGAGCTAGCCTATTATCTTAAATAGACGAAAAGGAGAAAAAGATGGCAAACAAAAAAATCCGTATCCGTTTGAAAGCTTACGAACACCGTACGCTTGATACAGCGGCTGCAAAAATCGTAGAATCAGCTACTCGTACAGGTGCACAAGTTGCGGGTCCAATCCCACTTCCAACTGAGCGTAGCCTCTACACAATCATTCGTGCGACTCACAAATATAAAGATTCTCGCGAACAATTTGAAATGCGTACACACAAACGTTTGATCGATATCGTTAACCCAACTCAAAAAACAGTTGATGCTTTGATGAAATTGGATCTTCCAAGTGGTGTAAACGTAGAAATCAAACTTTAATCTAAAGCTTGATACCTTGAGCATAAAAAACGCTCGTTAAAAACTTTTTGAATAAAAAATATAGAAAAGGAACTATTTTCTCATGACAAAAGGAATCTTAGGGAAAAAAGTGGGAATGACTCAAATCTTCACTGAAGCTGGCGAATTGATCCCTGTAACAGTTATTGAAGCAACTCCAAACGTTGTTCTTCAAGTTAAAACTGTTGAAACAGACGGATACAACGCTATCCAAGTTGGTTTCGATGACAAACGCGAAGTATTGAGCAACAAACCTGCTAAAGGACATGTAGCGAAAGCTAACACGGCTCCTAAGCGCTTCATTCGTGAATTCAAAAACGTTGAAGGCTTGGAAGTTGGTGCTGAAATCACAGTTGAAACATTCGCAGCTGGAGACGTTGTTGACGTAACTGGTACTTCTAAAGGTAAAGGTTTCCAAGGTGTTATCAAACGCCACGGACAATCACGTGGACCAATGGCTCACGGTTCTCGTTACCACCGTCGTCCAGGTTCTATGGGACCTGTTGCACCTAACCGCGTATTCAAAGGTAAAAACCTTGCAGGACGCATGGGTGGCGACCGCGTAACAATTCAAAACCTTGAAGTTGTACAAGTTGTTCCAGAAAAGAACGTTATCCTTATCAAAGGTAACGTACCAGGTGCTAAGAAATCTCTTATCACTATCAAATCAGCAGTTAAAGCTGGTAAATAATAAGGAAAGGGGAATACAGTCAAAATGGCAAATGTAACATTATTCGACCAAACTGGTAAACAAGCTGGCGAAGTTGTTCTTAACGATGCAATCTTTGGTATCGAACCAAACCAATCTGTTGTGTTTGATGTGATCATCAGCCAACGTGCTAGCCTTCGTCAAGGAACTCACGCAGTTAAAAACCGCTCAGCTGTTTCAGGTGGCGGACGCAAACCATGGCGTCAAAAAGGAACTGGACGTGCTCGTCAAGGTTCTATCCGCTCTCCACAATGGCGTGGTGGTGGAATCGTCTTCGGACCAACTCCACGTAGCTATGCGTACAAACTTCCTCAAAAAGTTCGTCGCCTTGCGCTTAAATCTGTTTACTCAGAAAAAGTTGCTGAAAATAAATTTGTAGCCGTTGATTCTCTTGAATTTACAGCTCCAAAAACTGCTGAATTTGCAAAAGTTCTTGCAGCTTTGAGCATCGATTCTAAAGTCCTTGTTATTCTTGAAGAAGGAAACGAATTCGCAGCTCTCTCAGCTCGTAACCTTCCAAACGTGAAAGTTGCGACTGCTACAACTGCAAGTGTTCTTGACATCGCAAATAGTGACAAACTTCTTGTTACTCAAGCAGCTATCTCTAAAATCGAGGAGGTTCTTGCATAATGAATTTGTATGATGTTATCAAAAAACCTGTCATCACTGAAAGCTCAATGGCTCAACTTGAAGCAGGAAAATATGTATTTGAAGTTGACACTCGTGCACACAAACTTTTGATCAAGCAAGCTGTTGAAGCTGCTTTCGAAGGTGTTAAAGTTGCCAACGTTAACACAATCAACGTAAAACCAAAAGCTAAACGTGTTGGACGTTACACTGGTTTTACTAACAAAACTAAAAAAGCTATCATCACACTTACAGCTGATTCAAAAGCAATCGAGTTGTTTGCTGCTGAAGCTGAATAATCTAAGGAGGAAATATCGTGGGAATTCGTGTTTATAAACCAACAACAAACGGTCGCCGTAATATGACTTCTTTGGATTTCGCTGAAATCACAACAAGCACTCCTGAAAAATCATTGCTTGTTGCATTGAAGAGCAAGGCTGGTCGTAACAACAACGGTCGTATCACAGTTCGTCACCAAGGTGGTGGACACAAACGTTTCTACCGTTTGGTTGACTTCAAACGTAACAAAGACAACGTTGAAGCAGTTGTTAAAACAATCGAGTACGATCCAAACCGTTCTGCAAACATCGCTCTTGTACACTACACTGACGGTGTGAAAGCATACATCATCGCTCCAAAAGGTCTTGAAGTTGGTCAACGTATCGTTTCAGGTCCAGAAGCAGATATCAAAGTCGGAAACGCTCTTCCACTTGCTAATATCCCAGTTGGTACTTTGATCCACAACATCGAGTTGAAACCAGGTCGTGGTGGTGAATTGGTACGTGCTGCTGGTGCATCTGCTCAAGTATTGGGTTCTGAAGGTAAATACGTTCTTGTTCGTCTTCAATCAGGTGAAGTTCGTATGATTCTTGGAACTTGCCGTGCTACAGTTGGTGTTGTCGGAAACGAACAACATGGACTTGTAAACCTTGGTAAAGCAGGACGTAGCCGTTGGAAAGGTATCCGCCCAACAGTTCGTGGTTCTGTAATGAACCCTAACGATCACCCACACGGTGGTGGTGAAGGTAAAGCACCAGTTGGTCGTAAAGCACCATCTACTCCATGGGGCAAACCTGCTCTTGGTCTTAAAACTCGTAACAAGAAAGCGAAATCTGACAAACTTATCGTTCGTCGTCGCAACGAGAAATAATATTAAACTAGTCGCTTAAGCAACTAGTAAATCCGCCAGCTCGGTAGCGCTCCATAGGAGCGCAAGCCGCTGTGGTACAACATTTAAAGGAGAAAATATAAAAATGGGACGCAGTCTTAAAAAAGGACCTTTCGTCGATGAGCATTTGATGAAAAAAGTTGAAGCTCAAGCTAACGACGAAAAGAAAAAAGTTATTAAAACTTGGTCACGTCGTTCAACGATCTTCCCAAGTTTCATTGGTTACACTATTGCAGTTTATGACGGACGTAAACACGTACCTGTTTACATCCAAGAAGACATGGTAGGTCACAAACTTGGTGAATTTGCACCAACTCGTACTTACAAAGGTCACGCTGCAGACGACAAGAAAACACGTAGAAAATAAGGAGAACATAAATGGCAGAAATTACTTCAGCTAAAGCAATGGCTCGTACAGTACGTGTTTCACCTCGTAAATCACGTCTTGTTCTTGATAACATCCGTGGTAAAAGCGTAGCCGATGCAATCGCAATCTTGACATTCACTCCAAACAAAGCTGCTGAAATCATCTTGAAAGTTTTGAACTCAGCTGTAGCTAACGCTGAAAACAACTTTGGTTTGGATAAAGCTAACTTGGTAGTATCTGAAGCATTCGCAAACGAAGGACCAACTATGAAACGTTTCCGTCCACGTGCGAAAGGTTCAGCTTCACCAATCAACAAACGTACAGCTCACATCACTGTAGCTGTTGCAGAAAAATAAGGAGGTAAAATCGTGGGTCAAAAAGTACATCCAATTGGTATGCGTGTCGGCATCATCCGTGATTGGGATGCCAAATGGTATGCTGAAAAAGAATACGCGGATTACCTTCATGAAGATCTTGCAATCCGTAAATTCGTTCAAAAAGAACTTGCTGACGCAGCAGTTTCAACTATTGAAATCGAACGCGCAGTAAACAAAGTTAACGTTTCACTTCACACTGCTAAACCAGGTATGGTTATCGGTAAAGGTGGTGCTAACGTTGATGCACTCCGTGCAAAACTTAACAAATTGACTGGAAAACAAGTACACATCAACATCATCGAAATCAAACAACCTGATTTGGATGCTCACCTTGTAGGTGAAGGTATTGCTCGTCAATTGGAGCAACGTGTTGCTTTCCGTCGTGCACAAAAACAAGCAATCCAACGTGCAATGCGTGCTGGAGCTAAAGGAATCAAAACTCAAGTATCAGGTCGTTTGAACGGTGCAGATATCGCCCGTGCTGAAGGATACTCTGAAGGAACTGTTCCACTTCACACACTTCGTGCAGATATCGATTACGCTTGGGAAGAAGCAGATACTACATACGGTAAACTTGGTGTTAAAGTATGGATCTACCGTGGTGAAGTTCTTCCAGCTCGCAAAAACACTAAAGGAGGTAAATAACCAATGTTAGTACCTAAACGTGTTAAACACCGTCGTGAATTCCGTGGAAAAATGCGCGGTGAAGCAAAAGGTGGAAAAGAAGTAGCATTCGGTGAATACGGTCTTCAAGCTACAACTAGCCACTGGATCACTAACCGCCAAATCGAAGCTGCTCGTATCGCCATGACTCGTTACATGAAACGTGGTGGTAAAGTTTGGATTAAAATCTTCCCACACAAATCATACACTGCTAAAGCTATCGGTGTGCGTATGGGATCTGGTAAAGGGGCACCTGAAGGTTGGGTAGCACCAGTTAAACGTGGTAAAGTGATGTTCGAAATCGCTGGTGTATCTGAAGAGATCGCTCGCGAAGCGCTTCGTCTTGCTAGCCACAAATTGCCAGTTAAATGTAAATTCGTAAAACGTGAAGCAGAATAAGGAGAAGGCATGAAACTTAATGAAGTAAAAGAATTTGTTAAAGAACTTCGTGGTCTTTCTCAAGAAGAACTCGCGAAGCGCGAAAACGAATTGAAAAAAGAATTGTTTGAACTTCGTTTCCAAGCTGCTACTGGTCAATTGGAACAAACAGCTCGCTTGAAAGAAGTTAAAAAACAAATCGCTCGTATCAAAACAGTTCAATCTGAAGCGAAATAATAGACTAGGGAAGGAGAAATTTCAATGGAACGCAATAATCGTAAAGTTCTTGTTGGACGTGTTGTATCTGACAAAATGGACAAGACAATCACAGTTGTAGTTGAAACAAAACGTAACCACCCAGTCTATGGTAAACGTATTAACTACTCTAAAAAATACAAAGCTCATGATGAAAACAATGTTGCCAAAGAAGGCGATATCGTACGTATCATGGAAACTCGCCCGCTTTCAGCTACAAAACGTTTCCGTCTTGTAGAAGTTGTTGAAGAAGCGGTCATCATCTAATCAAACCTGAAAGGAGAAAACTGAAATGATTCAAACAGAAACTCGTTTGAAAGTCGCAGACAACAGCGGTGCTCGCGAAATCTTGACTATCAAAGTTCTTGGTGGTTCAGGACGTAAATTTGCAAACATCGGTGATGTTATCGTGGCATCTGTAAAACAAGCTACTCCTGGTGGTGCGGTTAAAAAAGGTGACGTTGTTAAAGCAGTTATCGTTCGTACTAAATCAGGTGCTCGTCGTGCTGATGGTTCATACATCAAATTTGACGAAAACGCAGCAGTTATCATCCGTGAAGACAAAACTCCTCGCGGAACACGTATCTTTGGCCCAGTTGCACGTGAATTGCGTGAAGGTGGCTTCATGAAGATCGTGTCACTTGCTCCAGAAGTACTTTAATTTTTAGAAACAAACTAGTCCCCTGGATTTACCTCCAGGGTGCCCTTATGGGCGTAAGAAAAATCAAGGAGAAACCTAATGTTTGTAAAAAAAGGCGACAAAGTTCGCGTAATCGCTGGTAAAGATAAGGGGACAGAAGCTGTTGTCCTTACTGCCCTTCCAAAAGTAAACAAAGTTATCGTTGAAGGTGTTAACATCGTTAAGAAACACCAACGTCCAACTAACGAGCTTCCTCAAGGTGGTATCATCGAGAAAGAAGCAGCTATCCACGTATCAAACGTTCAAGTTTTGGACAAAAATGGTGTAGCTGGTCGTGTTGGTTACAAATTTGTAGACGGTAAAAAAGTTCGCTACAACAAAAAATCAGGCGAAGTGCTTGATTAATCACGAAGGAAAGGAGAAGTATAATGGCAAATCGTTTAAAAGAAAAATATCTTAATGAAGTAGTTCCTGCTTTGACAGAACAATTCAACTACTCATCAGTGATGGCTGTGCCTAAAGTAGATAAGATCGTTTTGAACATGGGTGTTGGTGAAGCTGTATCAAACGCTAAAAGCCTTGAAAAAGCTGCTGAAGAATTGGCGCTTATCTCAGGTCAAAAACCACTTATCACTAAAGCTAAAAAATCAATCGCCGGCTTCCGTCTTCGTGAAGGTGTTGCGATCGGTGCAAAAGTTACCCTTCGTGGTGAACGTATGTACGAATTCTTGGATAAATTGGTTTCAGTTTCACTTCCACGTGTACGTGACTTCCACGGTGTTCCAACAAAATCATTTGATGGACGCGGAAACTACACACTTGGTGTGAAAGAACAATTGATCTTCCCAGAAATCAACTTCGATGACGTTGACAAAACTCGTGGTCTTGACATCGTTATCGTAACAACTGCTAACACTGACGAAGAGTCACGTGCATTGCTTACAGGCCTTGGAATGCCTTTTGCAAAATAATATAGGAGGTAAATCTAATGGCTAAAAAATCAATGATTGCTAAGAACAAACGTCCAGCGAAGTTCTCTACTCAAGCTTATACTCGTTGTGAAAAATGTGGTCGTCCACATTCAGTTTACCGCAAATTTAAACTTTGCCGTGTTTGCTTCCGTGAATTAGCTTACAAAGGACAAATCCCTGGTGTAACAAAAGCATCTTGGTAATTTAAGATATCAAGGGCGTCAAAACTCTAAGTGAAAATAGGAAACTTGACGAAGAAACTGAAGTTTCTAGGAAAGTTTATCTTTTTCACACAGAGTTTAGCCCGGGTTCAGTTGGGCTTGCCAATTTGAACACGAGCTACAGCTTTGGCAAAAAAGACCAATTTGCTTTGGAGCATCGCTCCTGCATCAAATTGCCTATTTTTGCTCGTGCTGTTACGCTCTTTGTATCATGTATTAACTAGCAAGTGCAACTTGCAAACTACTAGTAAGAGGAGAAAAACAAAATGGTTATGACTGACCCAATCGCAGACTTCCTAACTCGTATTCGTAACGCTAACCAAGCTAAACACGAAGTACTTGAAGTACCTGCATCAAACATCAAAAAAGGGATTGCTGAAATCCTTAAACGCGAAGGTTTTGTAAAAAACGTTGAAATCATCGAAGATGACAAACAAGGCATCATCCGTGTATTCCTTAAATACGGACCAAACGGTGAAAAAGTTATCACTAACTTGAAACGTGTTTCTAAACCAGGACTTCGCGTCTACAAAAAACGTGAAGACCTTCCAAAAGTTCTTAACGGACTTGGAATTGCTATCCTTTCAACTTCTGAAGGTTTGCTCACTGATAAAGAAGCACGCCAAAAGAATGTTGGTGGGGAAGTTATCGCTTACGTTTGGTAAAATCAAGATACAAAGCTCGTAAAGAACAAAGCAAAATTAGAAAGTTGGAGAAGTTTGTTGACAAACAAGCCAACTTATCTATTTTGCACAGTTCTTAGAGCGTGTTCAGTTCAGTTTTTGAACTAAATAAGTATCTGAACCCCCGTGAAAACTGGCCGTTTAGGCCTGACAATCTAACAGGAGAAAATAAACATGTCACGTATTGGTAATAAAGTTATCGTGTTGCCTGCTGGTGTAGAAATCACTAACAATGACAACGTTGTAACTGTAAAAGGACCTAAAGGAGAACTTACTCGTGAGTTCTCAAAAGATATTGAAATCCGTGTGGAAGGTAGTGAAGTAACTCTTCACCGTCCAAACGATTCAAAAGAAATGAAAACTATCCACGGAACTACTCGTGCCCTTTTGAACAACATGGTTATTGGTGTATCAGAAGGATTCAAGAAAGAACTTGAAATGCGCGGGGTTGGTTACCGTGCACAACTTCAAGGATCTAAACTTGTTTTGGCTGTTGGTAAATCTCATCCAGACGAAGTTGAAGCTCCAGAAGGAATTACTTTTGAACTTCCAAATCCAACAACAATCGTTGTTAGCGGAATTTCAAAAGAAGTAGTTGGTCAAACAGCTGCTTACGTACGTAGCCTTCGTTCACCAGAACCATATAAAGGTAAAGGTATCCGTTACGTTGGTGAATTCGTTCGCCGTAAAGAAGGTAAAACAGGTAAATAATGTTGAGTGGTTGATTTTCAACCACCAACCTATTTACCAACTTTGTGCATAGCACACGATTTAAAACTAAAGAGGTGAAAACTGTGATTTCAAAACCAGATAAAAACAAACTCCGCCAAAAACGCCACCGTCGCGTTCGCGGAAAACTCTCTGGAACTGCTGATCGCCCACGTTTGAACGTATTCCGTTCTAATACAGGCATCTACGCTCAAGTGATTGATGACGTAGCGGGTGTAACGCTCGCAAGTGCTTCAACTCTTGACAAAGAAGTTTCAAAAGGAACTAAAACTGAACAAGCCGTTGCTGTCGGTAAACTCGTTGCAGAACGTGCAAACGCTAAAGGTATTTCAGAAGTGGTGTTCGACCGCGGTGGATATCTATATCACGGACGTGTGAAAGCTTTGGCTGATGCAGCTCGTGAAAACGGATTGAAATTCTAATAGGAGGACACTAGAAAATGGCATTTAAAGACAATGCAGTTGAATTAGAAGAACGCGTAGTTGCTGTCAACCGTGTTACAAAAGTTGTTAAAGGTGGACGTCGTCTTCGTTTCGCAGCTCTTGTTGTTGTTGGTGACCACAACGGTCGCGTAGGATTTGGTACTGGTAAAGCTCAAGAAGTTCCAGAAGCAATCCGTAAAGCAGTAGATGATGCTAAGAAAAACTTGATCGAAGTTCCTATGGTTGGAACAACAATCCCACACGAAGTTCTTTCAGAATTCGGTGGAGCTAAAGTATTGTTGAAACCTGCTGTAGAAGGTTCTGGAGTTGCCGCTGGTGGTGCAGTTCGTGCCGTTGTGGAATTGGCAGGTGTGGCAGATATTACATCTAAATCACTTGGTTCTAACACTCCAATCAACATTGTTCGTGCAACTGTTGAAGGTTTGAAACAATTGAAACGCGCTGAAGAAGTTGCTGCCCTTCGTGGTATTTCAGTTTCTGATTTGGCATAAGAAAGGGGATAAAATGGCTCAAATTAAAATTACTTTGACTAAGTCTCCAATCGGACGCATTCCATCACAACGTAAAACTGTTGTAGCACTTGGACTTGGCAAATTGAACAGCTCTGTTATTAAAGAAGACAACGCTGCTATCCGTGGTATGATCACTGCAGTATCTCACTTGGTAACAGTTGAAGAAGTAAACTAATGAATTTTTAGGGGATGTGCAGTATACCATCCCCTAAAACTAGATATAGTCATCTATGATGACGTCGTATAGGCGAGTTGATGGGGGAGACAACCTTTTCTCCCTTATCGGCGCTAGCATTTTACAAAAGAGGAGAAAATAAAAATGAAACTTCATGAATTGAAACCTGCAGAAGGTTCTCGTAAAGTACGTAACCGCGTTGGTCGTGGTACTTCATCAGGTAACGGTAAAACATCTGGTCGTGGTCAAAAAGGTCAAAAAGCTCGTAGCGGTGGCGGAGTTCGCCTTGGTTTTGAAGGTGGACAAACTCCATTGTTCCGTCGTCTTCCAAAACGTGGATTCACTAACATTAACGCTAAAGAATACGCAATTGTGAACCTTGACCAATTGAACGTCTTTGAAGATGGTGCTGAAGTTACTCCAGTTGTTCTTATCGAAGCAGGAATTGTTAAAGCTGAAAAATCAGGTATTAAAATTCTTGGTAACGGTGAGTTGACTAAGAAATTGACTGTGAAAGCAGCTAAATTCTCTAAATCAGCTGAAGAAGCTATCACTGCTAAAGGTGGTTCAGTAGAAGTCATCTAAGAGAGGTGACCTATGTTTTTTAAATTATTAAGAGAAGCTCTTAAAGTCAAGCAGGTTCGATCAAAAATTTTATTTACAATTTTTATCGTTTTGGTTTTTCGTATCGGAACTAGCATAACAGTTCCTGGTGTGAATGCCAATAGCTTGAATGCTTTAAGTGGATTATCCTTCTTAAACATGTTGAGCTTGGTCTCAGGGAATGCCATGAAAAACTTCTCAGTTTTTGCTCTTGGTGTTAGTCCCTACATTACGGCCTCTATCGTTGTCCAACTCTTGCAAATGGATATTTTACCCAAATTTG
The DNA here is from genome assembly GCF_946190325.1 of Streptococcus mitis. Taxonomy (GTDB): domain Bacteria; phylum Bacillota; class Bacilli; order Lactobacillales; family Streptococcaceae; genus Streptococcus; species Streptococcus mitis_CF. The sequence continues at coordinate 249,403 of NZ_CAMHZR010000002.1, read as the reverse complement.
TAGAGTGGGGTAAACAAGGGGAAGTAGGTCGAAGAAAATTAAATCAAGCTACTCGTTATATTGCTCTTGTTTTAGCCTTTGTGCAATCTATCGGGATTACAGCTGGTTTTAATACTTTGGCTGGAGCTCAATTGTTGAAAACAGCTCTTACTCCACAAGTTTTTATCATGATTGGTATCATCTTAACAGCTGGTAGCATGATTGTGACTTGGTTGGGAGAGCAAATTACAGATAAGGGATACGGAAATGGTGTTTCTATGATTATCTTTGCCGGGATTGTTGCCTCAATTCCAGAGATGATTCAGGGCATCTATGTGGACTACTTTGTGAACGTTCCAAGTGACCGTATCAACTCATCTATTATTTTTGTAATCATTTTGATTATTACTGTATTGTTGATCATTTACTTTACAACTTATGTTCAACAAGCAGAATACAAAATTCCTATCCAATATACTAAAGTTGCACAAGGTGCTCCATCTAGCTCTTACCTTCCTTTGAAGGTAAACCCTGCTGGAGTTATCCCTGTTATCTTTGCAAGTTCGATTACTGCAGCGCCTGCGGCTATTCTTCAGTTTTTGAGTGCTACAGGTCATGATTGGCCTTGGGTGAGAACAGCACAAGAAATGCTGGCAACAACTTCACCAACTGGTATTGCCATGTATGCTTTGTTGATTATTCTCTTTACATTCTTCTATACGTTTGTACAGATTAATCCTGAAAAAGCGGCAGAGAACCTACAAAAGAGCGGTGCTTATATCCATGGAGTTCGTCCTGGTAAAGGTACAGAAGAATATATGTCTAAACTTCTTCGTCGTCTTGCAACTGTTGGTTCCCTCTTCCTTGGTGTGATTTCTATTTTACCGATCGTAGCGAAAGATGTTTTCGGACTTTCAGAGGCGGTTGCTTTTGGAGGAACAAGTCTTTTGATCATTATCTCTACAGGTATTGAAGGAATCAAACAATTGGAAGGTTACCTATTGAAACGTAAGTATGTTGGTTTCATGGATAGAACAGAATAGAAGTATTTACGGAATCAGTAAATACTGAGGGAGTGGAGGTTTAACTCTAACATTTGTAAGAGTTTGGTCTCCCCTCTTCTATTTTGTTTTTAAATAGGGGTGAGAAAATTTTTTGCTTCTATTTAAAAATAAAATAAGGAGATCAAATCATGAATCTTTTGATTATGGGCTTACCTGGTGCAGGTAAGGGAACTCAAGCAGCAAAAATCGTAGAACAATTCCATGTTGCACATATCTCAACAGGTGATATGTTCCGCGCTGCTATGGCAAATCAAACTGAAATGGGTGTTCTTGCTAAGTCATACATTGACAAGGGTGAATTGGTTCCTGACGAAGTTACAAATGGAATCGTAAAAGAACGTCTTTCACAAGATGATATTAAAGAAACAGGATTCTTGTTGGATGGTTACCCACGTACAATCGAACAAGCTCATGCCTTGGACAAAACATTGGCTGAACTTGGCATTGAACTAGAAGGTGTCATCAACATTGAGGTGAACCCTGACAGTCTCTTGGAACGTTTGAGTGGTCGTATTATCCACCGCGTAACTGGAGAAACTTTCCACAAGGTCTTTAACCCACCAGTTGACTATAAAGAAGAAGATTACTACCAACGTGAAGATGATAAGCCTGAGACAGTCAAACGTCGTTTGGATGTGAATATTGCTCAAGGAGAACCAATCATTGCTCACTACCGTGCCAAAGGTTTGGTTCATGACATCGAAGGTAATCAAGATATCAATGATGTCTTCTCAGATATCGAAAAAGTATTGACAAATTTGAAATAAAGCGTTTTTCACACTTGCAAAAATCCGCTACAAATGTTATACTGAGATAGTCTGACTTATAATTGTTGTCTCTGTGTCTAGAGGCATCGAATCGAAATTTATGGAGGTGCTTTTGCGTGGCAAAAGACGATGTGATTGAAGTTGAAGGCAAAGTAGTTGATACAATGCCGAATGCAATGTTTACGGTTGAACTTGAAAATGGACATCAGATTTTAGCAACAGTTTCTGGTAAAATTCGTAAAAACTATATTCGTATTTTAGCGGGAGATCGTGTTACTGTCGAAATGAGTCCATATGACTTGACACGTGGACGTATCACTTACCGCTTTAAATAATCGAAAAACTTGGAGGGATAAGAAATGAAAGTAAGACCATCGGTCAAACCAATTTGCGAATACTGTAAAGTTATTCGTCGTAATGGTCGTGTTATGGTGATTTGCCCAGCAAATCCAAAACACAAACAACGTCAAGGATAAGATAGAAAGGAGAAAACATGGCTCGTATTGCTGGAGTTGACATTCCAAATGACAAACGCGTAGTAATCTCATTGACTTATGTTTATGGTATCGGACTTGCAACATCTAAGAAAATTTTGGCTGCTGCTGGAATCTCAGAAGATGTTCGTGTACGTGATCTTACATCAGATCAAGAAGATGCTATCCGTCGTGAAGTGGATGCAATCAAAGTTGAAGGTGACCTTCGTCGTGAAGTAAACTTGAACATCAAACGTTTGATGGAAATCGGTTCATACCGTGGTATCCGTCACCGTCGTGGACTTCCTGTCCGTGGACAAAACACTAAAAACAACGCTCGCACTCGTAAAGGTAAAGCTGTTGCGATTGCTGGTAAGAAAAAATAATATAGGAGGTAAAAGTCTTGGCTAAACCAACACGTAAACGTCGTGTGAAAAAGAATATCGAATCTGGTATTGCTCATATTCACGCTACATTTAATAACACTATTGTTATGATTACTGATGTGCATGGTAATGCAATTGCTTGGTCATCAGCTGGTGCTCTTGGTTTCAAAGGTTCTCGTAAATCTACACCATTCGCTGCTCAAATGGCTTCTGAAGCTGCTGCTAAATCTGCACAAGAACACGGTCTTAAATCAGTTGAAGTTACTGTAAAAGGTCCAGGTTCTGGTCGTGAGTCAGCTATTCGTGCGCTTGCTGCCGCTGGTCTTGAAGTAACAGCAATTCGTGATGTGACTCCAGTGCCACACAATGGTGCTCGTCCTCCAAAACGTCGCCGTGTATAATCATCGCATTACACTGCTTTTCGTTTAAGAGGGAGTAACTAAATGATCGAGTTTGAAAAACCAAATATAACAAAAATTGATGAAAATAAAGATTATGGCAAGTTTGTAATCGAACCACTTGAACGTGGCTACGGTACAACTCTTGGTAACTCTCTTCGTCGTGTACTTCTAGCTTCTCTACCAGGAGCAGCTGTGACATCTATCAACATTGATGGTGTGTTACATGAGTTTGACACAGTTCCAGGTGTTCGTGAAGATGTGATGCAAATCATTCTGAACATTAAAGGAATTGCAGTGAAATCGTACGTTGAAGACGAAAAAATCATCGAACTAGATGTTGAAGGTCCTGCTGAAGTAACAGCTGGTGACATTTTGACAGATAGCGATATTGAAATTGTAAATCCAGATCATTATCTCTTTACAATCGGTGAAGGTTCTTCCCTAAAAGCGACTATGACTGTTAACAGTGGTCGTGGATATGTACCTGCTGATGAAAATAAAAAAGATAATGCACCAGTTGGAACACTTGCTGTAGATTCTATTTATACACCAGTTACAAAAGTCAACTATCAAGTGGAACCTGCTCGTGTAGGTAGCAATGATGGATTTGACAAATTAACCCTTGAAATCTTGACTAATGGAACAATTATTCCAGAAGATGCTTTAGGGCTTTCAGCACGCATTTTGACAGAACATCTTGATTTGTTTACAAATCTTACTGAGATTGCTAAGTCAACTGAAGTGATGAAAGAAGCTGACACTGAATCTGACGATCGTATTTTGGATCGTACGATTGAGGAACTGGACTTGTCTGTGCGTTCATACAACTGTTTGAAACGTGCCGGTATCAATACTGTGCATGATTTGACAGAAAAATCTGAAGCAGAGATGATGAAAGTACGAAATCTTGGACGCAAGAGTTTGGAAGAAGTGAAACTCAAACTCATTGATTTGGGTCTTGGATTAAAAGATAAATAAAGGAGGAATACATGGCTTACCGTAAACTAGGACGCACTAGCTCACAACGTAAAGCAATGCTTCGCGATTTGACAACTGACCTTTTGATCAACGAATCAATCGTGACAACTGAAGCTCGTGCTAAAGAAATCCGTAAAACTGTTGAAAAAATGATTACTCTAGGTAAACGTGGTGATTTGCATGCACGTCGTCAAGCAGCTGCTTTCGTACGTAATGAAATCGCATCTGAAAACTATGATGAAGCAACTGATAAGTACACTTCTACTACAGCACTTCAAAAATTGTTCTCAGAAATCGCACCTCGTTATGCTGAACGTAACGGTGGATACACTCGTATCCTTAAAACTGAACCACGTCGTGGTGATGCAGCGCCAATGGCGATCATCGAATTAGTATAAAATCATCAATTTTGTTGAGTGTTATGATGATGGAGTCTTGTGCTCTTAGTCTAGCTCTGGTCTACCGCTAGGATTTCGGTCCTAGCGGGAACACTCATCATAAGTTGGGATAGTAGACGCTTGTTTACGAAATTGTTTTTTTCTTAAGAACAACTTCGTAAGCAGGCGTTTTTGAGTATTTTAGTTAGAATTATGCTATACTATTTGAAAAGAATCCTGTTTAATGTTCAGGTTTCCTAATTAAAAGAAGAATTGGAGTTTGCTTATGAAAGCGATTATAACTGTTGTTGGTAAAGATAAATCTGGAATTGTTGCAGGTGTTTCTGGTAAAATTGCAGAATTGGGGTTGAATATTGATGATATCTCTCAAACCGTCTTGGATGAATATTTCACGATGATGGCTGTCGTCTCTAGTGATAAAAAGCAAGATTTTACCTATCTTCGTAATGAATTTGAAGCTTTTGGGCAAACTTTGAATGTAAAAATCAATATTCAGAGTGCAGCGATTTTCGAAGCTATGTATAATATCTAGGAGGTGCACATGGATATTAGACAAGTTACTGAAACCATTGCCATGATTGAGGAGCAAAACTTCGATATCAGAACCATTACCATGGGGATTTCTCTTTTGGACTGTATTGATCCAGATATCAATCGTGCTGCGGAGAAAATTTATCAAAAGATTACGACCAAGGCAGCTAATTTAGTGGCTGTTGGCGATGAAATTGCGGCTGAGTTGGGGATTCCAATCGTTAATAAGCGTGTATCGGTGACTCCTATCTCTTTGATTGGGGCAGCGACAGATGCGACGGACTATGTGGTTCTGGCAAAAGCGCTTGATAGGGCTGCGAAAGAAATCGGTGTGGACTTTATTGGTGGTTTCTCTGCCTTGGTACAAAAGGGGTACCAAAAGGGAGATGAGATTCTCATCAATTCTATTCCTCGTGCTTTGGCTGAAACGGACAAGGTCTGCTCGTCAGTCAATATCGGCTCAACCAAGTCTGGTATCAATATGACGGCTGTCGCAGATATGGGACGAGTTATCAAGGAAACGGCAACTCTATCTGATATGGGGGCAGCCAAGTTGGTTGTATTCGCTAATGCTGTTGAGGACAATCCATTTATGGCGGGTGCCTTCCATGGTGTTGGGGAAGCAGATGTTATCATCAATGTCGGAGTTTCTGGTCCTGGTGTGGTGAAGCGTGCTCTGGAAAAAGTTCGTGGAGAGAGCTTTGACGTAGTAGCCGAAACAGTTAAGAAAACTGCCTTTAAAATCACTCGTATCGGTCAATTGGTTGGTCAAATGGCCAGTGAGAGACTGGGTGTGGAATTTGGTATTGTGGACTTGAGCTTGGCGCCAACTCCTGCGGTTGGAGATTCTGTTGCACGTGTCCTTGAAGAAATGGGGCTAGAAACAGTTGGTACGCATGGGACGACGGCTGCCTTGGCTCTCTTGAATGACCAAGTTAAGAAGGGTGGAGTTATGGCCTGCAACCAAGTCGGTGGTTTGTCTGGTGCCTTTATCCCTGTTTCTGAGGATGAGGGAATGATTGCTGCAGTGCAAAATGGTTCTCTTAATTTAGAAAAACTAGAAGCCATGACGGCTATCTGTTCTGTTGGTTTGGATATGATTGCCATTCCAGAGGGTACACCAGCTGAAACCATTGCGGCCATGATTGCAGATGAAGCTGCAATTGGTGTTATCAATATGAAAACAACGGCTGTTCGTATCATTCCAAAAGGAAAAGAAGGCGATATGATTGAGTTTGGTGGTCTTCTTGGTACAGCTCCAGTAATGAAAGTCAATGGAGCTTCGTCTGTCGATTTCATTTCTCGTGGAGGCCAAATCCCAGCACCAATTCATAGTTTTAAAAATTAAGAAAATAGGAGAAATTTTAAGTTCTATTTAAGGTTGGATGTGTATACTATAATCATTAAATAAAGACCTCCTAATATTATTTGAAACAGATAACACTGATTTAGTTTGAATTTGATTTTCATCTAATATCTTTATTTAATGAACTCCTAAACTTTTTCATAATAATCTCCTGCAAAAGTCGCCTGTCTGGGTGGCTTTTGTTTTATCATCCATGATATAATAGAAGCAAACGGAGGACGGAAAATGGTAAAAGTACGATTGTATTTGGTACGTCATGGCAAGACTATGTTTAACACGATTGGTCGCGCGCAAGGTTGGAGCGATACTCCCTTAACAGCTGAAGGTGAACGAGGAATTCAAGAATTAGGAATCGGTTTGCGAGAATCTGGTCTACAGTTTGAGCGCGCTTATTCGAGTGATTCAGGGCGCACCATTCAGACAATGGGAATCATTCTTGAAGAACTTGGCTTGCAGGGGAAAATCCCTTATCGCATGGACAAGCGTATCAGAGAATGGTGTTTCGGTAGCTTTGACGGAGCTTATGATGGTGATCTTTTCATGGGCATTATTCCTCGTATCTTTAATGTGGACCACGTTCACCAATTGTCTTATGCTGAACTGGCTGAGGGTTTGGTAGAGGTCGATACAGCTGGTTGGGCTGAAGGATGGGAAAAACTCAGTGGTCGAATCAAGGAAGGTTTTGAAGCGATTGCCAAAGAAATGGAAGAACAAGGTGGGGGCAACGCTCTCGTTGTCAGCCACGGAATGACCATTGGAACCATTGTTTATCTGATTAATGGTATGCATCCGCATGGTCTAGATAATGGTAGCGTGACTATCCTTGAATATGAGGGCGGCCAGTTTAGAGTTGAGGTTGTCGGAGACCGTAGTTACCGAGAGCTAGGGCGTGAGAAGATGCAAGAGACAAATAGTTAATAGAAGTTAGCTCCAAATGGGGGCTAATTTTTTATACTGTTATATAAGCTGGATTTGCGATTCAGTCTTTCTTGTTATACAAGCCTAAAAGAACATTTCTCGTCTTTCAAATTCCCTCAAAAATGGTATAATAGTAACATCACAAAATTGGAGAGAGACCATGAGTTTTTACAATCATAAAGAAATCGAGCCTAAGTGGCAGGGCTACTGGGCAGAACATCATACATTTAAGACAGGAACAGATGCATCAAAACCTAAGTTTTATGCTCTTGATATGTTCCCTTATCCATCTGGAGCGGGTCTGCACGTAGGACACCCAGAAGGCTATACAGCGACAGATATCCTCAGCCGTTTCAAACGTGCGCAAGGATACAATGTCCTTCACCCAATGGGTTGGGATGCTTTTGGTTTGCCTGCAGAGCAATACGCTATGGATACAGGTAATGACCCAGCAGAATTTACGGCGGAGAACATTGCCAACTTCAAACGCCAAATCAATGCGCTTGGATTTTCTTATGACTGGGATCGTGAAGTTAACACAACAGATCCAAATTACTACAAGTGGACTCAATGGATTTTCACTAAGCTTTACGAAAAAGGCTTGGCCTATGAAGCAGAAGTACCAGTAAACTGGGTTGAGGAGCTAGGAACTGCCATCGCTAACGAAGAAGTTCTTCCTGATGGAACATCTGAGCGTGGAGGTTATCCAGTTGTCCGCAAACCAATGCGCCAATGGATGCTCAAAATCACGGCCTACGCAGAGCGTCTGCTCAATGACTTGGATGAGCTTGATTGGCCAGAGTCTATCAAGGACATGCAACGTAACTGGATTGGGAAATCAACTGGTGCTAATGTAACTTTTAAAGTTAAGGGAACAGACAAGGAATTTACAGTCTTTACCACTCGTCCTGATACTCTTTTCGGTGCGACTTTCACAGTTTTGGCTCCTGAACATGATTTGGTTGACGCTATCACAAGTCCAGAGCAAGCAGAAGCAGTAGCAGACTACAAACACCAAGCCAGTCTGAAATCAGACTTGGCTCGTACTGACCTTGCCAAAGAAAAAACTGGTGTTTGGACTGGTGCTTATGCCATTAACCCTGTCAATGGCAAAGAGATTCCAATCTGGATTGCGGATTATGTTCTTGCTAGTTACGGTACAGGTGCCGTTATGGCTGTGCCAGCCCATGACCAACGTGACTGGGAATTTGCTAAGCAATTTGATCTTCCAATCGTCGAAGTACTTGAAGGTGGAAATGTAGCAGAAGCTGCCTACACAGAGGACGGCCTTCACGTTAATTCAGACTTCCTAGATGGATTAAACAAAGAAGAAGCGATTGCTAAGATCGTGGCTTGGTTGGAAGAAAAAGGCTGTGGACAAGAGAAGGTTACCTACCGTCTCCGCGACTGGCTCTTTAGCCGTCAACGTTACTGGGGTGAGCCAATTCCTATCATTCATTGGGAAGATGGAACTTCAACAGCTGTCCCTGAAAGTGAATTGCCACTTGTCTTGCCAGTAACCAAGGATATCCGTCCTTCAGGTACTGGTGAAAGTCCACTAGCTAACTTGACAGATTGGCTTGAAGTGACTCGTGAAGATGGTGTCAAGGGTCGTCGTGAAACCAACACCATGCCACAATGGGCAGGTTCAAGCTGGTACTACCTCCGCTATATTGACCCACACAATACTGAGAAATTGGCCGATGAGGATCTTCTCAAACAATGGTTGCCAGTAGATATCTATGTTGGTGGTGCAGAGCATGCCGTCCTTCACTTGCTCTACGCTCGTTTCTGGCACAAATTCCTCTATGACCTCGGTGTCGTTCCAACCAAAGAACCATTCCAAAAACTCTTTAACCAAGGGATGATTTTGGGAACCAGCTACCGTGATCACCGTGGAGCGCTTGTGGCGACTGACAAGGTTGAAAAACGTGATGGATCCTTCTTCCATGTGGAAACAGGTGAAGAGTTAGAGCAAGCTCCAGCTAAGATGTCTAAGTCCCTCAAGAATGTGGTTAACCCAGATGATGTGGTGGAACAATACGGTGCTGATACCCTTCGTGTTTATGAAATGTTTATGGGACCACTTGATGCTTCGATCGCTTGGTCAGAAGAAGGACTGGAAGGAAGCCGTAAGTTCCTTGATCGTGTTTACCGTTTGATTACAAGTAAGGAGACTGTTGCGGAAAACAATGGCGCTCTTGACAAGGTCTACAACGAAACTGTTAAAGCTGTCACTGAGCAAATCGAATCATTGAAATTCAACACAGCCATTGCCCAACTTATGGTCTTTGTCAACGCGGCTAACAAAGAAGACAAACTTTATGTAGACTACGCCAAAGGCTTCGTTCAGTTGATTGCACCATTTGCACCTCACTTGGCAGAAGAGCTCTGGCAAACAGTTGCAGCAACAGGTGACTCAATCTCTTACGTGGCTTGGCCGACATGGGACGAAAGCAAATTAGTTGAAGACGAAATCGAAATCGTTGTCCAAATCAAAGGAAAAGTCCGTGCCAAACTCATGGTCGCTAAAGATCTATCACGCGAAGAATTACAAGAAATTGCTCTCGCTGACGAAAAAGTCAAAGCAGAAATTGATGGTAAGGAAATCGTGAAAGTGATTAGTGTACCTAATAAATTGGTTAATATCGTTGTGAAATAAGATAGGAATCCTTCAGAGTAGAATCTGGAGGATTTTTTGAATCTTGTTATGAAAGTATGATATACTATGTGCAACTATAAAGTTTGGAAAGCAAAACAAGGAGAAGGTTATGCCAGTAAATGAATATGGTCAGATGATTGGTGAGGCAATGGAAGGTTACACACCCGGTGCACTGCCTTCTATTGATTTCTTAGAAGGGCGTTATGCTAGGATAGAGGCTCTCTCGGTAGAAAAGCATGCGAAGGATTTGTTAGCTGTTTATGGTCCTGATACTCCTCGTGAGATGTGGACCTACCTCTTTCAGGAAGCAGTAGCAGACATAGAGGAGCTGCTTACTCTTTTAAATCAGATGTTGGCTCGTAAGGACCGTTTTTACTATGCAATCATAGACAAGGCAACTGGTAAGGCTTTGGGAACTTTTTCTCTCATGCGCATTGACCAGAATAACCGAGTAATAGAAGTGGGAGCTGTCACTTTTTCTCCAGAGCTCAGGGGGACACGGATAGGAACAGAAGCCCAGTATCTCTTGGCTTGCTATGTCTTTGAGGAGCTTAACTATCGTCGCTATGAATGGAAATGCGATGCTCTTAACCTGCCATCAAGACGAGCTGCGGAGCGTTTGGGATTTGTCTATGAAGGAACCTTCCGTCAGGCAGTCATTTATAAGGGGCGTACGAGGGATACGGATTGGTTGTCTATGATTGATAAGGACTGGCCAAAAGTCAAAACGCGTTTGGAAACGTGGTTGTCTCCTGAAAATTTTGATCAAAATGGACGACAGTACAAGAGTTTGAGAGAACTCTAAGAGGTGGTGCCATGATAATCATTAGAAAACAAGAAATTGTCAAGCTCGAGGATGTTTTTTATCTCTATCAGGCTGTCGGTTGGACAAATTATACAAATCAACCTCAGATACTGGAGCAGGCCTTGTCTCACTCATTAGCAATTTATCTGGCACTTGATGGTGATACCGTGGTGGGTTTGATTCGTTTGGTTGGAGATGGTTTTTCGTCAGTTTTTGTACAGGATTTGATTGTTTTACCTAGCTATCAGCGCCAAGGAATTGGTAGCTCCTTGATGAAAGAGGCTTTAGAGGATTTTAAAGAGGCTTATCAAGTCCAGCTGGCGACAGAACAGACAGAAAAAAACGTTGGATTTTATCGTTCTATGGGGTTTGAAACTTTATCCACCTATGATTGTACAGGAATGATTTGGGTAAACAGAGAAAAATAACAAAACTTGTTTGTTATTAAGCAAAGTTTAAGGATGGTCTAGTATGATATAGTCATTAAATAAAGACCTCCTAACTTTATTTAATGAAATCCTAAAACTTTTTTCATCATAATCTCCTAATGAAGTCACCCAATCAGGTGGCTTTTTTTCGTGGTGAGGTGATGGTGATAGAAATTTTTTGCAAAATAGTAAAATTTGAGAAAAGTTAAGCTAGTTTTAAGCTTCGTATTGTATCATATAGTTATTAAATAAAGACCTCCTAACTTTATTTAATAAAATCCTAAACTTTTCTTTTTCATAATAATCTCCCTTAACTCCACCCAATCAGGTGGAGTTTTTTGGCTCTATTTCAGGCTTTTGGGGAGTTTTCTAAACATCATTTTTCGATATTTTTCGGATTTTTGTCGGGGACTTTTTGAGATTTTTTCGGGGACTTTTTTAGCGAATAGGACTAAGAAATAGGTCTGTTGTCGCTTCAGTTACTTCAACCTCAATTTGATTGCAAGTGTCTGTGAATTGAAGTGTTAGAACTGATGTAATAATGCTCTTGGTTGTCAAGGCGTGGTGCATCATATTGTTGTACGGCGGTTAAAGAGAATGTAAACCTTTGACAAAATTTGTGAACTGTGGGATAATGGAAGAGAATTAAGGATTAGTTCTATATCATAGGCTAGAAAAGACCCCAAGCTCACGACCAAATAAGCTTGGGGTCTTTTTTGACACTATTTGTCCTTGTTTAGCCATTTATCGACTAAGCGAAGAACAACACCGACTGCGATTGGTCCGATGATAGTTTTAAGGATTAGTTCCATCATGGGCTATCTCACCTCCCTTCGTAGGCGGTGTAGAAGTGCCGTAGAATATTATACCACATGAGGGCTAAACTCGATAGGCACCCAATCAGGTGGCTTTTTTGTTTGTAGGCTGGATTTTTGCTATAATAGAATCATGAGTAGAATTTTAGATAATGAAATCATGGGTGATGAGGAGTTGGTAGAACGTACTCTCCGTCCCCAATATTTACGTGAATATATCGGTCAGGACAAGGTCAAGGATCAGCTGCAAATATTTATCGAAGCAGCAAAAATGCGGGATGAGGCGCTGGATCATGTCCTCTTATTTGGACCTCCAGGTCTGGGGAAAACGACCATGGCTTTTGTTATTGCCAATGAACTGGGCGTAAATCTTAAGCAGACTTCTGGTCCAGTCATTGAAAAAGCTGGTGATTTGGTAGCGATTTTGAATGACTTAGAACCGGGGGATGTCCTTTTTATTGATGAGATTCATCGCTTGCCTATGTCAGTGGAAGAGGTGCTTTATAGTGCTATGGAGGACTTCTACATTGATATCATGATTGGGGCTGGTGAAGGCAGTCGCAGTGTTCATTTGGAGTTGCCACCTTTTACCTTGATTGGTGCGACGACTCGGGCTGGCATGCTTTCCAATCCTTTACGGGCACGTTTTGGAATTACAGGTCACATGGAGTATTATGCCCATGCTGACTTGACGGAAATTGTTGAGCGGACGGCAGATATTTTTGAGATGGAAATCACTCATGAGGCAGCATCTGAATTAGCCCTACGTAGTCGTGGAACCCCTCGTATTGCCAATCGTCTCCTCAAACGCGTGCGCGATTTTGCCCAGATTATAGGGAATGGGGTTATCGATGATCTTATTACTGATAAGGCTTTGACTATGCTGGATGTTGACCATGAAGGTCTGGACTATGTGGACCAGAAAATCCTTCGCACCATGATTGAGATGTACGGTGGTGGTCCTGTTGGTCTAGGAACTCTTTCTGTTAACATAGCAGAAGAGCGTGAGACAGTTGAAGACATGTATGAGCCCTACTTGATTCAAAAAGGTTTTATCATGCGGACACGTTCTGGACGGGTGGCGACTGCTAAGGCATATGAGCATTTAGGGTATGAATATATTGAAAAATAAGGCTGAAATTTTAGACTCTTTCAGAGAAAATCCGGATATGATGGCTATTTTGACTATCATCCGAAACCTTGGTCTGAAAGATTCTTGGTTGGCAGCAGGTTCTGTCAGAAATTTTATCTGGAATCTCTTGTCAGAGAGACCAGCATTTGATCTTGAAACAGATGTAGATGTGATTTTCTTTGATCCGGATATTTCTTATGAGGAAACCTTGTTCCTAGAGAAAAAGTTGAGAGCGGATTTTCCTCAGTATCAGTGGGAATTGAAAAATCAGGTCTATATGCACCAGCACAGCCCTCATACTGCTCCCTATAGCAGCTCTTGTGATGCTATGAGTAAGTATCCAGAACGATGTACGGCTGTTGGACTGCGCTTGAATGAAAAATCCGTTTTGGAACTCTTTACTCCATACGGTTTGGAGGATATTTTGAATTTTCAAGTTCGTCCAACTCCTCATTTTTTAGAGAATCAAGACCGAATGGTTCTCTATCGAACACGTCTATCCAAGAAAAATTGGCAGGAGAAATGGAAAAATTTGATTTTAAAAAATACTTAAGGAAACTTTAAGCTAGGAAGTGTATACTAAGTCCATAAGTTAAGAAGACCTTAACTTAAACTCCTAAAACTTTTTCATAATAATCTCCCTATAAAAAATAGAGTCGCCCAATCAGGCGGCTTATTTTTTTGAAAAATGGGCTTGGTGCCTGAGAATAATACTCAATGAAAATCAAAGAGCAAACTAGGAAGCTAGCCGCAGGCTGTACTTGAGTACGGCAAGGTGAAGCTGACGTGGTTTGAATTTGATTTTCGAAGAGTATAAATAGCTTAGTGATAGAAGAAAATAGGGAAATATGGTATAATGAAACGATAGATTTTTGAATAGGAATAAGATCATGTTTGGATTTTTTAAGAAAGATAAGGCTGTGGAAGTAGAGGTTCCGACACAGGTTCCTGCTCATATCGGCATCATCATGGATGGTAATGGCCGTTGGGCTAAAAAACGTATGCAACCGAGGGTTTTTGGACATAAGGCGGGCATGGAAGCATTGCAAACTGTGACCAAGGCAGCCAACAAACTAGGCGTCAAGGTTATTACGGTCTATGCTTTTTCTACGGAAAATTGGAACCGTCCAGATCAGGAAGTCAAGTTTATCATGAACTTGCCAGTAGAGTTTTATGATAATTATGTCCCGGAATTGCATGCGAATAATGTTAAGATTCAAATGATTGGGGAGACAGATCGCCTTCCTAAGCAAACTTTTGAAGCTCTGACTAAAGCTGAGGAATTGACTAAGAACAACACAGGATTGATTCTTAATTTTGCCCTCAACTATGGGGGACGTGCTGAGATTACACAGGCTCTTAAGTTGATTTCCCAGGATGTGTTAGATGCCAAAATCAACCCAGGTGACATCACAGAGGAATTGATTGGCAACTATCTCTTCACCCAGCATTTACCTAAGGAGTTACGAGACCCAGACTTAATTATTCGGACTAGTGGAGAATTGCGCTTGAGCAATTTCCTTCCATGGCAGGGAGCCTACAGTGAGCTCTATTTTACGGATACCTTGTGGCCTGATTTTGACGAGGCGGCCTTGCAGGAAGCCATTATTGCCTACAATCGTCGTCATCGCCGATTTGGAGGAGTTTAGGAGGAAATATGACACAGGATTTACAGAAAAGAACCTTGTTTGCAGGGATTGCCCTGGCTATTTTCCTACCAATTTTAATGATTGGGGGACTCTTGCTGCAGATAGCAATTGGAATCATAGCCATGCTAGCCATGCATGAACTTTTGAAGATGAGAGGTCTAGAGACCATGACTATGGAGGGCCTCTTGACCCTCTTTGCAACCTTTGCCTTGACCATTCCCTTGGAGAATTATCTGACTTTTTTACCAGTTGATGGGAATGTGGTTGCCTATAGTGTTTTGATTTCAATCATGTTAGGAACGACCGTTTTTAGCAAGTCTTATACGATTGAGGACGCTGTTTTCCCTCTTGCTATGAGTTTCTATGTTGGCTTTGGATTTAATGCTTTACTAGATGCTCGTGTCGCAGGCTTAGATAAGGCTCTCTTGGCCTTGTGTATCGTCTGGGCGACAGACAGTGGTGCCTATCTTATAGGAATGAACTATGGTAAACGAAAATTAGCTCCGACAGTTTCTCCAAATAAAACCTTTGAGGGTGCCTTGGGTGGTATTTTAGGTGCTATTTTAGTAACCATCATCTTTATGATGTTTGATAGGACAGTTGCTCTTCCGTATGGAATTTACAAGATGTCAGTCTTTGCTATTTTCTTTAGCATTGCTGGACAATTTGGTGATTTACTAGAAAGTTCGATCAAGCGTCACTTTGGTGTCAAGGATTCTGGGAAATTTATTCCTGGACATGGTGGTGTTTTGGATCGTTTCGATAGTATGTTGCTTGTATTTCCAATCATGCACTTGTTTGGACTCTTTTAATCAAAAGACGGAGGAAACACTATGCTCGGAATTTTAACCTTTATTCTGGTTTTTGGGATTATTGTGGTGGTGCACGAGTTCGGACACTTCTACTTTGCCAAGAAATCAGGGATTCTAGTGCGTGAATTTGCCATTGGCATGGGACCCAAGATCTTTGCTCATATTGGCAAGGATGGAACGGCTTATACCATTCGAATCTTGCCTCTGGGTGGCTACGTTCGTATGGCCGGTTGGGGTGATGATACAACTGAAATCAAGACAGGAACTCCTGTCAGTTTGACCCTTACTGATGATGGTAAAGTTAAACGCATCAATCTCTCAGGTAAAAAATTGGATCAAACAGCTCTTCCTATGCAGGTGACCCAGTTTGACTTTGAAGACAAGCTCTTTATCAAAGGATTGGTTCTGGAAGAAGAAAAAACTTTTGCAGTGGATCACGATGCAACGGTTGTGGAAGCAGATGGAACTGAGGTTCGGATTGCTCCTTTGGATGTTCAATATCAAAATGCGACTATCTGGGGGAAACTCATTACCAACTTTGCAGGCCCTATGAACAACTTTATCTTAGGTGTCGTTGTTTTCTGGATTTTAATCTTTATGCAGGGTGGTGTCAGAGATGTCGATACCAACCAGTTTCATGTCATGCCCCAAGGGGCCTTGGCTAAGGTAGGAGTGCCAGAAACGGCACAAATTACCAAGATTGGCTCACATGAGATTAACAACTGGGAAAGCTTGATTCAGGCTGTGGAATCAGAAACCAAAGATAAGACGGCCCCAACCTTGGATGTGACTATTTCTGAAAAGGGTAGTGATAAACAAGTTACGGTTACTCCGGAAGAAAGTCAAGGCCGTTACCTTCTAGGTGTTCAACCGGGAATTAAGTCAGATTTTCTATCCATGTTTGTAGGTGGTTTTACAACTGCTACTGACTCGGCCCTCCGAATTCTCTCAGAACTGAAAAATTTGATTTTCCAACCGGATTTGAACAAGCTGGGTGGACCTGTTGCTATCTTTAAGGCAAGTAGTGATGCCGCTAAAAATGGAATTGAGAATGTCTTGTACTTCTTGGCAGTGATTTCCATCAATATTGGGATTTTTAATCTTATTCCGATTCCAGCTCTGGATGGTGGTAAGATTGTGCTCAATATCCTAGAAGCTATCCGCCGCAAACCATTGAAACAAGAAATTGAAACCTATGTCACCTTGGCCGGAGTGGTCATCATGGTTGTCTTGATGATTGCTGTGACCTGGAATGACATTATGCGACTCTTTTTTAGATAATCGAGGAATATTATGAAACAAAGTAAAATGCCTATCCCAACGCTTCGCGAAATGCCAAGCGATGCTCAAGTTATCAGCCATGCTCTTATGTTGCGAGCTGGCTATGTTCGTCAAGTATCTGCAGGTGTTTATTCTTACCTACCACTTGCCAACCGTGTGATTGAAAAAGCTAAAAACATCATGCGCCAAGAATTCGACAAGATTGGTGCGGTTGAGATGTTGGCTCCTGCCCTTCTCAGTGCAGAATTGTGGCGCGAATCAGGTCGTTACGAAACTTATGGTGAAGACCTTTACAAGCTAAAAAATCGTGAAAAATCAGACTTTATCCTAGGTCCAACTCACGAAGAAACCTTTACAGCTATTGTTCGTGATTCTGTTAAGTCTTACAAGCAATTACCACTCAACCTTTACCAAATCCAGCCTAAGTATCGTGATGAAAAACGCCCACGTAATGGACTTCTTCGTACACGTGAGTTTATCATGAAGGATGCTTACAGCTTCCACGCTAACTATGATAGTTTGGACAGTGTTTATGATGAGTACAAGGCTGCTTATGAGCGTATTTTCACTCGTAGTGGCTTAGACTTCAAGGCTATCATCGGTGACGGTGGAGCTATGGGTGGTAAGGACAGCCAAGAATTTATGGCCATTACACCTGCTCGTACAGACCTTGATCGCTGGGTTGTCTTGGACAAGTCAGTTGCCTCATTTGACGAAATTCCTGCAGAAGTACAAGAAGAAATCAAGGCAGAATTGCTCAAATGGATGGTCTCTGGTGAAGATACCATTGCTTACTCAAGTGAATCTAGCTATGCGGCCAACTTGGAAATGGCAACAAACGAGTACAAACCAAGCAACCGTGTTGTCGCTGAAGAAGAAGTGACTCGTGTTGCAACTCCAGATGTAAAATCAATTGATGAAGTTGCAGCCTTCCTAAACGTTCCAGAAGAACAAACGATTAAAACCCTCTTCTACATGGCAGATGGCGAGCTTGTTGCAGCCCTTCTAGTTGGAAATGACCAGCTCAACGAAGTCAAGTTGAAAAACCACTTGGGAGCAGATTTCTTTGACGTTGCTAGCGAAGAAGAAGTAGCAAGTGTTGTTCAAGCAGGATTTGGTTCACTTGGCCCAGTTGGTTTGCCAGAGAATGTTAAAATCATTGCAGACCGTAAGGTGCAAGATGTTCGCAATGCAGTTGTGGGTGCTAACGAAGATGGTTATCACTTGACTGGTGTGAACCCAGGTCGTGATTTTACTGCAGAATATGTTGATATCCGTGAAGTTCGTGAGGGTGAAATTTCTCCAGACGGACAAGGGGTCCTTCACTTTGCGCGTGGTATCGAAATTGGTCACATCTTCAAACTCGGTACTCGCTATTCAGCAAGCATGGGAGCAGATGTTTTGGATGAAAATGGCCGTGCTGTGCCAATTATCATGGGATGTTACGGTATCGGTGTCAGCCGTCTCCTTTCAGCTGTTATGGAGCAACACGCTCGCCTCTTTGTTAATAAAACGCCAAAAGGTGAATACCGTTACGCTTGGGGAATCAACTTCCCTAAAGAATTGGCGCCATTTGATGTTCACTTAATCACTGTCAATGTCAAGGACGAAGAAGCGCAAACTTTGACAGAAAAGCTTGAAGCAAGCTTGATGGGAGCAGGTTACGAAGTCTTGACAGATGACCGTAATGAACGTGTCGGTGTTAAATTTAGCGATAGTGACTTGATTGGATTGCCAATCCGTATTACTGTTGGTAAAAAAGCGGCCGATGGCATCGTAGAAGTTAAGATTAAAGCGACTGGTGACACCATCGAAGTTCATGCAGATAACTTGCTTGAAACGCTTGAAATCCTCAGCAAGAAATAAAAACTATAATCAGAAGAAAAACAAGGAAAAAATGTAACTAGTTTTTACCTTGTTTTTTCTGTATAATGGGAAAAATGAGTAGATAAAGAGGTAAATGTATGCTAAGATTTCCAAAGGATTTTGTCTGGGGATCCTCTACTTCTGGGCCACAGACAGAAGGACGTGTAGCTGGTGACGGCAAGGGAGATAATCTCTGGGATTATTGGTACCAAGTGGAGCCAAATCGCTACTATAATGGAATTGGTCCAGATAAAACATCAACCTTTTATGAAAACTGGGAAAAGGATATTGAGCTACTGTTAGAAACTGGTCACACGGCCTTTCGGACTTCTATTCAGTGGTCACGGATTTTTCCACAAGGGCGTGGGGAAGTCAATTCTCAGGGTGTGGATTTTTACCGTAAGGTTTTTGAGGCTATTAAGGCCAAAGGGATTCGTCTTTTAGTCAATCTTTATCATTTTGATTTGCCTTTTGCCCTTCAAGAGGATGGTGATGGTTGGGAAAATAAGGCGACTGTTTCAGCCTATGAAGACTATGCTCGTTTTTGTTTTGAGATTTATGGAGATTTAGTGGATCAATGGATTACCTTTAACGAGCCAATAGTTCCAGTAGAATTTGGCTATTTTTACGATGCCCATTATCCACATAAGGTGGATGCAGAGGCAGCCGTTAAAGTAGCTTATCATACACAATTGGCCAGCAGTCGGGCGGTTAAGGCTTGTCATGAACTTTTGCCAGATTCCAAGATTGGGATTGTCTTAAACTTGACACCGGCTTATCCACGTAGCCAGCATCCTGCTGATGTCAAGGCTGCTAATATTGCGGACCTTTTTCAGGCCCAATCTTTCTTAGATCCGTCTGTTTTGGGGACTTATCCACAGGAGTTGGTAGAAATCTTACATGAATACGGTCTCTTGCCTGATGCTACAGAGGAGGAGTTGGATATCATTCGTGACAATACTGTGGACTTCCTTGGTGTCAACTACTATCAACCTTTGCGTGTTATGGCTCCTCGATTTGCGAAGCATCCAGAGAGTCCTCTTTTGCCAGAACATTTTTATGAGCCTTATGTGATGCCTGGACGTAAAATCAATCCTCATCGTGGCTGGGAGATTTATGAGCAAGGGATTTATGACATTGCCCAAAATATCAAGGAAAATTATGGTAATATCGAGTGGATGTTGACAGAGAATGGTATGGGTGTTGAAGGGGAAGAAAAATTCCGTGAGAATGGAATGATTCAAGATGATTACCGTATTGACTTTGTAAAAGGTCATCTTCGCGAACTTCACCGTGCCATTGAAGACGGAGCCAATTGTAAGGGCTACTTGATTTGGACCTTTATCGATTGCTGGTCATGGCTCAATAGCTATAAAAATCGCTATGGCTTGGTCGAATTAGACTTGGAAACGCAAGAACGTCGTCTGAAGAAATCAGGGCACTGGTTCAAGGAATTAAGCGATAATAATGGATTTTAAAAAGGACTCTGACTGATTATCCTAATTGGTCAGAGTCTTTTGCTAACAGGAGCGTAATTTGAACTATACCAATTTTTACTCTTGACAAGTGAAAGAAACAAGTATATACTGTTTTTGCTGATTCTATAAAAGAGGAATTAGACTATACCAATTTTAAGGAGAAAGCACAGCTGGTCTGTGTCGTATATACTATGTGTGGAATTGTTGGTGTTGTTGGAAACACAAATGCAACTGATATTTTGATTCAAGGGCTTGAAAAGCTCGAATACCGTGGCTATGATTCTGCGGGGATTTTTGTCCTAGGTGGTGCTGAAAACCACTTGGTGAAGGCTGTTGGTCGTATCGCAGAATTGTCTGCTAAGACAGCTGGTGTTGAGGGGACAACGGGTATCGGACATACTCGTTGGGCTACTCACGGAAAACCAACGGAAGACAATGCTCACCCACATCGCTCTGAGACTGAACGTTTTGTTTTGGTGCACAATGGGGTCATTGAGAACTACCTTGAAATCAAGGAAGAATACCTTGCAGGTCACCACTTTAAGGGGCAAACAGATACTGAAATCGCTGTTCACTTGATTGGAAAATTTGCGGAAGAAGAAGGTCTCTCAGTTCTTGAAGCTTTCAAAAAAGCTCTTCATATCATACGTGGTTCTTATGCTTTTGCCTTGGTTGACTCACAAGATCCTGAAGTCATCTACGTAGCTAAAAATAAATCACCACTTTTGATTGGTCTTGGAGAAGGCTATAACATGGTCTGCTCAGATGCTATGGCTATGATTCGTGAGACCAACCAATACATGGAAATTCATGACCAAGAGTTGGTAATCGTCAAGGCTGATAGTGTGGAAGTTCAAGATTATGATGGCAACAGTCGTGAACGTGCTAGCTATACTGCGGAACTTGACTTGTCTGATATCGGTAAGGGAACTTATCCTTACTACATGCTTAAGGAAATCGATGAGCAACCAACGGTTATGCGTAAACTCATCCAAGCCTACACAGATGAGGCTGGTCAAGTTGTCGTAGACCCAGCTATCATCCAGGCTGTTCAAGACGCAGACCGTATCTACATCCTTGCAGCTGGGACATCTTACCACGCAGGATTTGCTTCTAAGAAAATGTTGGAAGAATTGACAGATACACCAGTTGAACTTGGAATCTCATCTGAGTGGGGCTACGGTATGCCACTTCTCAGCAAGAAACCACTCTTCATCTTTATCAGCCAATCTGGTGAAACAGCGGATAGCCGTCAGGTTTTGGTTAAGGCTAATGAAGTGGGAATCCCAAGCTTGACAGTGACAAACGTACCAGGCTCAACTCTTTCTCGTGAAGCTAACCATACTATGCTTCTTCATGCAGGTCCTGAAATTGCCGTGGCATCAACCAAGGCCTATACAGCACAAATTGCAGCCCTTGCCTTTCTTGCAAAAGCAGTAGGAGAAGCAAATGGCAATGCCAAAGCGCAAGCCTTTGACCTGGTTCATGAATTGTCAATCGTAGCTCAGTCTATCGAGTCAACTCTTTCAGAGAAAGAAAACATTGAAGCCAAGGTTCGTGAGCTTCTTGAAACAACTCGTAACGCCTTTTATATTGGGCGTGGTCAAGATTACTACGTAGCTATGGAAGCAAGTCTTAAGCTTAAAGAGATTTCTTACATCCAGTGTGAAGGCTTTGCGGCAGGAGAACTCAAGCATGGAACCATTGCCTTGATTGAAGAAGGAACGCCTGTTTTGGCCCTCTTGTCAGATCCAGTCCTTGCCAACCACACTCGTGGAAATATCCAAGAAGTGGCAGCCCGTGGTGCCAAGGTTCTCACTATTGCAGAAGAAAATGTTGCCAAAGATACAGACGACATCGTTCTTACGACCGTCCACCCTTACCTCTCACCAATTTCAATGGTTGTGCCAACGCAATTAGTCGCTTATTTTGCAACACTCCACCGTGGCCTTGATGTGGACAAACCACGTAATCTTGCTAAATCAGTAACGGTAGAATAAGCTAAAAAAGTCTAGTTATCTAGGCTTTTTCTTGTGAGCAAATGGGTTGCTTGTACTCAAGATTCGTGTTATACTCTTCGAAAATCAAATTCAAACCACGTCAGCTTCACCTTGCCGTACTTAAGTACAGCCTGCGGCTAGCTTCCTAGTTTGCTCTTTGATTTTCATTGAGTGTTAGAATAATTTGTCAAAATGAAGGACCGAAATAGACAAGGAGAATTACTGTGGTAGAATTGGGAATTTCAACATTTGGGGAAACAACGGAGCTTGAAGGGACTGGACAGACTTACAGTCATGCCGAACGCATTCGCCAGTTGCTGGCAGAGATTGAACTGGCTGACAAGGTTGGTTTGGATGTGTATGGGATTGGTGAGCACCATCGAGCGGATTTTGCGATATCTGCGCCAGAGATTATCCTGGCAGCTGGGGCAGTCAATACCAAGAAAATTCGTTTGACTAGTGCGGTCAGCATTCTCTCAAGTATGGATCCGATTCGATTGTTCCAACAATATGCCACTATCGATGCTTTGTCAAATGGACGTGCGGAGATTATGGCCGGAAGGGGTTCTTTCACGGAATCTTTTCCCTTGTTTGGCTATGATTTGAAAGACTACGAAGCTCTTTTTGATGAGAAATTAGACTTGCTTCAATTAGTCAATGAAAAGATAAAACTAGATTGGCAAGGTCGATTGACCCAAACAATCTCTGGCAAAGAAGTTTATCCTCGTCCAGTTCAGGACAAATTGCCCTTGTGGATAGCGACAGGTGGTCATGTCGAATCAACTGTGAAGATTGCTCAGGCTGGTCTACCGATTGTTTATGCTATTATTGGTGGCAATCCGCGTTATTTTAAAAAGTTGATTCAGGCTTATCGTGAGATTGGAAGCGAAGCGGGTTATGCCAGTCAGGAACTAAAGGTTGGAGCTCATTCTTGGGGTTGGATTGCTGAAGATGGTGAGCAGGCTGTAAAAGATTATTTCCATCCGACTAAGCAAGTGGTGGATGCTATTTCCAAAGACCGTCCGCACTGGCAGGAATTGCGTTATGAGCAATATTTGGAGCAAGTTGGGCCAAATGGTGCTATGTTTGTGGGCAATTCAGATCAGGTGGCCGAAAAATTGATTCGCATGATTGAAGACTTAGGTTTGGATCGCTTTATGTTGCACCTACCTCTTGGTTCTATGCCTCATGAACAAGTCCTGAGAGCTATTGAACTCTTCGGTACACAAGTTGTACCCAAAGTACGGGCTTATTTTGCCATGAAAGAGGCTTAATAAAAAATCCTAATCAGGCTGATAAAAAATCTATATAACAACTATTTTAAAAAAGCAATAAACAGAAAAGAATCTCTGAAAAGCTAGTAAAATCAAGCTTTCCAGAGGTTTTTTTCTCTATTGATATAAACAATCTCAATCAAGTCGATAGTCAATATATATTGGGAAAAGGTCAAAAGGAGTGGTAAGATGGTTTCAATCCAAATGGAAGGAGAAAAGTATGACAAGTAAAAGAGAGCTAGTTTTTAAAGCCATCCGAGGAGAAGAGGTGGAACGAGTTCCTGTAGGCTTTTGGTTTCATTTTGTAACACTGGAGGAAAAAGGGCAAGGTTTAAATAACCCACGTATCTTTCAAAAAAGTGTAGAGGGACATCGGGAGTACGTTGAAAAAATTCATCCTGATTTTGTCAAAATGATGAGTGACGGATTTTTTATTTATCCAAGTAATGTCTACAGTCCTTTGGTTTCAAGTATTCAGGAGCTGGCTTCTATTGAGTCGATTGGTGAAAACCATCCTTGGATTCAGCAACAAGTAGAAGTGGTACAAGCTATTCGAGCAACCTTCACTGAGGACATTGCTTCATTCTACAATATCTTTTCTCCAATTTCCTATCTGAAAAGATGGTTTCGTACAGAGACTTCTAGAGGTGATAAGGAGGTTGCAGATATTTTTCTTGAAAATCCAGAGTTATTCAGTGAAATTTTAGACGTGATAGCAGAGGATATCGCTATCCTAACTAAAAAAATCATTCAGGATGGTGGAGCAGATGGAATCTATCTCAGTACTCAAGAAATTCAGGATGAGCGCATCACAGCAGAATTGTATCAGACCTATATTGAGCCAAGCAACATAAAGGTTTTAGAAGCTGCCAATCAGGTAGGTGGGGTAAATATCCTGCATATCTGCGGTTTCCAAGGTGCCAGTAACAATGTGACTATTTTCAAAGAT
The DNA here is from genome assembly GCF_946190325.1 of Streptococcus mitis. Taxonomy (GTDB): domain Bacteria; phylum Bacillota; class Bacilli; order Lactobacillales; family Streptococcaceae; genus Streptococcus; species Streptococcus mitis_CF. Next base: position 224,991 of record NZ_CAMHZR010000002.1, on the reverse strand, counting down.
TATCCAGCCCAAGTTTTCAATTGGGCAACCCACCATGAAGCAGTCAGCTTACCTCAAGGTCAGGAGCTATTTCATGGCAAAGCGGTCTTGGGTGGTTTTGAAAATGGAAAGCAGAGCCTGCTTTATGGAGGTAGCAAGGCTAAACTACAAGAGGAAACCAAACGCTTGTTGGCTGAAGCTGGGACTAGAGGAGTCCTTCTTGGAGCGGATTGCACGGTTCCAGATGACTTTGAATTAGAACGATTGGACTGGATTCGTCAGGCTGCTATTTTAGAATAGGAGGGCCTTATGAAAAGAAAAAAGTGGCTATTGGTAGGGACGGCCCTCGGCTTTGTCATCTTACTTGCGATCAGTCTTACAAAGGGACTTGCTTGTAAGGAAGGGCCAAGATGTCATGGAATTCAGGATTTTCAGAAGGGAAGTCTTCCCTTTATTCAAACCAATGATATTGCCAGTATTTTATTAGTTGAAAAAGAAAGAAATGGAGAATAGAGATGTCAGAAAAAAGAGAATGGGTTTTAAAAGCATTTAGAGGAGAAGCTGTCGATCGTGTGCCAGTCGGTTTTTGGCACCACTTTACATCAGAAGAGGAATGGTTAAAGGGATTTTCAAATCCAGTGATTATTGAAAAGAATATACAAGGTCACAAACGTTTTATCCGTGACCTACATCCAGACTTTATCAAGTTGATGAGTGATGGCTATTTTGCTTATCCAAATCCAGTTATTGCCAAAGGAAAGTCACTCCAAGAGTTGGCAGAGATTCAACCTCTGGGTGAAGATCATCCGTGGATTAGAGAGCAGGTAGAATTAGTGAAGAAGATTAAGCAGGAGTTTACTGAAGATATTGTTGCCATTTACAATATATTTGCGCCTGTGACCTACCTCAAATGGTTACTTGGAGAAGTGTCTGGCGGAGATGATCTCATTGCAGATTTCTTAGTTCAAGATTCTCAGAAATTGAAAAAAGTACTTGATGTAATTGCGCAAGATATCGCTAGCTTGAGTCAAGCTATTATTAAAGATGCAGGAGCAGACGGTATTTATCTCAGTGTGCAAAGTATTCAGGATGCGCGTGTTTCTGTTGAAGACTATCAGGAGATTATTGCGCCGAGTGAACTGACTGTTTTAAATGCAGCTAAGTCGGTTGGTGGGGTAAATATCCTTCATATCTGTGGCTATGAAGGAGCTCGAAACGATATTCATATCTTTGCCGACTATCCAGCTCATGTTTTTAACTGGGCAGTTGGTCCAGAAGGAATTAGCCTAAAAGAAGGTCGTGAGATTTTCAAGGGTCGTGCTGTTCTGGGAGGATTTGAAAACGGTAAAGATGGCCTTCTCTATCGAGGCAGTAAGGAAGAAATTCAAGCTGAAACCAAACGCTTGATAGAAGAAACAGGAAAAGAGGGCTTCATACTTGGAGCAGATTGTACCATTCCGAGTGATATTGTAGTGGAGCGTATCCAGTGGGTGAGAGAGGCATTGGCTAAATAAAGGAGAAGAATATGAGTAAGAAAACATGGATTATTGGTGGAGTTGCAGTTGTGGCAGTTCTTGGAGCAACGATTATTGGTAGAACTTTGGCGGGAGCATCTGCTAAAGGTGCAGATGCAGCTTCATCTGGACAAGTAACAACTTTAAAAGTTGCCCATACTCAAAACTATGTCCCTTATGATTTTATTGACGAAAAAGGGGGATCAGATGGTTATGAAGTCGCTGTTTTAAAGGCGGTTGATGAGAAATTAGCAGATTATAAATTTGAGTATACTGGAACTAGTGATGATGATCTCTTGATTGGACTTGAGTCTGGCAAGTACGATATTGGAACTAAAGGTGCTTGGTATACAGATGAACGGGCTAAGAAATTCATTATTCCATCTGAGCCAGTAGGAGCCAGCATTATTGGTTTTACTGTTAGAAAAGAAGATGAAGCCAAATATAAGAATATTGATGATTTCGCCAAAAATAAAGGAAAATTAGTACCCATCTCTCCTCAAAATGCCCAGTGGAATGTCATCAATAGCTATAATGACAAGCATAAGGATACACCAATTGAGTTGACAGCTGCTGAATCATTCAAGGTGGCAGATGCTTATGCTTGGGTTTTAGAAGGACGATACGATGCCTTCTTTGATATCAAGTTGTCTTTTGAAAAAGCAGTGACAGCAGAGGATGGTTCTTACCACCAATATGCGGACAAACTTAGCTGGTTCCCTTATAAAGGAATCCCAACCTATCCATTGATTCACCGTGATGAAAAGGGCGAGAAGTTTGCTAAAGAGTATGAAAAAGCGATTAAAGAATTAAAAGAAGACGGCACTCTAGCTAAACTTTCTCAAAAATACTTTAAAGAAGACGTCTTTAGCTACGTTGATAAAGATTAGATGAACAATCAGGAATGTTATACTCTTCGAAAATCTCTTCAAACCGCGTCAACGACGCCTTGCCGTAGGTATGGTTACTGACTTCGTCAGTTCTATCCACAACCTCAAAACACTGTTTTGAGCAACCTGTGGCTAGTTTGCTTTTTGATTTTCATTGAGTATTAGAAAGAGGTTTATATGGTTTCATATGATTTTTCAAGAGTGTTCCAATTTTTACCAACCTTATGGCAGGCTCTTCCTATGACCTTGTCCATTCTCTTTTTTACTACAATCCTTGGTTCCCTTTTCGGTGGCTTATTGGCTTGGGCTCAAGTGGGAGAAGACAAGACTTTTGCAGGTCTTTCCAAGGGCTATATTTTCACTCTTCGCTGTACTCCCCCCATTGTCTTACTGTTTTTAGTCTTTTATGGTTTACCTGAATTTTTAAAATGGTGGTTGAATTTAGATATCAACAACTGGTCTAAGACGGTCTTTGTCTTATTCACTATGGTCTTGCTATTTGCGGCTATCATTGCAGAAGTATTTAAGGCGTCCTATCAGGCAATTCCCAAAGGTCAGATGGAAGCTGGAGTCAGTATTGGTCTGACACCTAGTCAGACATTTTGGAGAATCATTTTTCCTCAGGCTTTTCAAGTGGCTCTTCCAAATATGACGACCGCTATTCTAAATTTGATGCGAGATGCTGCCCTAGCCTATACGATTGGTTTTGTAGATGTCATGGGGGCTGGCAATCTCTTAATCAGTCGTAATTTGGGGAATTATTCTCTTGAAACCTATACAGCGGTTGCCATTCTTTATTGGGGTGTAGCCTTGGCTGTTTCCTTCTTGAGTCGCTTGTTAGAAAAATCTTTGGAAACGAAAGGGAGATAGGATATGGATTTAGACTATATTGCAAAAACCTTTTTAGAGACCTTAAAAGGGGTACCGACCACCTTGATTATCATGATTGTAGCCATGATCTTAAGTTTTCTACCAGCCTTGTTTTTAGCTCTGGGACAAATATATAAAGTAAAAGGTGTTCGAACTTTCTCTCTCGTGTATCTAGCTTTTATAAGAGCAACACCTCCGATTTTGCTGATTCTTTTCTTTTATAGTTTGTTTCCGAGTTTGCTCAATCAATTTCTCAAAAGCATAGGAAGTGATGTTGATATCTTTAAACTCAATCCGATCTATTATGCTTTTATTATCTATAGCCTGATGACAACAGGTAGTTTATCAGAAATCTTACGTTCGGCTATTTTGACTGTGGATAAGGGACAATTAGAAGCTGCACAAGCGATTGGCTTAACCACTAGTCAAGCTTATGTGAGGATTATTTTTCCACAGGCCTTGCGATCAGCTCTGCCCAATCTGGCTAATCTAGTTATAAATATTGTAAAAGGAACCTCTTTGGTTTTTGTGATGACCATTAAGGATATTACAGCCATTGCCCGTGTTGAAGCGTCTTATGGTTATCAGTATTTTGAATCCTATTTTGTGATCTTTTTACAGTACATTCTTATTTGCGGATTGATTCAATGGGGCTTTTCAATTATAGAGAAACGCTATATTCGAAGAGAAAAGGGACAAGTAGTGCCCAGTACAGGTTTAGCATAGGAGGAGACAATGTTACAAGTAGAACATGTTGCAAAAAAATTTGGAGACAGACAAGTCCTAGAAGATGTTAATCTCAAGGTCAACCAAGGGGATGTGGTTGTAATATTGGGGCCATCTGGATCAGGTAAAACGACTTTTCTCAGATGTCTCAATCATTTAGAAAAGGCCGATAGTGGCTCTTTGAAGCTTGCTGATAAAGACTACGATCTTGGCAAATTGACCAAAAAAGATATTTTAGAAATTCGCCAGAAGACAGCCTTCGTTTTCCAACATTATAATTTATTTGCTAATAAGACCGCCTTGGAAAATATTTTAGAGGGCTTGGTAATTGCTCGGAAAATTCCTAAGGAAGAAGCAACCAAACGTGCGGAAGCTGCCTTAGAAAAAGTTGGTTTACTAGCTTATAAAGATTATTATCCTTCTCAGCTTTCTGGAGGCCAGCAACAACGAATTGGCATTGCGCGTGCCATCGCTGTGAAACCAGAGGTCATTTTATTAGATGAGCCGACATCGGCCTTGGATCCAGAGTTGGTAGGAGATGTTTTAGATGTTTTAAAACAGTTAGCTAAAGAAGGAGTTACTATGGTAGTAGTGACTCATGAGATGGGTTTTGCCAGAGATGTAGCCAACCATGTCATTTTTATGGATGGTGGGAAAATTGTTGAAGAAAATAATGCCCATGATTTCTTTAGTCGTCCAAAAGAAGAAAGAACCAAGCAATTTTTGGCACGAATACTCTCGGATGCGACCTATAGTGTGGAATATATGATTTGACAGATAGGATTATCAGGGCAAAAATTAATCCCCCGAGCTTTAATGCTTGGGGGATTGTTCTATAGGAGGGCTAGTTTAGTTCTCTTTTTTGTTTTTTAGTAAGAACCCGAGACCTAGAAGGGCAAGGAGACTAATTCCTGCAAACAGGAGTTTGTGATCGTTTTTGGTTCCTGTATTTGGAAGTTCAGCTTGTTTAGCTAGAGGCGCAGGTATATTTTCCTTGCTAGGGTTTTCTACTGATTCGTTTTGAACAGCTTCACTTACAGATGATACTCGTGCTTCTTGGGCTGGTTGTGTAGTTTGTGTAGTTTGTGAATCAGTTGTAGCTTGGCTAGGTTTATTTTCCGCATCAGCTACTTTGGCATCTGGTTTTGCAGAATCAGGTTTAGTTTGTGGAGCTGGATCTTGCTGTTCGGGTTTGACTACTCGGTTTGACATATTGTCTTGGATATTATATTGCCCTTGTTCTTGTTTTAAGCTAGAAAGGTCAAATTCTGGTTTATCCTCCACAGCTGGGGCAACGATGGCACCGCCTTGAGAGACTCGAAGAACAGTAGCTGTAAGGGCATTTAATTTCAAGCCTTTTTCAGTCCACTCGAGTCCTTTCGGGTTGGCAATTCCGACTGGTCCTGCTTGGTTTTCATCTGCCAAAACTTCCGCATTTCTGAGGTGGGCAAAGGCGGTTCCCAAATTAAATTCGCGGGCTTTTTCGTCAGCATTGACAAAGACTGCGTAGATATCACCGTTTGGAGCAGTAATTTGGTAGCCAATTACCACATCCTCTTTTTCCACACCATTTTGGCCTGGAACAGTGATGAGGTGGACACGGTCTTTGATATCTTGGAGACTCTTGAGTCGGAAGGCATCTGTAGATTGACGAAGGGCAATCAAACCTTTCATATAGTCACGGCTCTTGACATTTTCAGGATATGCTTTTCCATCTGTAGCTTTAGTCCAGTCAAACTTGTTAATAGCATCACTCGAATCGTAAGAGTCATGGATGAAGTAAGGATAGTCAAATGGATTGCCATCCTTATCACGCAACAAGTGAGATTTGTTTGGAACCTTATCCTCCGCTACTGGAGTCTTGTAGGCTGGGTCACGGAATTGTTTGGTGCGACCATATTCCTGACCAGAGTGGATAAACGGAGTTCCTTGAGCTGTCAAGACCATGAGATTTCCAAGTCGCAAACGACGGTGAATTTCAGCATAGTTCTCAGCCTTGCTTGGATCTTTTTTGATAGACTGGGCGATGATGTCAAAGAGGGTCAAGTTATCATGGGCTGCGATGTATTGGATGACATCTCCAGGGCTGTCAGCTTCAAAGTTGGTTGGCTGAGCAATGAGATTTTTAAAGATGGTGTTGATATCACGCTTGCCACCTGTGATAAAGGCAGGTTGACCTTCGTTTGGATAACCAGACTTGAGGTTGTTACGGATGTCATCTGAAAAGACAGCGACAGTATCGGTATGTTTCATCCAATCTTGGTCAGCAGCTTTAGTAGGCATATTTTCATCACCAGCATAGGTTCTCCAACCTTCACCAAGCATGATGAGGTTTGGATTGAGGGCGCGTGCAGCCTTGTACGCTTCTTCGATAGAAGCTGCATCATGGTCTCCCATCATATCGAAGCGGAATCCATCCACTTTGTAGGTATCAACTAGATATTTGATAGAGTCAACTAGGAGTCGTTTGGTCATATGATGGGTTGTTCCCAAACGTCCACCACCAAAGCTAGTGCGAGGTGTCCCATCAGCATCCATAAAGTGGTAGTAGTTTGGTTCTAAATCTTCAAAGATATCGACTTTAGCTGTATGGTTATAAACGACATCTAGGATAGCTCCCATGCCACGTTTGTGGATTTCGTTGATGAGGTTTTTAAATTCTGCGATTCGTTTTTCTGGATTTTTAGGATCGCTTGAATACATACCAGTCAAGGAGAAGTAGTTTTGAGGATCATATCCCCAGTTATAGTTGCTGTTGCTTGAAGCATAGTCAGACAAGCGTTCATGGTTTTTCAATTCATTGACAAAGTAGTAAGACAAGACTGGAAGGAGCTGGATGTGGGTTACACCCAAGTCTTTGAGATAGTCTAGTTTTTCAATAAATGCTTCAAAGGTACCAAATGGTTTGGTTAAGTCTTTTGCAATGGCAGGATCTGAAGTAAAGTCACGCACATGAGCTTCGTAGATAACGGCATCTTCACGAGTCTTGAAATTGTGAATCTTACCATAAGTCAAGTCTTGAGGTCCGAGTTTGGCTGGATCTACAAAGGCGGCTTTAGCCACTTTATGGGCATCGTCAATCTTAGCATCGTCACTATTCCAAGCAGCGAGGGACTTAGCGTAAGGATCGAGTGCAAGAACAGTTTTACCTTGACGTTCGATTTGGTATTGATAATAGTATCCAGTGAAATCTGTGATTCCGAGTTTGTTTGTGCTATCTAGAGTTTGTTTCCAAGTTCCTCTTTCCCCTTTTTCAAGAGCGACAGTTCCAACTACTTTGTCAGGGTCATTCTTGTCGTAGACAACGACAGAAACCTTATCAGCACTTGGTGACCAAAGGGTCAAATCAACTTGTTTTCCTTCTTCTTTTAAGTCAGCTCCAAGTTTGCCATCATAACTGTAAGTCTCATCTTTCAGACGCCAGCTTGTTTTGGTAGTAAATTGGTCAGCGTTGTAGCTCACGGTATAAGGATGTTTTGTGTCCGAGAAATCTCCACTGTAGGTCACTTTCTTACCAGCTTCATCGATTGCAACATCGGTGATAGCTACTTTATTTCCTAGGTGATTAGTGATGTTGGAGTGTTTGAGGATATCCTCTTTTTTAGCACCGACAAGTGTTGAAAAACTACTCTCAATGCTAGAAGTACCTACGTGTTGGGCTCCTGTCATGCGGATATCGTGCACATAGTAGGGGTTGGTGTACATGGTTTCATCATCGTCTTTGAGGAAAATTTGGCTATGATTTTTTAAATCTGTGAACTTATAATCTTCTTTACGGATTTTCACATCGTCTCCTTGTTTGTTTCTGTCTAGTAATAAAAATCCAAGGTCTTTAGCTGCATCTTTGAGTGGAATATCGATATAGCGACCATATTTGCCTGTAGCCGTAAAGTCTGTTCCATTAGGCCATTCACCACTACTTGGCTCTTTCACATCTCCCCAGTACCAGAGAGACTTCTTGTCATAGTTGCCATCTGTGCGGTAGTAGTTGACGCGAATAGTTCCTGCAGGTTGTGGCTCGTAAGAGAAAACCTTGTTATCTTGGTCCAACCAAGCCTCATTCATCTTTGGTGCCAGTTTTTCTACTGATTTATCGCCGGTTAGATTTTTCCCAGCTGTATTATTGATGAGGAAGCTAATTTTCTTGGCTTGTTCTCCCTTTAATTTGACATCTAGGTAGTAGCCATAGTCATCTTTTTTGGCATCCTTGAAGGACAAGGCTCCGTTCGGCCAATTTTCAGAAGGTTTTTCAACATCGTCCCAAGTCCATAGTCCTTGAGCATCCTTGTTTTCTTCAGGGAGTTTTTTGACATGGATGCGGAAGTAGTTGTCTTCGATTGGCTCTTCTGTCTTAGTTTCAGTCGTTACTGGACTCGTAGAAGTAGTTGGTTCACTTGAACGATCTTGTCCGGTTTGTGGGGCTGAATCGGCGGGAGTTGCAGCAGGAGTAGTTGGCTCTGTTGCAGGTTTTTCTTCTGTTTTCTTTAGGGAAGCGTTTGCACTATCGGGTGAAGAAAAATCGCTTTCGTTCTTGCCAGCGATGTTTGTTGCATCAGTAAGAGGTTGAGTAAGGGAGGTCGTATTTCTGTTGCTGGGTTCGTTAGTGGTTGGTGTATTTTCGTTTGCTGAGATAGTTGGTGTAGCCATGGCAAGCAGAATAAGGCTTGCTCCAATAAGGACAGAACCAGTTCCATTTTTGAGGGAACGGATGCTGTAAACCATTTTTTTCTCAGTTTGAGATGGTATTTTTCTCATAATGATTCTCCAATCAATAAATTTCTATCATCAGTATAGCACTTAGTAAAATAAGATGCAAGCGTTTTCCTAAAATTAAAATAAAAGAAAAAATCGCAACAAATTTTGTTACGATTAAGCCAGTCTTTCTTTATGAATTTGAGAAGCCAGCAGGTGAAGGTGATGAAATAGTTCTGAAGTAGAGAAGTTACGATTGTAGATAAGTGGTTTAGGAGAGTTGGTGACAGGAAAGGTAGTGATAACAATATCGTGAGGAATTTGATTGAGAATTGAGAAAGAAATCGTAGATTCTTCCCAAGAATCAAAGAGATAGAGATTATTGCCGTAGTGAGCAAGGGTGTCGATAAGGTTTTGTGCGTGATGACTATCCAAATGACTAATGACTAAAACACGTATTTTGGGAAGTTTTTGAAGTAATTGGACTAAAATTCGTTGCCCTTGGATAGAAAAGGTGTAGACAAGTTCTTGTAGCTTACTTGGGTGATTTTCTAGCCCCATTTCAGTAAGGTAAGATTGGAATTTGTGTTGACTTACTTCAAATAGTTTTGGAAATTCTACTTGATAACTGCTTAAAATTTGGGATTTCTGTCTGTCGAGAGACTGGTTACTGAGTAAATGAAAGAAATCAGATTGGGCAGTGTAGTGGAGGAGCCAAATCAATTCCTCGCGATTTTCAATCTGTAGGTGAAATTCTTTAGCTAGTTCTTCTAGAATTTGGCTCAATAAACGATAAGATTTTTGGATATGTTGAATATCACCCAGTACTCCATTGCTAGGATTGTTTGTGATTTGAGGAGACTTTACTGGGTTTGAAAATAGCTGTTCTAGTGTTTCCTTTGTAGCTTCAAAATGGAGCTTTTTAGCTAGCTTTTTGATATCTTGTTCAAACTGGGGAATCTGCATGAGGGAGCTGTAATGACTGGTTAAGAGCGGACTAGGATTTTCAATGAAATGATTCTTGTTAAAACGCTCTAGATTGATAGCCAGGGTACATTTGATTTGCCGTAGACCGCTGAGGTTGGGTGAAACTTGTTGGGCCTTTAAAAATAGCTGAATCAGATGAGTGAGTGTCTCTTCAGAAATAGAAGGAAAGGGCCAATCAAGAAAGCTGTAACTTTGGCTAAAGTAGTCTAGATAAAAGGCACGAATGCCCTCTTCTTCTCCCTCCATGACTAAAGGGGAAAGTTGGATACTGATGCCATAATGTTGTGGAAGTTTAGTATTTAGATGTTGGATGATTTCCTGAACTCGTTCGCAACTCATCACAAGTTCTTGACACATTTGCACGAGTGATTGTCCCTCATTGAAAAACAACTGGTTCAAAAAAGAATAGGTTTCAGATTGTTTAAAAATCGCAATCCTGGGATCCAAGGTGTTTTGGACTTCAAACTGCAATTGAATGCTTTTTTTCTTGATTGAAGCAGGAGGTTAGGAAACAATTGCTCGAGCTTAAAAAGGTGTTCTTGCAATTCTTCGATTGAAAAATTCAGCTTCTCAGCCAAGACTGGAATTTCTATCCAATCATGGTGTTTGGTTAATTCTTCCAGTAAGAATAGCAAGTCTTGTTCAGTTTTAGACAGCAAGATATTCATCATAAACCTCCCTATATATTTATACATATATATTAAAAGAAAGGCCTGGTAAAGTCAAGAAAAACAACCTAGGATAAAATAGGAAAATCGTAATTTACTATATTTTTATTGAACGATTGAACCGAAAATGAAGTTTGCAAAGTGATTGTTGAATTTAATTTTTTAATAGGAAAAGATTTTGTCAAAAATTCATCAATCCCCTTGAAAAATCTAGCTAAATAGGGTATAATATGAATAATCATTTGTCGTAGGTTTTGTCTGAAATATTGTCCAGACAAGGCTCACAGCAGTTAAATCTTCTGAAAAAGTCAGATTTAGCTGCTCTTTTTGTGCTTTTTTTCAGGATTTCGCGTGTTTGTAACAAAGACTTAAAGATTCTGAAAATTTATCAAGAGGACACGGTGATAGGGGTTTTTAAAACCATATGACGATTAGAAAAGCCTGATTGACAAGGCTTGGAACTTATTTACAAAGGAGAATCATCTTGGCAGGACATGACGTTCAATACGGGAAACATCGTACCCGTCGTAGTTTTTCAAGAATCAAAGAAGTTCTTGACTTACCAAATTTGATTGAAATTCAAACTGACTCATTCAAAGATTTCCTAGACCACGGTCTTAAGGAAGTGTTTGAAGATGTATTGCCAATTTCAAACTTCACAGACACGATGGAGTTGGAATTTGTTGGATATGAAATCAAGGAACCAAAATACACGCTAGAAGAAGCTCGTATCCACGATGCTAGCTACTCAGCACCAATTTTTGTAACCTTCCGCTTGATCAATAAAGAAACAGGCGAAATCAAGACTCAAGAAGTTTTCTTTGGTGATTTCCCAATCATGACAGAAATGGGTACTTTTATCATCAATGGTGGTGAACGTATCATCGTTTCGCAGTTGGTTCGCTCACCAGGTGTTTACTTTAACGACAAAGTTGATAAAAACGGTAAAGTGGGCTATGGTTCAACTGTTATCCCTAACCGTGGAGCTTGGTTGGAGCTTGAAAGCGACTCAAAAGATATTGCCTATACTCGTATCGACCGTACTCGTAAGATTCCATTTACGACATTGGTTCGTGCGCTTGGTTTCTCAGGTGATGATGAAATCTTTGATATCTTTGGTGATAGCGAATTGGTTCGCAACACTGTTGAAAAAGATATCCACAAGAACCCAATGGACTCTCGTACAGACGAAGCCTTGAAAGAAATTTACGAACGCCTTCGTCCAGGTGAGCCTAAGACTGCTGAAAGCTCACGTAGCTTGCTTGTAGCTCGTTTCTTTGACCCACGTCGTTATGACTTGGCAGCTGTCGGTCGTTACAAAATCAATAAAAAACTCAATGTTAAAACACGTTTGCTTAACCAAACTATTGCTGAGCCATTGGTAGACTCTGAAACAGGAGAAATCTTGGTAGAAGCTGGAACAATCATGACTCGTAGTGTGATTGAAAGCATTGAAAGTCATTTGGATGGTGATTTGAACAAGATTGTTTACATTCCAAATGATGCAGCTGTTGTGACTGAGCCAGTTGTTCTTCAAAAATTCAAGGTTGTTGCTCCAACTGATCCAGACCGTGTTGTAACGATCATCGGTAATGCTAATCCAGATGACAAGGTTCGTATCGTCACTCCTGCAGATATCCTTGCTGAGATGAGTTACTTCCTCAACTTGGCTGAAGGACTTGGCCGTGTAGATGATATTGACCACCTTGGAAACCGTCGTATCCGTGCGGTTGGTGAATTGCTTGCCAACCAAGTACGTCTTGGACTTTCTCGTATGGAACGTAATGTCCGTGAACGTATGTCTGTTCAAGATAACGAAGTCTTGACACCGCAACAAATTATCAATATTCGTCCTGTAACAGCTGCGGTTAAAGAATTCTTTGGTTCATCACAGTTGTCACAGTTCATGGACCAACACAACCCACTTTCTGAGTTGTCTCACAAACGCCGTTTGTCAGCCTTAGGGCCTGGTGGTTTGACACGTGACCGTGCTGGATATGAAGTACGTGACGTGCACTACACTCACTACGGTCGTATGTGTCCAATCGAGACACCTGAAGGACCTAACATCGGTTTGATCAATAACTTATCATCTTACGGACACTTGAACAAATATGGTTTTGTTCAAACACCATACCGTAAAGTTGACCGTGAAACAGGTGTTGTTACGAACGAAATCGTTTGGTTGACAGCCGATGAAGAAGATGAATTTACTGTAGCACAGGCTAATTCTCGTCTGAATGAAGATGGAACATTTGCTGAGAAAGTTGTCATGGGACGTCACCAAGGGGTCAACCAAGAGTATCCAGCTAATGTTGTTGACTACATGGACGTATCACCAAAACAGGTAGTTGCCGTTGCGACAGCATGTATTCCTTTCTTGGAAAACGATGACTCCAACCGTGCCCTTATGGGAGCCAACATGCAACGTCAGGCTGTACCATTGATTAATCCTAAAGCACCTTACGTTGGTACTGGTATGGAATACCAAGCAGCCCACGATTCAGGAGCTGCTGTGATTGCTCAGTATGACGGTAAAGTTACCTATGCAGATGCTGACAAGGTAGAAGTTCGTCGTGAAGATGGTTCATTGGACGTTTACCACATCCAAAAATTCCGTCGTTCAAACTCAGGCACTGCTTACAACCAACGCACTCTCGTAAAAGTTGGCGATGTCGTTGAAAAAGGCGATTTCATCGCTGACGGCCCTTCTATGGAAAATGGGGAAATGGCGCTTGGACAAAACCCAATCGTTGCCTACATGACTTGGGAAGGTTACAACTTCGAGGATGCCGTTATCATGAGCGAACGCTTGGTGAAAGACGATGTTTATACATCTGTTCACCTTGAAGAATACGAATCAGAAACACGCGATACAAAGCTTGGGCCTGAAGAAATCACTCGCGAAATTCCAAACGTTGGGGAAGATGCCCTTAAAGACCTTGACGAAATGGGTATTATCCGTATCGGTGCTGAGGTTAAAGAAGGTGATATCCTTGTAGGTAAAGTAACACCTAAGGGGGAGAAAGACCTTTCAGCTGAAGAACGTCTCTTGCACGCTATCTTCGGAGATAAATCTCGTGAAGTGCGTGATACTTCTCTTCGTGTACCACATGGTGCCGATGGTGTCGTTCGTGATGTTAAGATCTTTACACGTGCAAATGGAGATGAATTGCAATCAGGTGTCAATATGCTGGTTCGCGTCTACATCGCTCAAAAACGTAAGATCAAGGTTGGAGATAAGATGGCCGGACGTCACGGAAATAAAGGGGTTGTTTCTCGTATCGTTCCTGTAGAAGACATGCCTTACCTTCCAGATGGAACTCCAGTCGACATCATGTTGAACCCACTTGGGGTGCCATCACGTATGAATATCGGTCAGGTTATGGAGCTTCACCTTGGTATGGCAGCTCGTACTCTTGGTATTCACATCGCAACACCAGTCTTTGACGGAGCAAGTTCTGAAGACCTTTGGTCAACTGTTAAAGAAGCTGGTATGGATAGCGATGCCAAAACAATCCTTTACGATGGACGTACTGGGGAACCGTTTGATAACCGTGTTTCTGTCGGAGTCATGTACATGATCAAACTCCACCACATGGTTGATGATAAATTGCACGCGCGTTCAGTCGGACCTTACTCAACCGTTACCCAACAACCACTCGGAGGTAAAGCTCAGTTTGGTGGACAACGTTTCGGTGAGATGGAGGTTTGGGCTCTTGAAGCCTATGGTGCATCAAATGTCCTTCAAGAAATCTTGACTTACAAGTCTGACGATATCAACGGACGTTTGAAAGCTTATGAAGCCATTACAAAAGGAAAACCAATTCCAAAACCAGGTGTTCCAGAATCCTTCCGAGTTCTTGTCAAAGAATTGCAATCTCTTGGTCTTGACATGCGTGTCCTAGACGAAGATGACCAAGAAGTGGAACTTCGTGACTTGGATGAAGGAATGGACGAAGATGTCATCCACGTAGATGACCTTGAAAAAGCCCGCGAAAAAGCAGCACAAGAGGCTAAAGCAGCCTTTGAAGCTGAAGAAGCTGAGAAAGCAACAAAAGCGGAAGCAACAGAAGAAGCTGCTGAGTAAGAAAAAGCAGTTCACTTAGAATAGAAAGGGAAGAAATAGTGGTTGATGTAAATCGTTTTAAAAGTATGCAAATCACCCTAGCTTCTCCAAGTAAAGTCCGTTCATGGTCTTATGGAGAAGTCAAAAAACCTGAAACAATCAATTACCGTACCTTGAAACCAGAACGTGAAGGACTCTTTGATGAAGTTATCTTTGGTCCTACAAAAGACTGGGAATGTGCTTGTGGTAAGTACAAACGCATTCGTTATAGAGGGATTGTTTGTGACCGCTGTGGGGTTGAAGTAACGCGTACGAAAGTTCGTCGTGAGCGTATGGGACATATCGAATTGAAAGCTCCTGTATCTCACATCTGGTACTTCAAGGGGATTCCAAGCCGTATGGGCTTGACCCTTGATATGAGCCCTCGTGCCCTCGAGGAAGTTATCTACTTTGCGGCTTATGTGGTGATTGATCCTAAGGATACACCACTTGAGCACAAGTCAATCATGACAGAGCGCGAATACCGTGAGCGCTTGCGTGAGTATGGTTATGGATCATTCGTTGCCAAGATGGGTGCCGAAGCTATCCAAGACCTTTTGAAACAAGTAGATCTTGAAAAAGAAATTGCTGAACTCAAAGAAGAGTTGAAAACAGCAACTGGACAAAAACGTGTCAAAGCCATCCGTCGTTTGGATGTTTTGGATGCCTTTTACAAGTCTGGAAACAAACCTGAATGGATGATTCTTAACATCCTTCCGGTTATTCCACCAGATCTTCGTCCAATGTTGCAGTTGGATGGTGGCCGTTTTGCCTCATCTGACTTGAACGACCTTTACCGCCGTGTTATCAACCGTAACAACCGTTTGGCTCGCTTGCTTGAGTTGAATGCACCAGGTATCATCGTTCAAAATGAGAAGCGTATGCTTCAAGAAGCGGTTGACGCTTTGATTGACAATGGTCGTCGTGGTCGTCCAATCACAGGACCAGGTAGCCGTCCACTTAAATCATTGAGCCACATGCTTAAAGGTAAACAAGGACGCTTCCGTCAAAACTTGCTCGGTAAACGTGTTGACTTCTCAGGACGTTCCGTTATCGCCGTTGGTCCAACTCTTAAGATGTACCAATGTGGTGTGCCACGTGAAATGGCGATCGAGCTCTTTAAACCATTTGTTATGCGTGAAATCGTTGCCCGTGATATCGTGCAAAACGTCAAAGCGGCTAAACGTTTAGTGGAACGTGGAGATGAGCGTATCTGGGATATTCTTGAAGAAGTAATCAAAGAACACCCAGTGCTTTTGAACCGCGCACCGACCCTTCACCGTTTGGGTATCCAAGCCTTCGAGCCAGTCTTGATTGATGGTAAGGCCCTTCGCTTGCACCCACTTGTCTGTGAAGCCTACAATGCTGACTTTGACGGGGACCAAATGGCCATCCACGTACCACTTTCAGAAGAAGCCCAAGCAGAAGCTCGTATCTTGATGCTCGCTGCTGAGCACATCTTGAATCCGAAAGATGGTAAACCAGTTGTTACTCCATCTCAGGACATGGTTTTGGGTAACTACTACTTGACCATGGAAGAAGCTGGTCGTGAAGGTGAAGGAATGGTCTTCAAAGACCGTGACGAAGCGGTTATGGCTTACCGTAATGGCTATGTTCACCTCCACTCACGTGTAGGTATTGCAACAGACAGTCTCAACAAACCATGGACAGAAGAGCAAAAACACAAGGTCTTGCTTACAACAGTTGGTAAAATCCTCTTCAACGACATCATGCCAGAGGGTCTACCATACTTGCAAGAACCAAACAATGCCAACTTGACAGAAGGCGTTCCAGCTAAATACTTCTTGCCACTTGGTGGAGATATCAAGGAAGCAATCAGCAATCTTGAACTCAACCCTCCATTCAAGAAGAAAAATCTTGGAAATATCATCGCTGAAATCTTCAAACGTTTCCGTACGACAGAAACTTCTGCCCTACTTGACCGCATGAAGAACCTCGGTTACCACCACTCAACTCTTGCAGGATTGACAGTGGGTATTGCCGATATCCCAGTCGTTGATGACAAGGCTGAAATCATTGAAGAATCACACAAACGTGTAGAACAAATTACCAAACAATTCCGTCGTGGTATGATCACAGACGACGAGCGTTACAATGCTGTTACAGCTGAATGGCGTGCTGCCCGTGAAAAACTTGAGAAACGTTTGATTGCCAACCAAGATCCTAAGAATCCAATCGTTATGATGATGGACTCTGGAGCCCGTGGTAATATCTCAAACTTCTCACAGCTTGCCGGTATGCGTGGTCTGATGGCGGCTCCGAACGGACGTATCATGGAATTGCCAATCCTTTCAAACTTCCGTGAAGGTTTGTCAGTACTCGAAATGTTCTTCTCAACTCACGGTGCCCGTAAAGGTATGACCGATACGGCACTTAAGACAGCCGACTCAGGTTACTTGACTCGTCGTTTGGTTGACGTTGCCCAAGACGTTATCATTCGTGAGGACGACTGTGGAACAGACCGTGGTCTCTTGATCCGCTCTATCGCAGAAGGAAAAGAGATGATCGAGTCTCTTGAAGAACGTCTCAACGGTCGTTACACTAAGAAAACTGTTAAACATCCAGAAACTGGTGCAGTTATCATTGGTCCAAATGAGTTGATTACAGAAGACAAGGCGCGTGAAATTGTCAATGCTGGTGTGGAAGAAGTGACTATCCGCTCTGTATTTACATGTAACACTCGTCACGGTGTCTGCCGTCACTGTTACGGTATCAACTTGGCAACTGGTGATGCGGTTGAAGTTGGTGAAGCAGTTGGTACAATCGCTGCCCAATCTATCGGGGAACCTGGTACACAGCTTACAATGCGTACCTTCCACACGGGTGGGGTTGCCTCAAATACCGATATCACTCAGGGTCTTCCTCGTGTCCAAGAAATCTTTGAAGCCCGCAATCCTAAAGGGGAAGCGGTTATCACAGAGGTTAAAGGACAAGTTACTGCTATTGAAGAAGATGCTTCAACTCGTACTAAGAAAGTCTTTGTTAAGGGTGAAACTGGCGAAGGTGAATATGTCGTTCCATTTACAGCTCGTATGCGTGTCGAAGTTGGGGACCAAGTAGCGCGTGGTGCTGCTCTGACAGAAGGTTCTATCCAACCAAAACGTCTCCTTGCAGTTCGCGATGTCTTGTCAGTTGAAACTTACCTTCTCGGTGAAGTACAAAAAGTTTACCGTAGCCAAGGGGTAGAAATCGGCGACAAACACATCGAGGTAATGGTTCGCCAAATGATCCGTAAAGTCCGTGTCATGGATCCAGGTGACACAGATC
Source organism: Streptococcus mitis (assembly GCF_946190325.1). Taxonomy (GTDB): domain Bacteria; phylum Bacillota; class Bacilli; order Lactobacillales; family Streptococcaceae; genus Streptococcus; species Streptococcus mitis_CF. The sequence continues at coordinate 207,269 of NZ_CAMHZR010000002.1, read as the reverse complement.
TTCTCATGGGTACCCTCATGGATATCAATGACTTTACAGATGCCAACAAAGATGTCCTTATCGCAGGTGGAGTTCCAGCGACAGGTCGTCCAGTCCTTATGGGAATTACCAAAGCCTCACTTGAAACCAACAGTTTCTTGTCAGCGGCTTCCTTCCAGGAAACAACTCGTGTCCTTACTGACGCGGCTATCCGTGGTAAGAAAGACCATCTCCTTGGACTTAAAGAAAATGTTATCATCGGTAAGATCATCCCAGCAGGTACTGGTATGGCCCGTTACCGTAACCTTGAACCACACGCTATCAACGAAGAAGAATACCTTAATCCTCCAGTAGAGGAAGAAGGAAATGAAGAAACAACAGAAGTAGTTGTGGATACTGCCGTTGAAACTGTGGAAGAAACAGTAGAATAAAAGAGAATAAGAGAGCCTTCGGGTTCTCTTTCTCTTTTCTGAAAACTTTCTCCATTTTTCCATGAAATATGGTAAAATAATACTCAATGAAAATCAAAGAGCAAACTAGGAAACTAGCCGCAGGTTGCTCAAAGCACTGCTTTGAGGTTGTAGATAGAACTGACGAAGTCAGTAACCATACCTACGGCAAGGCGACGTTGACGTGGTTTGAAGAGATTTTCGAAGAGTATAAAAGAAAGAAGCTGACAAAGGAGACAGGTATGGAACAAACATTTTTTATCATTAAACCAGACGGTGTAAAAAGAGGATTAGTGGGCGAAGTATTGAAACGCATCGAACAACGTGGATTGACAATTGAAAAATTGGAGTTACGTTCAAAGGTTTCAGAAGACTTGATTGACCAGCACTATCAGGACTTGGTTGGCCAAAGTTTTTACCCACCGATTCGTGAATTCATGACTTCAGGACCGGTTCTTGTGGGTATCATTTCTGGTCCCAAAGTAATCGAAACTTGGCGGACTATGATGGGTGCGACTCGTCCAGAAGAAGCTTTACCAGGCACTATTCGAGGTGATTTTGCAAAAGCTGCTAGTGAAAATCAAGCTATTCAAAATGTTGTACATGGTTCAGATTCAGAAGAGTCAGCTAAGCGAGAAATTGCTCTTTGGTTTGAGAAAAATAGCAAAAGTTTGATGTAAGGGTTACCTGCATCAAATTTTTTTGCATTTTAGAGTAGAAAACTGACAGTTGAGAAATATTCTAGCAATGGTGAGGATTTCTAGCCTATAATAAGAACAAGTAAGGGAGGAAGAATGATGGAAAAAATGAAAAAGCAAATTCGTGTTTTGTTATTGTTTACGATTTTTGGTATCAGTAGCTGTTCTTGTTTAAGTTTATCGACTTGGTCTTTGGTGTTAGATCAAAACTGCTTCTATTATTTAGTTGGTATGTTGCTTCTTGCCAGTATTGGTGCAGGGCTAAACTATTATAGGGGGCAGGGAAATCAACATTATTCAGTTTTTAAAGAAGATAAGCAACAATTCTTGTATAGCCTATTGCTCTTAGTAAATATTTTGGGTTTAGTCTTAATTGTCATAGACCATATCCTTACAGGAAAAATATCCGTAGAAGGGTTTGTGGAATACTTTTTACCGAGTTTCTTTTTCTTATTTGGTATTGATTTGTTAGTTTTTCTGCCGATTCAGAAGTATGTAAATGGATTGAAAAAGATTTTGGGTAAGAAGGAAATGTGTTTTATTAGTGGACTAGCTATTCTAATCTTTCTCAGAAATCCTTGGATGTTATTATCCATGACCTTTTATATTGCCTTGGGAATGCTATTTCTAGGACTGTTGGTGCCAAAAGTCATTCGCTGGGAAGTCTCATTTTATAGCCACCTGATGAGAGATATCTTATTAGTTGTCTTTTTACTGTTCCTATTTTAAGATTATAACAAGGACTGGTTCAAGTTTTTAATTCATAATATAGAATTCATAGATAATACCTAGACAAAGAACAAGTTTTTGGTATAATAGAAACATGTACTCTAAAAGTGAAGAAGAATTACAGTCCTTGGGTGAGCGTTTGGGCTGTTTATTAGAAAAGAATGATGTTTTAATTCTGAGTGGAGAACTTGGAGCCGGCAAAACGACCTTTACAAAAGGCCTTGCTAAAGGATTACATATTTCTCAGATGATTAAGAGTCCAACCTATACTATTGTGAGGGAGTATGAAGGTCGTCTTCCTCTTTATCATTTAGATGTTTATCGTATAGAGGGGGATGCTGATTCTATTGATTTGGATGAGTTTCTCTTTGGTGGCGGGGTGACTGTCATCGAGTGGGGAAATCTCTTAGGTGATGCCCTGCCAGATACTTATTTAGAATTGGAAATTCTAAAAGAAGGAGACGGTCGCAGATTACATTTCCAAGCAAAGGGTTTGCGTGCAGAAAAGCTTTTAGAGGAGCTTCAGCATGGAGTATGAATTGCTCATTAGAGAAGCAGAATCTGATGATGCTGCTGAGTTAGTGACATTTTTAAATCGTGTCAGTGTAGAAACAGATTTTACCAGTCTGGACAGGAATGGCATTTTGATGACAGATACTGAGATGGAGTTGTTTTTGGATAAACAGGCTCATTCAGAAAATCAAATCACTTTACTAGCCTTGCTGAATGATGAAATTGCTGGCTTTGTAAATATCACAGCTGATCAACGTAAGAGAGTTCGTCACATTGGAGATCTCTTTATTGTGATTGGTAAGAAGTATTGGAATAATGGACTGGGGAGTTTGTTACTTGAAGAAGTCGTAGAATGGGCACAGGCTAGTGGCATTCTTCGTAGACTTCAACTCACTGTCCAAACTCGTAATCAGGCTGCAGTTCATTTATATCAAAAGCAAGGTTTTGTAATTGAAGGTAGACAAGAGCGCGGTGCGTACATAGAAGAAGGGAAATTTATAGATGTTTACCTGATGGGTAGACTGATAGATTGATAGAAATATGGTTAAAAAAATTATTGGAATGGTGCTAGCTTTTCTAGCTGTGACAGTTTTGGGTGTGGGTGTTTTTGCTTATACCATTTATCAACAAGGTACAGAAACTTTATCAAGAACTTATAAAAAAATTGGTGAAGAAACCAATGTTATTGAGGCTACTGAACCCTTAACAATCCTTTTAATGGGGGTTGATACTGGAAATGTGGAACGAACTGACCCTTGGGAGGGAAATAGTGATTCCATGATTCTCTTGACGGTTAATCCGCACACGAAAAAGACAACGATGTTAAGTTTGGAACGTGATATCTTGACTAAAATTCAGCATAAAGATGGTAGTGTTGAGGAAGCTAAACTAAATGCCGCCTACGCTGGTGGTGGTGCGGAATTGGCAATCTCAACTATCCAGAAAATGATGAATATTCATATCGATCGTTACGTTATGGTGAATATGCAGGGGTTGCAACAATTAGTCGATGCAGTGGGCGGTATAACTGTCAATAACACGCTAGGTTTCCCAATTTCTATTAGTGACCAAGAGGAATTTAATACCATTTCTATTGGTGTTGGGCAGCAAACTCTAAATGGTGAAGAAGCTCTTGTTTATTCTCGCATGCGCTACCAAGATCCAGAAGGGGACTACGGACGTCAGAAGCGTCAGCGTGAAGTCATTCAAAAGGTTGTTGAAAAAGTTCTTAGCTTGAATAGTGTTAGTCACTATCAGTCTATCTTAAAAGCCCTAAGTACCAATATGCAGACCAACATTGATTTATCAGCGAAAAGTATTCCACAATTACTTGGTTATCAAGATTCCTTCAAGAATATTGAAACACATCAATTGCGAGGAGAAGATGCTGAACTGCAGGGCATTTCTTACCAGATTGTTACAACTGAGCATATGTTAGAAATGCAAAATCTCTTACGTCGTTCACTAGGTAAAGAGGAAGTAACTGAAGTAGAAACCAATGCTGTGTTATACGAAGCAACTCTTGGAAGAACTGCTACACCAACGAATGCTTCAAGTGTAGAAATAGAACAAAATTAATAATGAAATCGTGGGAAATTTCCTGCGATTTTTTCAAAAAAATACGAATAGATAGGTAGGAGGAAACATGAAAGCAGAAATCATTGCTGTTGGAACAGAGATTTTGACAGGACAGATTGTCAATACCAATGCCCAGTTTTTATCGGAAAAACTAGCAGAGATTGGAGTAGACGTCTATTTTCAGACGGCTGTAGGAGACAATGAAGCTCGTCTCTTGTCTTTGCTCGAAATTGCCAATAAACGTAGCAGTCTGGTGATTTTGACAGGTGGTTTGGGGCCAACTGAGGACGATTTGACCAAACAAACCTTAGCTAAATTCTTAGGGAAAGAATTAGTCTTTGATTCTCAGGCCCAGGAGAAGTTGGATGTCTTTTTTGCCCAGCGACCAGACTATGCCCGAACACCGAATAACGAAAGACAAGCTCAAATTGTAGAAGGAGCGACTCCGCTGCCCAACGAAACAGGACTGGCTGTGGGAGGAATATTGGAAATCGATGGAGTGACCTACGTCGTCCTTCCTGGTCCGCCAAGTGAATTGAAACCCATGGTCTTAAACCAACTTCTACCCAAGTTGATGACAGGGAGCAAGCTGTATTCCCGAGTTCTTCGTTTCTTTGGAATTGGCGAAAGTCAGCTGGTGACGATTTTAGCTGATTTGATTGATAATCAAACAGATCCGACCTTGGCCCCTTATGCTAAGACAGGAGAAGTCACTCTGCGTCTGTCAACAAAGGCTAGCAGTCAAGAAGAGGCGAATCAAGCGCTGGATATCTTGGAAAATCAAATCTTGGACTGCCAGACTTTCGAAGGAATTTCTTTACGAGACCTCTGTTATGGTTATGGAGAGGAGGCTAGCTTGGCCAGCATTGTGGTAGAAGAACTGAAAAAACAAGGGAAAACTATCACGGCTGCAGAGAGTTTGACGGCAGGGCTTTTCCAAGCTACTGTGGCGGATTTTTCAGGAGCTTCAAGTATATTTAAGGGTGGTTTCGTGACCTATAGCCTGGAGGAGAAATCAAAGATGTTGGATATTCCTGCCAAGGATTTAGAAGAACATGGTGTGGTGTCTGCATTTACAGCTCAGAAGATGGCTGAGCAGGCACGAATCAAGACCCAGTCTGATTTTGGCCTTAGTTTGACTGGAGTGGCAGGACCAGATAGCCTGGAAGGACATCCAGCTGGGACAGTCTTCATAGGCTTGGCTCAAGAGCAAGGAACTGAGGTTATCAAGATTAATATTGGAGGCAGAAGTCGAGCAGATGTACGTCACATTGCGGTTATGCATGCCTTTAACCTAGTTCGCAAGGCTTTATTAAGTGACTAACTTTTGATATAATAGTAGATAGGTCTAAGGACCATTAGAATGTAGGAGAATAGAATGGCGAAAAAACCAAAAAAATTAGATGAAATTTCAAAAAAATTCGGGGCTGAACGTGAAAAAGCCTTGAATGACGCTCTTAAATTGATTGAGAAAGACTTTGGTAAGGGTTCAATCATGCGTTTAGGTGAACGTGCAGAGCAAAAGGTGCAGGTGATGAGCTCAGGTTCCTTGGCGCTTGATATTGCCCTTGGTTCAGGTGGTTATCCTAAGGGACGTATCATCGAAATCTACGGACCAGAGTCATCTGGTAAGACAACGGTTGCTCTTCATGCAGTTGCGCAAGCGCAAAAAGAAGGTGGTATTGCTGCCTTTATTGATGCGGAACATGCTCTCGATCCAGCTTATGCTGCGGCCCTTGGTGTCAACATTGACGAATTGCTCTTGTCACAACCAGACTCAGGAGAGCAAGGTCTTGAGATTGCAGGAAAATTGATTGACTCAGGTGCTGTAGATCTTGTCGTGGTCGACTCAGTTGCTGCCCTTGTGCCTCGTGCGGAAATTGATGGAGATATCGGTGATAGCCACGTTGGTTTGCAGGCTCGTATGATGAGCCAGGCTATGCGTAAACTTGGTGCTTCTATCAATAAAACCAAAACAATTGCCATCTTTATCAACCAATTGCGTGAAAAAGTTGGGGTGATGTTTGGAAATCCAGAAACAACTCCTGGTGGACGTGCTCTGAAATTCTACGCATCAGTCCGTTTGGATGTTCGTGGAAGCACACAAATCAAGGGAACTGGTGACCAAAAAGATACCAATGTCGGTAAAGAAACTAAAATCAAGGTCGTGAAAAACAAGGTAGCTCCACCATTTAAGGAAGCCTTCGTTGAAATCATGTACGGAGAAGGGATTTCTAAGACTGGTGAATTATTGAAAATCGCAAGCGATTTGGATATCATCAAAAAAGCAGGAGCTTGGTATTCTTACAAGGATGAGAAAATCGGGCAAGGTTCTGAAAATGCTAAGAAATACTTGGCAGATAACCCAGAAGTCTTTGATGAGATTGATCATCAAGTCCGTGTTCAATTTGGTTTGATTGATGGAGAAGAAGCTTCTGTAGAAGGTGTTGAAACTAAAAAAGATGAAGCAGCTCAAGTAGATTCTGTGAATGAAGAAGTTACACTTGACCTAGGCGACGAACTTGAAATCGAAATTGAAGAATAAGCTGTTAAAGTAGTGGAGAACATCCGCTGCTTTTTTGGTTTTTGATTCAAGTTTTTAGATCATCTATAGTTTGCTGTTTCTTGTCGCTCCTTTCGAAAGCTGATATAATAGCCTTATGAATAAAAAACGAACAGTGGACCTGATACATGGTCCGATTCTTCCCTCGCTCTTAAGCTTCGCCTTCCCAATCTTGCTATCAAATATTTTTCAACAGCTCTATAATACTGCTGATGTCTTGATTGTTGGAAGATTTCTTGGTCAAGAATCCTTGGCTGCAGTAGGAGCCACGACAGCGATTTTTGATCTGATTGTAGGTTTTACTCTTGGTGTTGGCAATGGCATGGGAATTGTCATTGCCCGTTATTATGGAGCTCGGAATTTCACTAAAATCAAGGAGGCAGTAGCAGCCACCTGGATTTTAGGTGCTCTTTTGAGTATTGTAGTTATGCTGCTGGGATTTGTCGGTCTGTATCCACTCTTGCAATATTTAGATACTCCTGCAGAAATCCTTCCTCAATCTTATCAATATATTTCTATGATTGTGACCTGTGTCGGTGTCAGCTTTGCCTATAATCTTTTTGCAGGCTTGTTGCGGTCTATTGGGGACAGTTTAGCTGCCCTTGGTTTTTTGATTTTCTCTGCTCTGGTCAATGTGGTTCTGGATCTCTATTTTATTACGCAATTGCATCTTGGAGTTCAATCGGCGGGACTTGCTACCATCATTTCGCAGGGTTTATCAGCGGTTCTTTGCTTTTATTATATCCGTAAGAGTGTGCCTGAGCTACTCCCTCAACTCAAGCATTTCAAATGGGACAAGGCCTTATACGCCGATCTCTTGGAGCAAGGTTTGGCTATGGGCTTGATGAGTTCAATTGTGTCCATTGGTAGTGTGATTTTACAGTCTTCTGTTAATACCTTTGGAGCCGTGATTATTAGTGCTCAAACAGCAGCTCGACGCATTATGGCCTTCGCCCTTCTTCCCATGACCGCTATTTCCGCTTCGATGACGACCTTTGCTTCGCAGAATTTAGGTGCTAAGAGCCCAGACCGCATTGTCCAAGGTCTTAGAATCGGCAGTCGTTTAAGTATATCCTGGGCAGTTTTTGTTTGTATCTTCCTCTTTTTTGCCAGTCCAGCCTTGGTTTCCTTCTTAGCTAGTTCGACGGATAGCTACTTGGTAGGAAATGGCAGTCTCTATCTGCAAATCAGCTCAGCTTTTTATCCTATTTTGAGTCTCTTGTTAATTTATCGCAATTGTTTGCAGGGCTTGGGGCAAAAAATCCTTCCTCTGGTTTCTAGCTTTATCGAACTAATTGGGAAAATTGCTTTTGTGTGCTTGATTATCCCTTGGGCGGGCTATAAGGGAGTTATCCTTTGCGAACCCCTTATCTGGGTTGCCATGACTATCCAACTGTATTTCTCACTGTTTCGTCACCCCTTGATAAAAGAAGGTAAGGCCATCTTGGCAACAAAAGTGTCATCATAGCTCGATTTGCTGAATAAAATCCATTTCCTCTAGTGAAAATCGAAAAAACTTGTGTTATAATAAGAAAGATTAAAATGTGAAAAAAGGAGATTCCTAATGGGACGTAAATGGGCCAATATCGTAGCCAAGAAAACGGCTAAAGATGGAGCTAACTCTAAAGTATATGCAAAATTTGGTGTAGAAATCTATGTAGCAGCTAAAAAAGGTGATCCAGATCCAGAATCAAACTCAGCTTTGAAATTCGTTATCGACCGTGCTAAACAAGCCCAAGTGCCAAAACACGTTATTGATAAAGCTTTGGACAAGGCTAAAGGGAACACAGATGAAACCTTTACAGAAGGACGTTACGAAGGTTTTGGACCAAATGGTTCTATGCTGATTGTTGATACTTTGACTTCAAATGTCAACCGTACAGCGGCTAATGTCCGTGCAGCCTTTGGTAAAAACGGCGGGAACATGGGCGCTTCAGGTTCGGTTTCATACCTCTTTGACAACAAGGGAGTTATCGTATTTGCAGGTGAAGATGCCGATGCAGTCTTTGAGCAATTGCTAGAAGCAGATGTGGATGTGGACGATGTAGAAGCAGAAGAAGGAACAATCACGGTTTATACAGCGCCAACTGACCTTCATAAGGCTATCGTTGCCCTTCGTGAATCAGGTATCCAAGAATTCCAAGTGACTGAATTGGAAATGATTCCTCAGTCAGAAGTGGAATTGTCAGGCGATGACCTTGAAACTTTTGAAAAACTCTACAGCGTCCTTGAAGACGACGAAGACGTACAAAAAATCTACACAAACGTAGATGGATTCTAATAGAAAAACGAACAGTTTTACTAGCTGTTCGTTTTTTTGATATTTGAACTTAGACTCAGGTTTCAGAATCGTTTTGTTGCTTGCTTTTTTCTAGATCTAGACCGACTGCATGTTTTTGGACGAGCAAGAGCTCTCCATTGTCCTGTTTTGCAAAAGTTAAGGTAACAGTCTTGGCCTTGTCCCCAATGGAGATATAGGTGATTTTTTTCGTATTGTAACCCCCAAGAGTGAAGTCAAACTCGGAATCTGGCTTTCCGTGTTTGTCGATAATATCCTTGTAGTTGGTACCACCTTTTCCTTTGTTGTCAAGGTCGCCTTCGATTAAGGCGTCGAACTGTTCTTGGGTCCAGGTGAAGGTATCGTCTGTTGAGCTGCTTTCTTTTTCGCGTTCCATTGAGGCACTCGTATTCATGTAGGAACGGTTAAACTCCTTGGCATACTCTTTGTAGACATCAGCGTATAGTACCTGACTCGTAAAGAAAAGTACAACAGAGGCAACTGCCAGGGATGTTCCGATAATAGCCATTGTTTTCCGTTTTTTGAGGTTGACGATAAGGCCGATAATCCCCAAGATAAATGCGACGATGCCGATGAACAACGATAGATAGTTAATAAACGGGATCCAGGATCCTAAAAGTGCGATGGCTCCAAAAATGGTTGCTAAGATTCCTAAAACTCTTTTTTCTTCTGGTTTCATTTGAAAGTTTTCTCCCTTCATTGAGTGAATGGATTTCTATCCACAGTAGTTAGCGCTTATTATATAAAAGATATTGCCTAATGTCAATTTAAACTAAGATAGTTCTCATGAAAACTTTTTTCTTGACATCCCTCCTCAAAGTGATAAAATAGTTCTCATGAAAACTTATTTAGTTCCTAGGAGAACTAAACACAAGAATTAGAAAGGAGCCATCATGGATAAACCGATGTTAGTCTTTAAGCGTTTTGGTCACCAGATTCATTTGATGGTACAAAAGGAAGCCAAACGTTGTGGTATTGAATTTATGGGTGGACCGCAAGGTCAGGTGTTGCGTTTTTTGGATAGCCGTAGGGAAAACCAAGACTTGGTCTTGATTAAAGATATTGAGAAGGAACTCAATATTAGCAAGTCTGTTGCTAGTAATCTAGTTAAGCGTATGGTGCAAAATGGTTTGGTGGAATTGGAGGCGAGTTCTGTCGATAAGCGGGCTAAGTTTGTTCGTCTGACAGACAAATCGCGTTCTCAAATGCAACAGGTTAAGGCCTTTTTTGAACGAATTGATAAGCAGTTGATGGAAGACATTGATGAAGATGAATTACTGATTTTTGAGAAAGTTCTCGGTCAACTACAGGAAAATATCAGGGGAATAGGAGGAGAGAATGAAGAAATTAGCCAAACGAATTAGTAGAAAAGAATGGGGGATGATTTTACTAGCCATTCTCTTTACTTGCTTTTCGGTCTATCTAGAGCTGGAAGTGCCGACCTATATCTCTAAAATCACGGATTTACTGGGAACTCAGGGAACCAACTTGGATGAGTTGTGGCAGTCAGCAGGTATGATGGTGGGAATGTCCTTTCTGGCCTTCTTGTCCGCAGTTGCAGTTGGATTTTTTGCGTCCAGAGTTGCTGCTTCCTATACTAGTAGGTTGAGAAGCGACATTTTTAACCGAGTTTTGGATTACTCGCAGACAGAGATTAAGAAATTCTCTATTCCCAGTCTTCTAACTCGTACTACCAATGATATTACTCAGGTTCAGATGTTGATTACCATGGGCTTGCAAGTAGTTACGCGTGGTCCGATTATGGCTATCTGGGCTATCGGGAAGATTTTAGGTCATTCAGAATACTGGCTCTGGGCCGTACTTGTGGCAGTGATTGTCAACGTTTTGATGACGACCATTTTGATGACGTTAGCCTTTCCAAAACAGTCTTTGATTCAAAGTTTGACTGATAAACTGAACAGTATTACTCGTGAAAGCTTAGCAGGTATTCGTGTTGTTCGTGCCTACAATGCAGAGGATTACCAAAATGACAAATTTGCAGCAGCAAATGATGAGCTGACACGCTTGAATTTGTTTGTCAATCGTCTCATGGCTATTTTGAATCCAATCATGATGGGGATTTCAAGTGGTTTGAGTGTGGCGATTTACTGGATTGGGGCCTATGTAGTCAACGACGCTACTACAACAGCGCGTCTGTCTCTCTTTAGTGACATGGTTGTTTTCATGTCTTATGCCATGCAGGTTGTCATGGGCTTCCTTCTCATGGGGGCGCTCTTCATCGTTCTTCCCCGAACTATGGTCTCTGCTAAGCGGATTAATCAAGTTTTAGATTTGCATTCCTCTATCCGAAATCCTGCCCAAGTCCAGCAGGCTGATGAAAACCTCAAAGGCCAGGTCGAATTTAAGGATGTGACCTTCCGTTATGCGACAAATTCGGAGGCGGTTATTGAACATGTTAGCTTCAAGGCAGAAGAGGGTCAAACAGTGGCCTTTATTGGGTCAACAGGTTCTGGTAAATCAACTCTGGTCAATCTGATTCCACGTTTTTACGACGTATCGGCAGGAGAAATTCTGGTGGATGGTGTCAATGTTCAAGACTATGACTTGGAAGACTTACGCAACAAGGTTGGTTACATTCCTCAGAAAGCGGTTCTCTTTTCAGGTAATGTCAAGGGCAATTTAGACTTTGGACACAGTCAAGAAACACCGCTTAGTGAGCAGGCTATGTGGCAAGCTTTGGAATTGGCCCAGTCTAAGAACTTTATCGAAGACAAGGAAGCGGGCTTAGCGTCAGAAGTGGCCCAAGGAGGAACCAACTTCTCAGGTGGTCAAAGACAGCGTCTGGCAATTGCGCGTGCCTTGGCTCGGAAACCAGAAATCCTCATCTTTGATGACTCCTTCTCAGCCTTGGACTACAAGACAGACCGAGTTTTACGTCAAGATTTAGCTGAAAAAACTAAGTCTATGACCAAGCTCATTGTCGCACAGCGTATCTCAACGATTATGGATGCAGATTTGATTTTGGTCTTGGATCAAGGTAAAGTCGTGGGACAAGGCACCCACAAGGAACTTCTAGCTAATAACGAAGTTTACCAAGAAATTGCCTATTCACAACTATCGAAGGAGGAATTGGAACATGGAAAATAAGAAAATATCTCTTTTGAAACAGAGTAAACCCTATCTTGCAGGCCTCCAGTTTGCCCTTCTGATAGCCTTTCTAGCAACAATCGTATCCAATATCATTACTGTATATGGTCCAACCCGTATCAAGGAAATGACCAATATCATTGCAAGTGGTCTGGAAACAAGTGTGGATGTCGCGGCGGTTGCAGCTATTGGTGGTTTTTTGGCCGTGATTTATGTGATTGGACTCTTATCAAATTATTTGCAGGCCTTCCTGTTTACAACAGCCATTCAACGTTTTTCAGAGCGTTTGAGAACAGCTATTGCAGATAAAATTAATCGCCTACCATTGAGATATTTTGATGGACATTCTCAAGGGGATACCTTGTCTCGTGTAACCAATGATGTTGACACTGCAGCTCAGTCTCTCAATCAAAGTCTAGGAACAGTTCTCTCATCTAGTTTACTGGTCGTGGCGGTCTTAGTAACCATGTTTGGCATGAACTGGATTTTAGCCTTGGTGACGGTTGTTTCAACTCTTATTGGTTTTGCTTTCGTGTCTGTCTTTATGGGCAAATCACAGGGCTTCTTTAAGAGTCAGCAACAGGATTTGGCAGCTGTAAATGGTTATGTGGAAGAAATGTACTCTGGTCATAATGTGGTGACTAGCTACAATGCTATCGAGAGCACGAAAGAAGAGTTTGCGACATTAAACCATCGTCTATATGACAGTATCTGGAAATCTCAGTTTATTTCAGGGATTATGATGCCGATTATGGTGTTTATTGGGAACTTTAGCTATGCCTTGGTGATTATTGTTGGTGCAGCCTTAGCTCTGAATGGGCAGATTAGTATAGGGATTATCGTTGCCTTTATGGCCTACGTTCGGATCTTTTCTCAACCCCTTTCCCAAATTGCTCAAGGGATTACCAGTCTTCAGCAGGCTAGCGCAGCCATGGGACGTGTCTTCGAATTCTTAGCCGAAGATGAAATGGAAGATGAATCCCATAAAGAAAGACAATTGAGCGATATGAAAGGTCAAGTAGTCTTTGATCGAGTTTCCTTTGGTTATACACCAGAGCGAACCATTATTCATGACTTTTCTGCGACCGCTCATGCAGGTCAAAAGGTTGCCATTGTCGGACCTACTGGAGCTGGTAAGACAACCATTGTCAATCTTTTGATGAAGTTCTATGAGATTGATAAGGGAAGCATCCGTATTGATGGTGTCGATACCAAGGAGATGAAGCGTTCGGAAGTGCATGATGCCTTTTCAATGGTCTTGCAGGACACTTGGCTCTTTGAAGGCACTATCCGAGACAATCTCATCTATAACCAAACAGGTATTAGTGATGAGCGCGTGATTGAAGCTAGCAAGGCTGTAGGGATTCACCACTTTATTATGACCCTACCAGATGGTTACGATACAGTCTTGGACGACACAGTGACCTTGTCTGTCGGACAAAAACAACTCTTGACCATTGCTCGTGCTTTGCTGAAAGATGCTCCACTCCTAATCCTAGATGAGGCGACTTCTTCTGTTGATACCCGTACAGAGGAATTGATTCAGAAAGCTATGGATCGTTTGATGGAGGGAAGAACTTCCTTTGTCATCGCCCACCGCTTGTCAACCATCCGTAATGCTGATCTGATTCTTGTCATGAAAGATGGCAATATCATTGAGCAAGGCAATCATGATGAGCTAATGGCGCAAGCTGGTTTTTACGCTGACCTCTACAACAGTCAGTTTACAGAAGATGAAGCGGAAGAATAAACCCAAAGAAGGCTTGACGGCCTTCTTTTTCTGCACTATACTAGAAGACAAGTGCTTCCCTATAAGCAAAATTTGAGTAAGTGATGAGAAAATATATGAAAAATTATCAAGAATGGTATGACCACATTGCTGGTAAGATTAAAAATGAGCCCTTTCTTCTGAGCTTGTTAAGAACTTTTAATCGCTTCATGACAGTAGTTATGCCTATAGTTTATCTAACCTTATTAGCCACTACCTACTTCCAAGAAGGACTTGGGAAACAGGTCTGGATCTATGTGTTTGTCCCTGCGTCAGGTTTTGTGATTTTGTCCTTTCTTCGTAAGAAAATCAATGCTCCTAGGCCTTATGAGGAATGGACTATTAAACCCTTGCTTGACAGAGATAGTCCTGGTCGATCTATGCCCAGTCGTCATGTCTTTTCAGCAACCATTATCTCCATGGCTTGCTTTCATGCTAGTTTATCTGTAGGGATTATCTTGTTAGTCTTGTCAGCCTTCCTCGGTCTAGTGAGAGTTTTAGGGGGAGTGCATTATCCCAAGGATGTAGTGGTTGGTTATATTTGTGCCCTTGTGTGGGGTGTGATTTTCTTTCTATTTTGACCTGCAAGTTAAGGTGGCCCTAGAACCACTTACGGGGTTAAAGTAACCACTTGCTTTTTTGCTCTTGTTTTCTTATTTTGGCTTTGATATAGTAGAGTCAGAAAGGATATGGAATGAAGTTACGAATCGAAATTGACAGCAATTTAGAGGAAACTGAAATTGTCATCAAGGCAGCGGCTTTGACAGATGAGATTGCGGATTTACAGCGCCTCTTGCAAGAATCCAAGTCTCCTAGGTTGATTTTTTACAAGGGGACGGGTGAATATTATCTGGACTTGTCGGAAATTCTTTTCTTTGAAACAGAGGGGAACAAGATTTACGCCCATACCCAGAAAGATGCCTACGAGGTTCGACTTAAACTCTATGAGTTAGAGTCTATCCTGCCCCGTTATTTCAGTCGAGTATCCAAGTCGACCATTGCTAATATTCGGCAAGTTTACTCGGTGGACAAGTCCTTTTCAGGAACGGGCACCATTTCCTTTTATCAGACCCACAAGGAGGTTCATGTCTCACGACATTACCAATCCCTCCTAAAAGAAAATCTAAGAAACATGAGGTAAGAACATGAAAAAGAAAGCATTTGGTATTGTGTTGCTAGTATTGGCAGCTTTAATATTATTACAAGGAAATTTTGGAATCCCTTCATTCGGTGGGCAAATTTGGCCCTTGCTTGGTATTGCATTTTTTGCCTATCAATCAGTTGGAGCTTTGTTGCGTCGTCACTTAACTTCAGCCTCTTTTACAGCTCTAGTAGCCTTAATGATTGCTAACCACTTTTATGGCATTTTACCAATTCCCAATCAGTCATTGTTCTGGGCAAGTATTTTAATCGTAATGGGTGTCAGCGCACTCACTCATTCTAACAGAACTTGGAATGGGAAAAAATGGTGGTATGATGGTAAAAAGACCATTCTTACAGATAAGGAAGTTGCTTTTGGGACTGGGACTTTCTACAAGCAAGAGCAAGAATTGGTAGAAGATCAAGTAGAAGTTGGTTTTGGCAATGCCAAGATATATTATGACAATGCAGAGATTTTAGGAGATACCGCAACTCTGAAAGTGGAAGTTGGTTTTGGCAATGCAGTTATCTATGTTCCCCAACATTGGGGAGTTGATTTAAAGGTAGAAACTTTCTGTGGCGTAGCTAAGGCAGATACTCCTCTAGTCCCAACCAGCAAAACCTTGATTATCCGTGGAGATGTGGCTTTTGGGAAGTTGGGAATTGTCTACGTTAAATAAAAAAATCTTCCAATTCTCTTGCAAAAATAAAGAAAGTGTGATAACATAGTACGGTATGTGGTGCTAGCACATCCGCTATATTAGATCTAATAGGAGGAAAACACAATGGCTAAAGTATGTTACTTTACAGGTCGTAAGACTGTATCAGGAAACAACCGTTCACACGCGATGAACCAAACAAAACGTGCCGTAAAACCAAACCTTCAAAAAGTTACTGTTCTTATCGATGGTAAACCTAAAAAAGTTTGGGCTTCAGCTCGTGCTTTGAAATCAGGTAAAGTTGAACGCGTTTAATAATAAAAGTAAGGAGACCTCAGGGTCTTTTTTCTTTTATTGTAGGTATAAAATCATTTGAAAAATAGAGTAAATATCCGCTGATACAGTATTCTGCTTTTACACTTGGGCTGAAATATGATAAAATAGAGTATCAACTAGTTGAGGTAAAAAGGATGACTGTAAAAATTAATACAAAAGATGGTCAAATCGAACTAACAGATGAAGTGATTGCAACCGTCGTAGGTGGAGCAGCAACTGAGATTTTTGGTGTGGTCGGTATGGCTAGTAAAAATGCCCTCAAAGATAATTTCCAAGCCCTTCTAGGTAAGGAAAATTATTCCAAAGGTGTCGTCGTAAAGGCAGCCGAAGATGGCAGTATTGCAGTTGATGTATATACCGTGTTGAGCTACGGAACAAAGATTAGCGAAGTGTCAAAAAACATTCAAGAGCGTGTTCGTTTTAGTTTGGAAAACCAACTTGGAATTACTGCTCAGACTGTAAATGTCTACATTCAAAATATCAAAGTTGTAGGAGAATAACCGTGTCAAAAATTACTACTAGCTTATTTCAAGAAATGGTGCAGGCTGCATCAACTCGCTTGAATAAGCAAGCTGAATATGTCAATTCATTAAACGTCTTTCCAGTTCCAGATGGAGATACTGGAACAAACATGGGAATGACCATTGAAAATGGAGCCAAAGAAGTTGCAGACAAGCCAGCTTCTACAGTTGGAGAGGTAGCGAGCATTCTTGCCAAAGGTCTTTTGATGGGTGCGCGTGGAAACTCAGGTGTTATTACGTCTCAGCTTTTCCGTGGATTTTCACAAGCTATCAAGGATAAAGACGAGTTAACAGGTCAAGACTTGGCCCTTGCCTTCCAATCAGGTGTGGAAGTTGCTTACAAAGCAGTTATGAAACCAGTTGAAGGAACGATTTTGACAGTTTCTCGTGGAGCTGCTATCGGTGCTAAGAAAAAAGCTGAGCAAACAGATGACGCTGTTGAAGTCATGCGCGCAGCCTTGGAAGGTGCTAAAACAGCTCTAGCTAAAACACCAGACATGCTTCCAGTATTGAAAGAAGTTGGCGTTGTGGATTCAGGTGGTCAAGGACTGGTCTTCATCTATGAAGGTTTCCTTTCAGCCCTTACTGGTGAATATATTGCATCTGAGGACTTTGTAGCGACTCCGGCCAACATGAGTGAAATGATCAATGCTGAACATCATAAGTCTGTAGCTGGTCACGTAGCGACTGAGGACATCACCTTTGGTTACTGTACTGAAATCATGGTAGCTCTTAAGCAAGGTCCAACCTATGCCAAAGATTTTGACTACGACGAATTCCGTAACTACTTGAATGAACTCGGGGCTTCTCTCCTTGTTGTCAATGATGATGAAATTGTCAAAGTCCATGTCCATACAGAAGATCCAGGACTTGTTATGCAAGAAGGTCTCAAATATGGTAGCTTGGTCAAGGTAAAAGTTGACAATATGCGTAACCAACACGAAGCACAGGTTGAGAAAGAAGCTGCTCAAGTTAGCAAACCAGCTGAAGAAAAAGAGTATGCTTTGATTGCTGTAGTGGCTGGTAAAGGTCTAGCAGATATCTTCCGTTCTCAAGGTGTGGATTATGTTATCGAAGGCGGTCAAACTATGAACCCTTCAACAGAAGACTTTATCAAGGCTGTTGAACAGGTCAACGCTCGTAACATCATCTTCCTACCAAACAACAAGAATATTTTCATGGCAGCTCAATCTGCAGCAGAAGTTTTGGAGCAACCAGCAGTAGTGGTAGAGGCTCGTACTTTGCCACAAGGTTTGACAAGTCTTCTTGCCTTTGATCCAAGCAAGTCTATCGAAGAAAACCAAGAGCGTATGACTGCAGCCCTTAGCGATGTCGTTAGCGGAAGCGTCACAACAGCTGTGCGTGATACAACAATCGATGGTTTAGAAATCCATGAAAACGATAATCTTGGTATGGTTGATGGGAAAATTCTCGTGTCAAACCCTGACATGCACCAGACCTTGACAGAAACATTGAAACATATGTTGGATGAAGATAGTGAAATCGTAACCTTCTATGTCGGTGAAGACGGAAGCGAAGAACTTGCCAATGAAATTGCTCAAGAAATCGCAGAAGAATTCGAAGATGTTGAAGTCGAGATTCACCAAGGCCAACAACCAGTTTACCCATACCTATTCAGTGTGGAATAAGAATTTAATAGATTAAAAAGAAAGTTGATTTTACAACTTTCTTTTTTTATGACATTTGTCATATTTCCTCATGACAGAAGCTTCTAGTGATTCTACCTTCAAAGAATTATACTAGATGTATCAAATGGAGGAAGAAGAGATGAAAAATAAAATGATTGTCGCAATGAGCTTAATAGCAGCAGGAGTCATGACTTATCTCATGTTCTCAGGATTGGACGAAGACTTCTATCATTTTCCTTGGGAGTTGTTTGCAGGATTTGGCATGATGTCTTGGTTGATCCGAGAAGGCTTGAAATTGGTCTCAGATGTGAAAAAGGAGTTTGAAAAATGAAAAAAGCGATTCTCTATCTTTTTATTGGACTATCACTAGTGGTATGGTTGGTAGAAATGTTTACAGGTTGGTTTGATCAAGCCTTCCTTCACCAATTCATCCGTGGTGCCTGGGGACTAGGATTTATGATTTTTATCGCCTTTCCTATGGGAAAGGAGTGGCTGAAAGGAGAATATCATGAACATGATTAAGGTAGAAAGCCTAAATAAAAACATCAAGGGCAAGGCTATTTTGAAGGATATTTCCTTTGAGGTAGCTGAAGGTGAATGCGTCGCCTTGATTGGGCCCAATGGTGCTGGGAAGACCACACTCTTGGACTGTCTGCTTGGAGATAAACTGGTCACAAGCGGTCAAGTATCCATCCAAGGCTTGTCAGTGACGAGTTCTCAGTTAGATTATATTAGAGGTTATCTGCCTCAAGAAAATGTTATCGTTCAAAAATTAAAGGTCAAAGAGTTGATTGCTTTCTTTCAAAGCATTTACCCAAATCCCTTGAGCAACCAGGAAATCAATCAACTATTGCAGTTTGATCAGCAACAAAAAGAGCAATTGGCAGAAAAATTGTCAGGTGGACAAAAGCGTCTTTTCTCTTTTGTCTTGACCTTGATTGGGCGACCAAAGCTTGTCTTTTTAGATGAGCCAACTGCTGCCATGGATACCTCTACCCGTCAACGTTTTTGGGAAATTGTTCAGGACCTAAAAGCGCAGGGAGTCACTATTCTCTATTCGTCCCATTATATCGAAGAGGTAGAGCATACAGCTGACCGGATTTTGGTCTTGAATAAGGGAGAGTTGATTCGTGATACGACGCCTCTAGCCATGCGTAGTGAGGAGATTGAAAAGCATTTTATCCTTCCTTTGGCTTACAAGGAAGTCGTTGAGCAGTCAAACTTGGTTGAAAACTGGGTACAAAAACAGGATGCTCTACAAGTAGTCACACGAGAGGCAAATGCTTTCTGGCAACTGTTAGTTCAAGCAGGATGTAGCATACAAGAAATTGAAGTTAATAACCGCAGTTTGCTGGATACAATCTTTGAAGAAACACAAAAGGGAGATGACTAAGATGAAACGATGGATCGCATTAAATAAGATAGAATTCCTATTAACCAAACGGCAACTAGTCTATTATCTCTTATCAGTGGGGATGCCGACGGCCTTCTATTTATTCTTTTCTGGCATGTACGAGGACACACCAGGTGGACCGGCTAATTTTATGCGTGACTACCTCATCTCCATGACGGCCTTTTCCATGATGTCGACCGCTATCTTTTCATTCCCAGCTGTCTTACATACCGACAAGATCAACAACTGGCAGAAAACATTGCGCCATAGCCCCGTAAATATGGTAGAATATTATCTATCAAAGATAACAAGTATGATAGCTGATTATTTGGTCTCAATTTTGGTTGTTTTCTCAGTTGGGCATTTTGTAAGAGGTGTGGACATGCCTCTAGGAAGCGGGGTTGGTGCTGCGCTCTTGCTGATAGTTGGAAGTGTAGCTTTTGTAGCCCTTGGTTTGGCCTTGACTCTCTTACCAACTAGTCAGTTGATGTCTGTCGTGGGCAATCTTCTTTATCTAGGATTGGCTGTTTTAGGCGGACTATGGATGCCCATCTCTTTATTTCCAGACTGGATGCAAGCAATCGGGAAGTGCCTGCCAACCTATCAGTTGATGGAATTGATCAAGACCTTCTTAAATGAGGGTGCCATCAATTTATCAGCCACAGTTTATCTACTTGTTTTTTCAGCAGTTTTGTTTGGTTTGACCATTTACCTTCAAGGTCATAAGGAGAATGCTTAATGCTTGAAAGACTGAAAAGCATACACTATATGTTTTGGACCAGTTTAATTTTTATGATTTTCCCCATCCTACCTGTAGTGACTGGGGAGCTACCTGTCTGGCATTCATTGATTGATATTCTATTTGTAGTGGCGTATTTGGGTGTTTTAACAACTAAGAGCCAGCGCCTATCTTGGATATATTGGAACCTTATGCTGACTTATGTAGTTGGGAATACTGCCTTTGTTGCTGTTAATTATATCTGGTTTTTCTTTTTCCTATCCAATCTCTTAATTTATCATTTCAACGTAGGTGGTTTAAAGTCTTTACATGTCTGGACTTTTCTTCTTGCTCAAGTCCTTGTTGTGGGCCAACTTTTGATCATTCAGAGAATCGAAGTTGAGTTTCTATTCTATCTACTTGTAATTTTTGCTTTTGTCGATTTGATGACTTTTGGTTTGGTTCGGATTCGAATTGTAGAGGATCTGAAAGAAGCGCAGGCCAAGCAAAATGCCCAGATAAATCTATTGCTGGCAGAAAATGAACGTAGTCGTATCGGTCAGGATTTGCATGATAGTCTGGGACACACCTTTGCTATGCTTAGTGTCAAGACAGATTTAGCCTTGCAGTTGTTTCAGATGGAGGCTTATCCACAGGTGGAAAAGGAATTAAAAGAAATTCACCAGATAAGCAAGGATTCCATGAATGAAGTGCGAACCATTGTGGAAAATCTGAAATCACGGACCTTAGCATCAGAACTTGAAACTGTCAAAAAGATGCTAGAGATTGCTGGAATTGAGGTGGAAACGGCTAATCAACTAGATACCGCTAGCCTTACTCAGGAATTGGAGTCAACGGCTTCCATGATTTTGCTTGAGTTAGTGACCAATATCATCAAGCATGCTAAAGCGTCTAAAGTCTACTTAAAATTAGAACGGACAGAGAAAGAACTCATTCTAACAGTGAGAGATGATGGCTGTGGCTTTGCTTCTATAAGTGGGAATGAGCTCCATACAGTTCGAGATCGTGTCCTTCCATTTTCGGGAGAAGTAAAGGTAATTAGTCAGGAACAACCGACAGAAGTTCAGGTTCGACTAGCTTATAAGGAGAGAAACTAGATGAAAGTATTAGTCGCAGAAGATCAAAGTATGTTGCGAGATGCTATGTGTCAATTGCTCAGGCTTCAATCGGACGTGGAGTCTGTCCTTCAAGCAAAGAATGGGCAAGAAGCAATCCAGCTATTAGAAAAGGAATCAGTAGATATCGCCATTCTTGATGTCGAAATGCCTGTTAAGACAGGTCTTGAAGTCTTGGAGTGGATACGAGCAGAAAAGCTTGAAACAAAGGTGGTTGTAGTGACGACCTTCAAGCGCCCAGGGTATTTTGAGCGTGCGGTCAAGGCTGGAGTGGATGCTTATGTATTAAAGGAACGAAGCATTGCAGACCTCATGCAAACCTTACACACCGTTCTCGCAGGACGTAAGGAATATTCGCCTGAATTGATGGAAGTGGTGATGACTCATCCCAATCCATTAACAGAACAAGAAATCGCAGTTTTAAAGGGAATCGCTCAGGGTTTCTCTAACCAAGAAATTGCAGATCAACTTTATCTATCCAACGGAACAGTCCGAAACTATGTCACCAATATTCTTTCGAAACTAGATGCAGGTAATCGAACAGAGGCAGCTAATATAGCGAAAGAATCTGGTTGGTTGTGATACTATTCTATCTCGAAAACCATTATTTGCTAAAATTGATGGGATTGACTGGAACAATACTAACTTTAGGAGGGTGGAATTCCTCCTTTTTCTTTTTTGGGGAGCACTACAAAAGAGCTAAAATTAACAATAAAAAAGAAAAATATCTTGACAACCAATGGAAAATTTTGTTACAATAATAGACGGTACTTTTTACTTTTGGTCTCTCAAGAGTGTACAGGGACGTGCTGACAAATGTTGCAAAAGTACACACAGATGATAGCTGTCACCAAGTGTATCATCACCAAAAATAAAAAAACACAGGAGAATGTAGATGCCTACAATTAACCAATTGGTTCGCAAACCGCGTAAATCAAAAGTAGAAAAATCTAAATCACCAGCTTTGAACGTTGGTTACAACAGTCATAAAAAAGTTCAAACAAACGTTTCTTCACCACAAAAACGTGGTGTTGCAACTCGTGTTGGAACAATGACACCTAAAAAACCCAACTCAGCCCTTCGTAAATTCGCTCGTGTACGTTTGAGCAACCTTATCGAAGTTACTGCCTACATCCCAGGTATCGGACACAACTTGCAAGAACACAGCGTGGTTCTTCTTCGTGGTGGACGTGTAAAAGACCTTCCAGGGGTACGTTACCATATCGTCCGTGGTGCACTTGATACTGCAGGTGTTAACGATCGTAAACAAGGCCGTTCTAAATACGGTACTAAACGTCCAAAAGCATAAGGAAAGGGGATAAAGAGAAATGAGTCGTAAAAACAGAGCTCCAAAACGTGACGTATTGCCAGATCCGCTTTACAATTCACAACTAGTTACTCGTCTTATCAACCGCGTTATGCTTGACGGTAAACGTGGTACAGCTGCTTCAATCGTTTACGGTGCCTTTGAGCAAATCAAAGAAGCTACTGGTAACGATGCACTTGAAGTATTTGAAACAGCTATGGAAAACATCATGCCTGTACTTGAAGTACGTGCACGTCGTGTTGGTGGTTCTAACTATCAAGTCCCAGTTGAAGTTCGTCCAGAACGTCGTACAACACTTGGACTTCGTTGGTTGGTAACAATCGCTCGTCTTCGTGGTGAACACACAATGCAAGACCGTCTTGCAAAAGAAATCTTGGATGCTGCTAACAACACTGGTGCAGCTGTTAAGAAACGTGAAGACACTCACCGTATGGCTGAAGCTAACCGTGCATTCGCACACTTCCGTTGGTAAGATCATGATGCTAGGAACGGTAAGGATGCAAGGTGAAAATAGGAAACTGACGCAGTATTCGACGAATACAAGGAAGTTTATCTTTTTCATACAGCATCCCGTTCCGGCTCAAATAGGCTAATTAACTTTAGCCCGAGTTCGATTCAATTTGTAAATCTACAAGTTGAAACCAACAATAGCATGAAAACATTGAGAACGGGTAGGTCCTGCCTATCCGTTTTTATTAAAATCATGTTATAATAGAATAGAAATCAAAAATAAATAGGAGAAACAAACCTCATGGCACGCGAATTTTCACTTGAAAAAACTCGTAATATCGGTATCATGGCTCACGTCGATGCTGGTAAAACAACAACTACTGAGCGTATTCTTTACTACACTGGTAAAATCCACAAAATCGGTGAAACTCACGAAGGTGCGTCACAAATGGACTGGATGGAGCAAGAGCAAGAGCGTGGTATCACTATCACATCTGCTGCGACAACAGCTCAATGGAACAACCACCGCGTAAACATCATCGACACACCAGGACACGTGGACTTCACAATCGAAGTACAACGTTCTCTTCGTGTATTGGATGGTGCGGTTACCGTTCTTGATTCACAATCAGGTGTTGAGCCTCAAACTGAAACAGTTTGGCGTCAAGCAACTGAGTATGGAGTTCCACGTATCGTATTTGCCAACAAAATGGACAAAATCGGTGCTGACTTCCTTTACTCTGTAAGCACACTTCACGATCGTCTTCAAGCAAACGCACACCCAATCCAATTGCCAATCGGTTCTGAAGATGACTTCCGTGGTATCATCGACTTGATCAAGATGAAAGCTGAAATCTATACTAACGACCTTGGTACAGATATCCTTGAAGAAGACATCCCAGCTGAATACCTTGACCAAGCTCAAGAATACCGTGAAAAATTGATCGAAGCAGTTGCTGAAACTGACGAAGAATTGATGATGAAATACCTCGAAGGTGAAGAAATCACTAACGAAGAATTGAAAGCTGGTATCCGTAAAGCGACTATCAACGTTGAATTCTTCCCAGTATTGTGTGGTTCTGCCTTCAAGAACAAAGGTGTTCAATTGATGCTTGATGCGGTTATTGACTACCTTCCAAGCCCACTTGACATCCCAGCGATCAAAGGTATCAACCCAGATACAGATGAAGAAGAAACTCGTCCAGCATCTGATGAAGAGCCATTTGCAGCTCTTGCCTTCAAGATCATGACAGACCCATTCGTAGGTCGTTTGACATTCTTCCGTGTTTACTCAGGTGTTCTTCAATCAGGTTCATACGTATTGAACACTTCTAAAGGTAAACGTGAGCGTATCGGACGTATCCTTCAAATGCACGCCAACAGCCGTCAAGAAATTGACACTGTTTACTCAGGTGATATCGCTGCTGCCGTTGGTTTGAAAGATACTACAACTGGTGACTCATTGACAGATGAAAAAGCTAAAATCATCCTTGAGTCAATCAACGTTCCAGAACCAGTTATCCAATTGATGGTTGAGCCAAAATCTAAAGCAGACCAAGATAAGATGGGTATTGCCCTTCAAAAATTGGCTGAAGAAGATCCAACATTCCGCGTTGAAACAAACGTTGAAACTGGTGAAACAGTTATCTCAGGTATGGGTGAGCTTCACCTTGATGTCCTTGTTGACCGTATGCGTCGTGAGTTCAAAGTTGAAGCGAACGTAGGTGCTCCTCAAGTATCTTACCGTGAAACATTCCGCGCTTCTACTCAAGCACGTGGATTCTTCAAACGTCAATCTGGTGGTAAAGGTCAATTCGGTGATGTATGGATTGAATTTACTCCAAACGAAGAAGGTAAAGGATTCGAATTCGAAAACGCAATCGTCGGTGGTGTGGTTCCTCGTGAATTTATCCCAGCGGTTGAAAAAGGTTTGGTAGAATCTATGGCTAACGGTGTTCTTGCAGGTTACCCAATGGTTGACGTTAAAGCTAAGCTTTACGATGGTTCATACCACGATGTCGACTCATCTGAAACTGCCTTCAAGATCGCGGCTTCACTTGCCCTTAAAGAAGCTGCTAAATCAGCACAACCAGCTATCCTTGAGCCAATGATGCTTGTAACAATCACTGTTCCAGAAGAAAACCTTGGTGATGTTATGGGTCACGTAACTGCTCGTCGTGGACGTGTAGATGGTATGGAAGCACACGGTAACAGCCAAATCGTTCGTGCTTACGTTCCACTTGCTGAAATGTTCGGTTACGCAACAGTTCTTCGTTCTGCATCTCAAGGACGTGGTACATTCATGATGGTATTTGACCACTATGAAGATGTACCTAAGTCAGTTCAAGAAGAAATCATTAAGAAAAACAAAGGTGAAGACTAATCAGTCCTCCCTCTAGAAGGAAGTCACTTAGTGGCTTCCTTTTTTGTATAGTTATTATAAATTTCATTAACTCCGCAAACGTGCAGTGCACTCAAAAAATTTCATATAAAAATGAGTTAAAGAAATTTGCGAAAGAAATTTACAACATAAATGATAATAAATTGCTAAAGAATATAAATTACCTTTTAAAACTTATAAAAAATAGAATATTATTCATAAATAAACGTTAAAATAGAAAATTCAGAAAATTTCTTCTTTTCTCTTGAAAAATTTTGAAAAAATGGTATGATAGTAACAAGTTATTTTTAAGAGAAGAGAAAGGGGAACAATGGAGAAAATCAGTTTAGAATCTCCTAAGACGGGGTCGGACCTAGTTTTGGAAACACTTCGTGATTTAGGAATTGATGCCATCTTTGGTTATCCTGGTGGTGCAGTCTTGCCTTTTTATGATGCGATATATAATTTTAAAGGCATTCGCCACATTTTAGGGCGCCATGAGCAAGGTTGTTTGCATGAAGCTGAAGGTTATGCCAAATCAACTGGAAAGTTGGGTGTTGCCGTCGTCACTAGCGGACCGGGAGCAACAAATGCCATTACAGGGATTGCGGATGCCATGAGCGACAGTGTTCCCCTTTTGGTCTTTACAGGTCAGGTAGCGCGAGCAGGGATTGGGAAGGATGCCTTTCAGGAGGCAGACATTGTGGGAATTACCATGCCAATCACTAAGTACAATTACCAAGTTCGTGAGACAGCTGATATTCCTCGTATCATTACGGAAGCTGTCCATATCGCAACTACAGGTCGCCCAGGGCCAGTCGTAATTGACCTACCTAAAGACGTATCTGCATTAGAAACAGACTTCATTTATTCACCAGAAGTGAACCTACCAAGCTATCAGCCGACTCTTGAGCCAAATGATATGCAAATCAAGAAAATCTTGAAGCAATTATCTAAGGCTAAAAAGCCAGTCTTGCTGGCTGGTGGTGGGATTAGCTACGCTGAGGCTGCAGCAGAATTAAATGAGTTTGCAGAACGCTATCAAATTCCAGTGGTAACCAGCCTTTTGGGGCAAGGAACGATAGCAACGAGTCATCCACTCTTCCTTGGAATGGGAGGGATGCACGGGTCGTTCGCAGCAAATATTGCCATGACGGAAGCTGATTTTATGATCAGTATTGGTTGCCGTTTTGATGACCGCTTGACGGGGAATCCAAAGACTTTTGCTAAGAATGCTAAGGTTGCCCACATTGATATTGATCCAGCCGAGATTGGCAAGATTATCAGTGCTGATATTCCAGTAGTTGGAGATGCTAAAAAAGCCTTGCAAATGTTGCTGGCCGAACCAACAGTTCATAACAATACTGAAAAATGGATTGAAAAAGTCACTAAAGACAAGAACCGCGTTCGTTCTTATGATAAGAAAGAGCGTGTGGTTCAGCCGCAAGCTGTTATTGAACGAATTGGTGAATTGACGAATGGAGATGCCATTGTGGTAACAGACGTTGGTCAACACCAAATGTGGACAGCCCAGTATTATCCCTACCAAAATGAACGTCAGTTAGTGACTTCTGGTGGTTTGGGAACGATGGGATTCGGAATTCCAGCAGCAATCGGTGCTAAAATTGCTAACCCAGATAAGGAAGTAGTCTTGTTTGTTGGGGACGGTGGTTTTCAAATGACCAATCAGGAATTGGCGATTTTGAACATTTATAAGGTGCCAATCAAGGTGGTTATGCTGAACAACCACTCACTTGGAATGGTTCGCCAGTGGCAGGAATCCTTCTATGAAGGTAGAACATCTGAGTCGGTCTTTGATACCCTTCCTGATTTCCAACTGATGGCACAGGCTTATGGTATTAAAAACTATAAGTTTGACAATCCTGAGACCTTGGCTCAAGACCTTGAAGTCATCACTGAGGATGTTCCTATGCTAATCGAGGTAGATATTTCTCGTAAGGAACAGGTGTTACCAATGGTACCAGCTGGTAAGAGTAATCATGAGATGTTGGGGGTGAAGTTCCATGCGTAGAATGTTAACAGCAAAACTACAAAATCGTTCAGGAGTCCTCAATCGCTTTACAGGTGTCCTATCTCGTCGTCAGGTTAATATCGAAAGCATCTCTGTTGGAGCAACAGAAGATCCGAATGTATCGCGTATCACCATTATTATTGATGTTGCTTCACATGATGAAGTGGAGCAAATCATCAAGCAGCTCAATCGTCAGATTGATGTGATTCGCATTCGCGATATTACAGACAAGCCTCATTTGGAGCGCGAGGTGATTTTGGTTAAGATGTCAGCGCCAGCTGAGAAGCGAGCTGAGATTCTAGCGATTATTCAACCTTTCCGTGCAACGGTGGTAGACGTAGCACCAAGCTCGATTACCATTCAGATGACAGGAAATGCTGAAAAGAGCGAAGCTCTATTGCGAGTCATTCGACCATACGGTATTCGTAATATTGCTCGAACTGGAGCAACTGGATTTACCCGCGATTAAAAATCCAACTTAAATTTGTTAAACCAGCCTAAAAGGCAATGAATAATAGAAAAGAGAGAAAAACTATGGCAGTTCAAATGGAATACGAAAAAGATGTTAAAGTAGCAGCACTTGACGGTAAAAAAATCGCTGTTATCGGTTATGGTTCGCAAGGACATGCGCATGCACAAAACTTGCGTGATTCAGGTCGTGATGTTATCATCGGTGTACGTCCAGGTAAATCTTTTGACAAAGCAAAAGAAGATGGATTTGATACTTACACAGTAGCAGAAGCAACTAAATTAGCTGACGTTATCATGATTTTGGCACCAGACGAAATCCAACAAGAATTGTACGAAGCAGAAATCGCTCCAAACTTGGAAGCTGGAAACGCAGTTGGATTTGCTCACGGTTTCAACATCCACTTTGAATTTATCAAAGTTCCTGCAGATGTAGATGTCTTCATGTGTGCTCCTAAAGGACCAGGACATTTGGTACGCCGTACTTACGAAGAAGGATTTGGTGTACCAGCTCTTTACGCAGTATACCAAGATGCAACAGGAAATGCGAAAAACATTGCTATGGACTGGTGTAAAGGTGTTGGAGCTGCCCGTGTAGGTCTTCTTGAAACAACATACAAAGAAGAAACTGAAGAAGATTTGTTTGGTGAACAAGCTGTACTTTGTGGTGGTTTGACTGCACTTATCGAAGCAGGTTTCGAAGTCTTGACAGAAGCAGGATACGCTCCAGAATTGGCTTACTTTGAAGTTCTTCACGAAATGAAATTGATTGTTGACTTGATCTATGAAGGTGGATTCAAGAAAATGCGTCAATCTATTTCAAACACTGCTGAGTACGGTGACTATGTATCAGGTCCACGTGTGATTACTGAGCAAGTTAAAGAAAACATGAAAGCTGTCTTGGCAGATATCCAAAATGGTAAATTTGCAAATGACTTTGTAAATGACTATAAAGCTGGACGTCCAAAATTGACTGCTTACCGTGAACAAGCAGCTAACCTTGAAATTGAAAAAGTTGGTGCAGAATTGCGTAAAGCAATGCCATTCGTTGGTAAAAACGACGATGATGCATTCAAAATCTATAACTAATTGATAGAAATTAAGGTGAAGGCGAGTTGGGGGACTAACTCGCTTTTATAATCAATTCAGCTTTCTTTTAAGAAGATGGATTGAGATAAGTATGAAATAGTCTAGGAGAAAAAGATGTTAAGTTCAAAAGATATCATCAAGGCTCATAAGGTCTTGAATGGTGTGGTTGTGAATACACCGCTGGATTACGACCATTATTTATCGGAGAAGTATGGTGCTAAGATTTATTTGAAAAAAGAAAATGCCCAACGTGTTCGCTCTTTTAAAATTCGTGGTGCCTATTATGCCATTTCCCAGCTCAGCAAGGAAGAACGTGAGCGTGGGGTAGTCTGCGCTTCTGCGGGGAATCATGCGCAGGGAGTTGCCTATACTTGCAATGAAATGAAGATTCCTGCAACTATTTTCATGCCAATTACTACTCCGCAACAAAAAATTGGACAAGTTCGCTTTTTTGGTGGGGATTTCGTAACCATTAAACTAGTTGGAGATACCTTTGATGCCTCAGCTAAAGCAGCTCAAGAATTTACACTCTCTGAAAACCGTACCTTTATTGATCCCTTTGATGATGCCCATGTTCAAGCTGGTCAAGGGACAGTTGCTTATGAGATTTTAGAAGAAGCTCGAAAAGAATCAATTGATTTCGATGCTGTTTTAGTCCCTGTTGGAGGCGGAGGTCTTATTGCTGGAGTTTCGACTTATATCAAGGAAACAAGTCCAGAGATTGAAGTCATTGGGGTAGAGGCTAATGGAGCTCGTTCCATGAAGGCTGCCTTTGAAGCTGGTGGACCAGTCAAACTCAAAGAAATTGACAAATTTGCAGATGGGATTGCTGTACAAAAGGTAGGTCAATTGACCTATGAAGCAACTCGTCAATATGTTCAAACCTTAGTAGGTGTCGATGAGGGATTGATTTCTGAAACCTTGATTGACCTTTACTCTAAGCAAGGGATTGTCGCAGAACCTGCTGGAGCGGCTAGTATCGCCTCTTTAGAGGTTTTAGCTGAATATATCAAGGGGAAAACCATTTGTTGTATCATTTCTGGAGGAAATAATGATATCAACCGTATGCCGGAAATGGAAGAGCGTGCCTTGATTTATGATGGGATCAAGCATTACTTTGTGGTTAATTTTCCACAGCGTCCGGGGGCTTTGCGTGAGTTTGTAAATGATATCTTGGGGCCAAATGATGATATCACACGTTTTGAGTATATCAAACGAGCTAGCAAGGGGACAGGCCCAGTATTGATTGGGATTGCCTTGGCAGATAAGCATGATTATGCAGGCTTGATTCGTCGAATGGAAGGTTTTGATCCATCTTATATTAACTTAAATGGTAATGAAACGCTCTATAATATGCTTGTCTGAGGACTAATAAAAAATATCATATTATTTGCACAACTGATGTATAGGTGCTATAATGAGGGTGAAGAAAGGGGGCGATTCCTATGGACTTAGGAAATCGATTAGGCTATTTCTATCACAAGTCATTATAGTACCTATGTTTTTTGATTTGGTTTATAGTAAGGGAGTAAAATTACTTGTTATATATAAGGAGTATTTTTGAAATCCAATATTTTATATATGGCTAATCTATGATTTGGCTAAATATAATAGGAATTAGAAAAAATAATCAATACTAATGAGAAACCTTATATTGAACTGACTGAGAAGAGTGATGAGATATTAAGAAGATAAAAACAGTAGAAAATATTGAAAGATAGATACTATTGTTTCTTAATTACCAATCTTTTTATTGGTTTAAAGAAACAAAAAGGAATCTTGATAAAGTAAATAATTAGTACCAGTTGAGCAAGTGAAAAGTGCTTATAAAGGCAGGAAGAAAATCAAAGAAGGAGAAGGGGAAGAATAGTTAGAATAGTGTGGATTTAGATGCTTCTGCTATTGGAAATTTTGATTTTAAGTGGATAAATAGAATAAAGTTGAATATAAGACCTGTCTAATCTATCCCGAACTGGTAGTTGTAAATCATGAATATTTTTACAAACAAAAGATTTAATAATACAATTATTTTAAAGGTATTTGCTAATGGTTTATAGTAAGCGAAAACCTATATATTATCGGCTTTAATAAGATAGTAACAAAAAAACAAATCATTAATTTTATTGAATATATGTTTTTTTATTGACAAAACACATAAAAACGTATACAATTAAATATCGTAAAGAAGAAAATAGGAGAAGGACATGGCTAAGTCAAACTTTGAAAAAGTAGAATCAGTTGTTGGCTGGGTTCGTGATAAGAAAATCACAGGCTACCGTATCTCTAAAGAAACGAATGCGCGTGAAATGTCTATCATTGCTCTAGCGCAGGGTCGTGCAAAAGTAAAAAATATTTCATTTGAAACAGCTCTAGGTTTAATTGATTTCTATGAAAAAAATTATGAAAAATTTGAAGATTAATCTTTGGATAGTGGCGGATTCTTGAATAGGGTCTGCCTTTTCATTTTTTGGCTAGTAAAAAGACTGCACGGTTGATGCAGCCTTTTCTTTTTATTTGAGATAACGTTGAAGGAACTCTTTTGTACGGTCTTCTTTAGGATTGGTGAAGAGGTCTTCTGGTTTGCCTTCTTCAGCAATCACACCCTTATCCATAAAGATAACACGGTGAGAGACATCACGGGCGAATTCCATTTCGTGGGTTACGACAATCATAGTCAAGCCTTCCTGAGCCAGATCTTGCATGATTTTGAGGACTTCTCCAACCATTTCTGGATCGAGAGCTGATGTTGGTTCATCAAAGAGAATGGCGTCCGGATTCATGGAGAGGGCACGAGCGATGGCCACACGTTGTTTTTGACCACCTGAGAGTTGTTTTGGTTTCGCTTGCCAGTAGCGTTCTCCCATGCCGACCTTTTCCAGGTTTTCTTTGGCAATCTTTTCAGCTTCTGTACGTTCGCGTTTAAGGACAGTTGTCTGAGCGACAATTGTGTTTTCAAGAACGTTGAGATTTTCAAAGAGGTTAAAGGATTGGAACACCATCCCCAACTTTTCACGGTATTGCGTGAGGTCATAGCCTTTTTCGAGGACGTTTTGTCCATGATAAAGGATTTGTCCATCAGTTGGCGTTTCAAGGAGGTTAATGGAGCGTAGGAAGGTTGATTTTCCGCTTCCAGAGCTTCCGATGATAGAGATTACCTCTCCCTTGTGGACAGTGAGTGAAATGTCTTTTAGCACTTCGTTTTGTCCATAGGATTTTTTGAGGTGTTTAATTTCAAGGATTGCTTGTGTCATTATTTCAAATCCTCCGTTTGCATTTGGTTAGCACCTGTAGTATAGGTATCCATGTCCATGCGGCGTTCGATGAAGCGTAGGATACGTGTTACGGTGAAGGTGAGGACAAAGTAAATCACGGCGATGATTGTAAATGTCTGGAAGTATTGATAGGTTTGTGTTGCCACTGTATTTCCTGAGAAATAAAGTTCGACAACAGAGATAACGTTCAATACAGATGTATCTTTGATATTGATGACAAATTCATTACCAGTTGCTGGTAGGATGTTACGGACAACCTGAGGTAGGACAATTTTACGCATGGTTTGGTTATGGGTCATACCAAGGGCAGTAGCGGCTTCAAATTGTCCCTTGTCAACTGCTAGGATACCACCACGGACGATTTCAGTCATGTAGGCTCCGGTGTTGATTGAAACGATGAAGATAGCAGCCAGTGTACGGTCAAGGTTGATACCGAAAGCTTGGGCAGTTCCATAGTAGATAACCATCGATTGAACGATCATTGGAGTACCACGGAAAATTTCAATGTAGACGTTGAGGATCCAGCCGACTAGTTTTTGTAGGCCATAAATGGCTTTATTCTCAGATAGAGGAGCAGTACGGAAAACACCAATGGCAAGTCCAATAATGAGACCTGTGATGGTTCCGACGATAGAGATTAAAAGAGTGACACCAGCACCACGCAAAAGTTGTTGCCAGTTTTCAGAAAGAATTTTAGCGACTTGGCTAAAGAAACTACTGCTAGTCTCTTCAGTTGTTGTAGCTTCGGCAGGTTGTTCCTTGATCATACGATCCATCAAGGCAACTTGGTCATCTTTTGAAATAGTTTCAATGCTGGCATTGATTTGGCTAATACGGTTGTCATCTTTACGAAGTCCGATGGCGATAGCTGTATCTTCTTCTCCAGTTTTGAAACCTGGTTCTACTTGAACCATCT
Source organism: Streptococcus mitis (assembly GCF_946190325.1). GTDB lineage: Bacteria > Bacillota > Bacilli > Lactobacillales > Streptococcaceae > Streptococcus > Streptococcus mitis_CF. The sequence goes on along the minus strand of NZ_CAMHZR010000002.1, from coordinate 174,099 downwards.
TGAACTTAGAGTTAGCAGCTTCGGCAGTCAGAGCTTCTGGACGTTCAGAAACATAGGCATCGATGACACCAGCCTCAAGAGCTTGGCGCATTTGAGCGAAGTCTCCCATGGCAGTTTCTTTTTTAGCACCTGGGATTTGACCAATCAAGTCATAAAGATAGACACCTTGTTGAGAAGTGATTTTTGCACCGTTAAAGTCATCCAAAGATTTTGCGTTTGCATAAGTAGAATCTTTTTTGACAAGCAAAACTGGTTCGCTAGTGTAGTAACTGCTTGAAAATGCAATTTCTTGTTTGCGTTCGGCAGTAGGACTCATACCTGCGATAATCATGTCAATCTTACCAGAAGTAAGGGCAGGAACTAGACCTTCCCACTTTGTTTTAACAACCAAAGGTTCTTTACCTAAGTCCTTAGCGATTTTCTTGGCGATTTGAACATCGTATCCGTTAGCATACTGGTTAGTCCCATCGATTTTGACAGCCCCATTGCTATCATCATCCTGAGTCCAGTTAAAGGGAGCATATGCTGCTTCCATCCCGATGCGTAAATATTCATCGGCTTGGGCAACATTGACAAGTCCCAGCATCAGCAAGAGACTTGTGAAAATAGATAAGTATATTTTTCTCATGATTTCTCCTATTTCTAATCTATTAAAAAATAACTGTCTCCTATTTTATCGAAAAAAACTCTATTTTTCAATATAGGTAAGCCCTTACTTGAGAAAAAATGATATAATGATAGTAAAGATAAAAAGGGGGCTTAGTTGATGAAAAAAACTTTTTTCTTACTGGTCTTAGGCTTGTTTTGCTTTCTTCCACTTTCTGTTTTTGCCATTGATTTTAAGATAAACTCTTACCAAGGGGATTTGTATATTCATGCAGACAATACGGCGGAATTTAGACAGAAGATAGTTTATCAGTTTGAGGAGGACTTTAAGGGCCAAATCGTGGGACTTGGACGTGCTGGCAAGATGCCTAGCGGATTTGACATTGATCCTCATCCAAAGGTTCAGGCCGCGAAAAACGGTGCTGAACTGACAGATGTTACTAGCGAAGTGATAGAAGGAGCAGATGGTTATACTGTTAAAGTTTATAATCCAGGTCAAGAAGGCGACACAGTTGAAGTTGACCTCGTCTGGAATTTAAAGAATTTGCTTTTCCTATATGATGATATTGCTGAATTAAATTGGCAACCTCTGACAGATAGTTCAGGGGCTATTGGAAAGTTTGAATTTCATGTAAGGGGAGACAAGGGGGCTGAAAAACTCTTTTTCCATACAGGGAAACTTTTTAGAGAGGGAACGATTGAAAAGAGTAACCTTGATTATACTATCCGTTTAGACAATCTTCCGGCTAAGCGTGGAGTTGAATTGCATGCCTACTGGCCTCGAACTGATTTTGCTAGCGCTAGGGATCAGGGATTGAAGGGGAATCGTTTAGAAGAGTTTAATAAGATAGAAGACTCGATTTTTAAAGAAAAAGAGCAAAGTAAACAACTCGTTACCTGGGTCTTCCCTTTGATACTTTCTATCTCCTTGTTATTAAGTGTCTGCTCCTATCTTATTTATAGAAGAAAGACCACTCCTTCGGTCAAATATGCCAAAAATCATCGTATCTATGAACCACCAATGGAATTAGAGCCTATGGTTTTATCAGAGGCTGTCTACTCTACCTCCTTGGAGGAAGTGAGTCCCTTGGTCAAGGGAGCTGGAAAATTTACCTTTGATCAACTTATTCAAGCTACATTGCTAGATGTGATAGACCGTGGAAATGTCTCTATCATTTCAGAAGGAGATGCAGTTGGTTTGAGGCTAGTAAAAGAAGATGGTTTGTCAAACTTTGAGAAAGACTGTCTAAATCTGGCTTTTTCAGGAAAAAAAGAAGAAACTCTTTCCAATTTGTTTGCGAATTACAAGGTATCTGATAGTCTTTATCGTAGAGCAAAAGTCTCTGATGAAAAACGGATTCAAGCAAGAGGGCTTCAACTCAAATCTTCTTTTGAAGAAGTATTGAACCAGATGCAAGAAGGAGTGAGAAATCGAGTTGCCTTCTGGGGGCTTCCAGATTATTATCGTCCCTTGACTGGTGGAGAAAAGATTTTACAAGTGGGGATGGGGATTTCCACTATCTTGCCCCTATTTATCGGATTTGGTTTGTTCTTGTACAGTTTGGACGTTTATGGATATCTTTACATCCCCTTGCCAATACTTGGTTTTCTAGGTTTAGTTTTGGCTGTTTTCTATTATTGGAAGCTTCGACTAGATAATCGTGATGGTGTCCTAAATGAAGCAGGAGCAGAAGTCTACTATCTCTGGACCAGTTTTGAAAATATGTTGCGTGAGATTGCACGATTGAATCAGGCTGAACTGGAAAGTATTGTGGTCTGGAATCGCCTCTTAGTTTATGCGACCTTATTTGGCTATGCGGACAAGGTTAGTCATTTGATGAAGGTTCATCAGATACAAGTAGAAAATCCAGATATCAACCTCTATGTAGCTTATGGCTGGCACAGTATGTTTTATCATTCAAGCGCGCAAATGAGCCATTATGCTAGTGTCGCAAATACAGCAAGTACCTACTCCGTATCTTCTGGAAGTGGAAGTTCTGGCGGTGGCTTCTCTGGAGGCGGAGGTGGTGGCAGTATCGGTGCCTTTTAAAGAGAACTGTCACAGACTTAAAAAATATGCTATAATGGAAGATAGAAAAAGGAGTAATCTATGTATCTTATTGAAATTTTAAAATCTATCTTCTTTGGTATTGTTGAAGGAATTACGGAATGGCTGCCGATTTCCAGTACAGGTCACTTGATTTTAGCAGAGGAGTTTATCCAATACCAAAATCAGAATGAAGCCTTTATGTCTATGTTTAATGTCGTGATTCAGCTGGGTGCGATTTTAGCGGTTATGGTGATTTACTTTAACAAGCTCAATCCTTTCAAACCGACTAAGGACAAGCAGGAAGTTCGTAAGACTTGGAGACTGTGGTTGAAGGTCTTGGTTGCCACTTTGCCTTTACTTGCCGTCTTTAAATTTGATGATTGGTTTGATACCCACTTCCATAACATGGTTTCAGTTGCTCTTATGTTGATTATCTATGGGATTGCCTTTATCTATTTGGAAAAGCGCAATAAAGCGCGTGCTATCGAGCCAAGTGTAACAGAGTTGGACAAGCTCCCTTATACAACAGCTTTCTATATCGGACTCTTCCAAGTTCTTGCCCTTTTACCAGGAACCAGTCGTTCTGGGGCAACGATTGTCGGTGGTTTGTTAAATGGAACCAGTCGTTCTGTTGTGACAGAATTTACCTTTTATCTTGGAATTCCAGTTATGTTTGGAGCTAGCGCCTTAAAGATTTTTAAATTTGTAAAAGCAGGACAACTATTGGACTTCGGTCAATTGTTCTTGCTCTTGGTTGCCATGGGAGTCGCTTTCGCAGTCAGCATGGTCGCTATTCGTTTCTTGACCAGCTATGTGAAAAAACACGACTTTACCCTTTTTGGTAAATACCGTATCGTGCTTGGTAGTATCTTGCTACTTTATAGCTTTGTTCGTTTATTTGTATAAGAAAAGCCTTGAAGAGTCAGCTCTTCAAGGTTTTAAAATCCAGTCATGGTAATCCCCAACAGGCGGACACCTCTTTCTTTCTCGTCTAACTCTTCATAGAGTTGCAGGGCTATTTGGCTGATCTGACTAGCATCCTGCGTTTTTTGATCCAGACTTTTTCGTTTAGTCAGAGTTGAAAAGTCTTCGTATCGGATTTTCAAAATGACAATTTTACCAGCTTTTTCTTGCTGACTGAGATTGAGAGCGACTCTTTCTGATAGGAGAGTTAGCTCTTTTTTGATATCTTCCTCAGCACGGAGAATCTTCCCGTAGGTTTTTTCCTTGCCGATTGATTTACGGATGCGATTGGATTTGACCGGGGAATTGTGGATACCACGAGCCTTTCGATACAGGTCATAGCCCAGTCTGCCAAAACGGTCTATTAGGGTCACTTCAGGGACTTCAAGTAGATCAGCGCCGGTAAAAACACCCATTTGATGAAGTCTTTCCACCGTCTTTTTTCCTACTCCATGAAACTTGGAAATATCCATTTGTTTGAGGAAATCCTCAGCCTGGTCAGGTAAAATCACTGTCAGACCATGTGGCTTTTGATAATCGCTGGCCATTTTAGCTAAGAATTTGTTGTAGGAGACGCCTGCGGAAGCAGTCAGGTGTAGTTCCTGCCAGATATCCTCTTGAATGAGACGAGCAATTTTGACCGCTGACTTGATACCGAGTTTATTTTCTGTCACATCTAAATAGGCTTCGTCAATGCTCATGGGTTCAATCAAATCTGTATAACGCTTAAAGATAGCTCGAATCTGGAGGCCCACAGTCTTGTATTTTTCATAATTCCCTGAGATAAAGACGGCCTGGGGACAACGCTCATAGGCTTCTTTAGAGCTCATAGCAGAATGGACACCAAAAGCTCGCGCCTCATAGCTACAAGTGGAAACGACACCACGCCCACCTGTTTGCCGGGGGTCGCTTCCAATAATGACAGGTTTTCCTCTAAGTTTAGGATTATCTCTAATTTCCACTGCAGCAAAAAAGGCATCCATGTCAATATGGATGATTTTTCTTGACAAATCATTTAATAAAGGAAAAATCAACATGCCTAGCCCCCTTTTTACCGCTTATTTTCTTTTATTATACCCTTTTTTCTGAAAAAAAGAAAAAAGGCTTTAATTTTTTCAAAAATATAATACAGTTTGGGATAAAATATAGACTGTTTTAGAAAAGAAAGTGTAAAAATAGGGATTTATCACTTGTTGAAATCGGTTACTGTATGGTATACTTGTCTCATGAATGTAACAGATGACTGTTACTAGAAAGAAAAAAGAGGACATTAACATGGTTGTTAAGACAGTTGTTGAAGCACAAGATATTTTTGATAAAGCTTGGGAAGGCTTCAAAGGCGTAGATTGGAAAGAAAAAGCAAGTGTATCACGCTTCGTACAAGCTAACTACACACCTTATGACGGAGACGAAAGCTTCCTTGCAGGACCAACAGAACGTTCACTTCACATCAAAAAAATTGTAGAAGAAACTAAGGCTCACTACGAAGAAACTCGTTTCCCAATGGACACTCGTCCAACTTCTATCGCTGATATTCCTGCTGGATTTATCGATAAAGAAAACGAAGTTATCTTTGGTATCCAAAATGACGAACTCTTCAAATTGAACTTCATGCCAAAAGGTGGTATCCGTATGGCTGAAACTACTTTGAAAGAAAATGGATACGAACCAGACCCAGCTGTTCACGAAATCTTCACTAAATACGTAACAACAGTTAACGACGGTATCTTCCGTGCTTACACTTCAAACATCCGTCGTGCTCGTCACGCTCACACTGTAACTGGTCTTCCAGATGCATACTCACGCGGACGTATCATCGGTGTTTACGCACGTCTTGCTCTTTACGGTGCAGACTACTTGATGCAAGAAAAAGTAAACGACTGGAATGCAATCGAAGAAATCGATGAAGAAACAATCCGTCTTCGTGAAGAAATCAATCTTCAATACCAAGCATTGCAACAAGTTGTTCGCTTGGGTGATCTTTACGGAGTTGACGTTCGCAAACCAGCGATGAACGTTAAAGAAGCAATCCAATGGGTTAATATCGCCTTCATGTCTGTCTGCCGTGTTATCAACGGTGCTGCAACATCTCTTGGACGTGTACCAATCGTATTGGACATCTTTGCAGAACGTGACCTTGCTCGTGGTACATTTACTGAATCAGAAATCCAAGAATTTGTTGATGATTTCGTTATGAAACTTCGTACAGTTAAATTTGCTCGTACAAAAGCTTACGACCAATTGTACTCAGGTGACCCAACATTCATCACAACTTCTATGGCTGGTATGGGTAACGACGGTCGTCACCGTGTTACTAAGATGGACTACCGTTTCTTGAACACTCTTGACAACATCGGTAACTCACCAGAACCAAACTTGACAGTTCTTTGGACTGACAAATTGCCATACAACTTCCGTCGCTACTGTATGCACATGAGTCACAAACACTCTTCTATCCAATACGAAGGTGTAACAACAATGGCTAAAGACGGGTATGGTGAAATGAGCTGTATCTCATGCTGTGTGTCTCCACTTGACCCAGAAAATGAAGAACAACGCCACAACATCCAGTACTTCGGTGCGCGTGTAAACGTATTGAAAGCCCTTCTTACTGGTTTGAACGGTGGTTACGACGATGTTCACAAAGATTACAAAGTATTTGACATCGAACCAATCCGTGACGAAGTTCTTGAATTTGAATCAGTTAAAGCTAACTTTGAGAAATCTCTTGACTGGTTGACTGACACTTACGTAGATGCTTTGAACATCATCCACTACATGACTGATAAGTACAACTATGAAGCTGTTCAAATGGCCTTCTTACCAACTAAACAACGTGCCAACATGGGATTCGGTATCTGTGGATTTGCCAACACAGTTGATACATTGTCAGCTATCAAGTACGCTACAGTTAAACCAATCCGTGATGAAAATGGCTACATCTACGATTACGAAACAATCGGTGAATACCCACGTTGGGGTGAAGACGACCCACGTTCAAACGAATTGGCAGAATGGTTGATCGAAGCTTACACAACTCGTCTACGTAGCCACAAACTTTACAAAGACGCAGAAGCTACAGTATCACTTTTGACAATCACATCTAACGTTGCTTACTCTAAACAAACTGGTAACTCACCAGTCCACAAAGGTGTATACCTCAACGAAGATGGTTCTGTGAACTTGTCTAAACTTGAATTCTTCTCACCAGGTGCTAACCCATCTAATAAAGCTAAAGGTGGATGGTTGCAAAACTTGAACTCACTTTCTAGCCTTGACTTTAGTTATGCAGCTGATGGTATCTCATTGACTACACAAGTATCACCTCGCGCTCTTGGTAAGACTCGTGACGAACAAGTTGATAACTTGGTAACAATCCTTGATGGTTACTTCGAAAACGGTGGACAACACGTTAACTTGAACGTTATGGACTTGAACGATGTTTACGAAAAGATTATGTCAGGTGAAGATGTTATCGTACGTATCTCTGGATACTGTGTAAACACTAAATACCTCACTCCAGAACAAAAAACTGAATTGACACAACGTGTATTCCACGAAGTTCTTTCAATGGATGATGCCTTGGATGCGTTGAGCTAAGATTATATAAAATAATACAAAGAAGGACTAGTTAAAAGCTAGTTCTTCTTTTTGTAAAAAATATTGGTCAATTAAAGTCAAATCTCTTGACCTTTTTTGACTAATGTAGTATATTATGAACGTAAGGTAAATAAAAGCCTTACTGTAGCACTTATTTAAAGTAAAATAGAAAGAGGTGCATCTGTCTATGTTTAATCTAGAAATCTTCAGAAGTAAAGATAGTCTACTCCTGCTTGAAAAAGAAAAACCAGAAATAGTACGTAGAGTAGCGATTTAGCTAGTCTAAATTTTTTAAAACAAAGGTCAAAGATAGTCAATATCAGTAATAATAAATAACAAAAAGAGGTAAAGAATATGAACAACAACTTTAATAGTTTTAACAACATGGATGATTTATTTAACCAATTGATGGGTGGTATGCGAGGATACAGTTCTGAAAACCGTCGCTACTTGATTAATGGACGTGAAGTGACACCTGAGGAATTTGCTCACTATCGTGCAACTGGTCAATTACCAGGAAATGCAGAAGCTGATGGACAAATGAAACAACAGGCTTCAGGTATGAAACAAGACGGTGTCCTTGCAAAACTAGGTCGAAACTTGACTGCAGAAGCGCGTGAGGGCAAGCTGGATCCTGTTATCGGACGAAACAAGGAAATTCAAGAAACATCTGAAATCCTCTCACGCCGTACCAAGAACAATCCTGTTTTAGTCGGAGACGCAGGTGTTGGTAAGACAGCAGTTGTCGAAGGCCTAGCACAAGCCATTGTGAACGGTGATGTTCCAGCTGCTATTAAGAATAAGGAAATTATTTCCATTGATATCTCAGGCCTTGAGGCTGGGACTCAATACCGCGGTAGTTTTGAAGAAAACGTTCAAAACTTAGTCAATGAGGTCAAAGAAGCGGGAAATATTATCCTCTTCTTTGATGAAATTCACCAAATCCTTGGTGCTGGATCTACTGGAGGTGACAGTGGTTCTAAAGGGCTTGCGGACATTCTCAAGCCAGCCCTCTCTCGTGGAGAATTGACAGTGATTGGGGCAACGACTCAGGATGAATACCGTAACACCATCTTGAAGAATGCAGCTCTTGCTCGTCGTTTCAACGAAGTCAAGGTCAATGCTCCTTCAGCAGAGGATACTTTTAAAATTCTTCAAGGAATTCGTGATCTCTATCAACAACACCACAATGTCATCTTGCCAGATGAAGTCTTGAAAGCAGCAGTGGATTATTCTGTACAATACATTCCTCAACGTAGCTTGCCAGATAAGGCTATCGACCTTGTCGATGTTACGGCAGCTCACTTGGCAGCTCAGCATCCAGTAACAGATGTGCATGCTGTTGAACGTGAAATTGAGGCAGAAAAAGACAAGCAAGAAAAAGCAGTTGAGGCAGAAGATTTTGAAGCAGCTCTAAACTATAAAACACGTATTGCAGAATTGGAAAAGAAAATCGAAAACCATACAGAAGATATGAAAGTGACTGCAAGTGTCAACGATGTGGCTGAGTCTGTAGAACGAATGACCGGTATTCCAGTATCTCAAATGGGGGCTACGGACATCGAACGTTTGAAAGATATGGGTCATCGTTTGCAGACGAAAGTTATTGGTCAAGATAAGGCCGTTGAAGCAGTAGCAAAAGCTATCCGTCGTAACCGTGCTGGTTTTGATGAAGGTAACCGTCCAATCGGTAGCTTCCTCTTTGTAGGTCCTACTGGTGTTGGTAAGACTGAGTTAGCTAAACAATTGGCTCTTGATATGTTCGGAACGAAAGATGCTATCATCCGTTTGGACATGTCAGAATACAGCGACCGTACAGCCGTATCTAAATTGATTGGTACAACTGCAGGTTATGTTGGTTACGATGACAACAACAATACCTTGACAGAACGCGTCCGTCGCAATCCATACTCAATCGTCCTTCTCGACGAAATTGAAAAGGCTGACCCTCAAGTCATCACCCTTCTCCTTCAAGTTTTGGACGATGGTCGTTTGACAGATGGTCAAGGTAACACTATCAACTTCAAGAATACGGTGATTATCGCAACTTCAAACGCAGGCTTTGGTTACGAAGCTAACTTGACAGAAGATGCGGATAAACCAGAATTGATGGATCGTTTGAAACCTTACTTCCGTCCAGAATTCCTTAACCGTTTCAATGCAGTCATCGAATTCTCACACTTGAGCAAAGAAGATCTTTCTAAGATTGTGGACTTGATGTTGGTTGAAGTTAACAAGACGCTTTCTAAGAAAGACATTGACTTGGCAGTGAGCGAAGCTGCTAAAGACTATATCACAGAAGAAGGCTATGACGAAGTCATGGGGGTTCGTCCTCTTCGTCGCGTGGTTGAACAAGAAATTCGTGATAAGGTGACAGACTTCCACTTGGATCATTTAGATGCCAAACACCTAGAAGCAGATATGGAAGATGGTGTTTTGGTCATTCGTGAAAAAGCCTAAGCCAGAGTTTTGAGAATAAAAAAGAAGGAGCCAGCTGAAAAGCCGGTTCCTTTTTTGTGTTTAGATGACATGACGTTCAAAGGCATCGTCTGAAATCCCTTGTTCTAAGATGAGTTTAGCCCATTCTTTAGCAGAAAAGAGGCTGTGGTCCTTATAGTTTCCGCAAGATTCGATGGTTGTTCCAGGAACATCTTCCCAAGTAGTGGTTTCAGCGATTTCCTTAAGCGAATCCTTGATAACAGCTGCAATTTCGGCGCTGGTATGGCGCCCCCACATAATCATGTGGAAGCCTGTGCGGCAACCAAATGGTGAGCAATCAATCATGCCGTCGATGCGGGTACGGATGAGCTTGGCTAAGAGGTGCTCGATAGTGTGAAGGCCAGCAGTAGGGATAGAGTCTTCATTGGGTTGCACTAAACGAATATCATAATTGGAGATGATGTCTCCCTTTGGCCCTGTTTCTTCCCCAATCAAGCGAACATAGGGTGCTTTAACTATGGTGTGGTCAAGTTCAAAACTTTCAACAATAACTTCTTTTGACATGGTAAATCCTTTCAGTTTTCTCCTATCATTATAACATAAAGCTGGCTCCTGGGACAGAGAGAAAACCTCTCCGAGAGTGGAGAGGTTGAAATCTTTATTTACGATACAAGCGGTCGTATTGGTAGTAAGGGTCAAAGGTTACATTGATACCCAGTTTACGAAGGACATTCTTGTCTTCATCTGTCAAGATGATGGTTGAGTGGGCTTCGCTTCCTTTGAGGTTGCCAAGTTCTTCCATAGCACGAGCAGCATCAGGATTTTCCGTAGCTGTGATAGCAAGTGCAATCAGGATTTCATTTGAATGAAGGCGTGGATTGCGGCTACCCAGATGATCGATCTTAAGACCTTGGATTGGCTTAACAACTTCAGGTTCGATTAGTTTTACTTCTTTAACAATGTTAGCTGATTTCTTGATGGCGTTGATAAGAGCAGCGGCTGTAGGACCAAAGAGTTCTGAGTTCTTACCAGTGACAATTTCCCCGGTTGGCAATTCAAGGGCTAGGGCTGGTCCGCCAGTTTCTTCAGCTTTTTGGCGTGCAGCAACCGCAACCTTACGGTCTGCTGGTGTGATGCCGAGGTCATTCATAAGCAACTCGATTTTCTTGACAGCTGCTTCGCCAACTTTTTCGGCTTTAAAATCAAGAACAGTTTGATAGTAGCGGCGGATGATTTCTTGTTTAGAAGCTTCGACAGCAGCTTCATCATCTGTAATAGCGAAACCAACCATGTTGACACCCATATCTGTCGGAGAAGCGTATGGAGATTTACCAAGGATACGTTCTAACATGCGCTTGAGCACTGGGAAAATCTCGATATCACGGTTGTAGTTGACAGTGGTTTCTCCGTAGGTTTGGAGATGGAAGGGGTCAATCATGTTGACATCATCAAGGTCAGCTGTGGCAGCCTCGTAGGCCAAATTGACTGGGTGATGAAGGGGAAGATTCCAAACTGGAAAGGTTTCAAATTTAGCGTAACCAGACTTGATACCATTGATTTGGTCGTGGTACATATTTGACATACAAGTTGCCAATTTTCCAGAACCAGGTCCAGGAGCAGTTACGACGATCAAGTTGCGACTGGTTTTGATGTAGTCATTTTTTCCCATGCCTTCTGGAGAAATGATGTGATCCATATCCGTTGGATATCCTTTGATTGGATAATGAAGATAAGAGTCAATTCCGTTTTTCTCAAGTTGGTTGCGGAAGGAATCTGCAGCTGGTTGGCCAGCGTATTGTGTAATGACAACGGAGCCGACAAAAATCCCTAATTCATTGAATTTATCAATCAAACGAAGAACTTCTTGGTCATAAGAAATGCCCAAGTCGCCACGTGCTTTAGAATGCTCGATGTTGCTAGCGTTAATGGCAATGACAACCTCGACTTGCTCTTTCAATTCTTGCAAGAGCTTGATTTTGTTGTCAGGCTCATAACCAGGAAGAACACGAGCAGCGTGAAAATCTTCTAACATTTTGCCACCAAACTCCAAGTAGAGCTTGCCGTCAAATTGGTTAATGCGCTCCAAAATGTGGTCGCGCTGTAGATTCAAATATTGTTCAGAACTAAAAGCTTGTTTTTTCATTTTTTTACCTCTGACCTCTATTATAATAAAAAAATGGAAGTTAGGAAACTATGGAGTTAAAAAAGGATTCAAAAAGATTAGGCAAACGCTTGCACAAAATTCCGAAAAGCGCTATCATAGACTATAGATTATTAAAATAATGAGGTAAGAAGATGCAAGAAAAATGGTGGCACAATGCCGTAGTCTATCAAGTCTATCCAAAGAGTTTTATGGACAGCAACGGAGATGGAATTGGCGATTTGCCAGGTATTACCAGTAAGTTAGACTATCTAGCTAAGCTAGGAATCACAGCTATTTGGCTTTCTCCTGTTTATGACAGTCCGATGGATGATAATGGCTATGATATTGCTGATTATCAAGCGATTGCAGCTATTTTTGGGACCATGGAGGATATGGATCAATTGATCGCAGAAGCCAAGAAGCGTGATATTCGTATCATCATGGACTTGGTGGTCAATCATACCTCAGATGAACATGCTTGGTTTGTCGAGGCCTGTGAAAATCCTGACAGTCCTGAGCGAGACTACTACATCTGGCGAGATGAACCAAACGATCTTGATTCTATTTTTAGTGGATCAGCTTGGGAATACGATGAAAAGTCAGGCCAATACTATCTTCACTTTTTCAGTAAGAAACAGCCTGACCTCAACTGGGAGAATGAAAAACTTCGCCAGAAAATCTATGAGATGATGAACTTCTGGATTGATAAAGGCATTGGCGGTTTTCGTATGGATGTCATTGATATGATTGGGAAAATTCCTGATGAGAAAGTAGTCAATAATGGTCCTATGCTCCACCCTTATCTTAAGGAAATGAATCAGGCAACCTTTGGCGACAAAGATCTCTTGACAGTAGGAGAGACCTGGGGAGCAACGCCAGAAATTGCCAAACTATACTCTGATCCAAAGGGACAAGAATTGTCTATGGTCTTCCAGTTTGAACACATTTGTCTTCAGTATCAGGAAGGAGAGCCTAAATGGCACTATCAAAAAGAGCTGAATATCGCTAAGTTAAAAGAGATTTTCAACAAATGGCAGACAGAATTAGGAGTTGAGGATGGTTGGAATTCCCTCTTCTGGAACAATCATGACCTCCCTCGTATCGTCTCTATCTGGGGAAATGACCAAGAATACCGTGAAAAATCTGCCAAAGCCTTTGCGATTTTACTTCATTTGATGAGAGGGACACCTTATATCTACCAAGGTGAGGAAATTGGGATGACCAATTATCCGTTTGAAACACTGGACCAAGTAGAAGATATTGAATCCCTCAACTATGCGCGTGAAGCTCTTGAAAAAGGTGTTCCGATGGAAGAAATCATGGACAGCATCCGTGTCATTGGTCGCGACAATGCTCGTACTCCAATGCAATGGGATGAAAGCAAAAACGCTGGTTTCTCAACAGGTCAACCGTGGTTGGCAGTCAATCCAAACTATCAAGCAATCAACGTTCAAGAAGCGCTGGCAAATCCAGATTCTATTTTCTATACTTATCAGAAACTGGTTCAAATCCGTAAGGAGAATAGCTGGCTGATTCGAGCTGACTTTGAATTGCTTGATACAGCTGACAAGGTCTTTGCCTATATTCGTAAAGATGGCGACCGTCATTTCTTAGTTGTAGCCAACTTGTCCAATGAAGACCAAGACTTGACAGTAGAAGGAAATGTTAAATCAGTCTTGATTGAAAACACCGTGGCTCAAGAAGTTTTTGAAAAACAAATCTTGGCTCCATGGGATGCTTTCTGTGTGGAATTACTATAAATATTTTTTAAAGAAAAATTTAAAAATGAAATCGTATAAAAATAAGGGAGGACTGTATGAAAGACAGAAATCCTTTGTTTTTTTATGACTAAAGTTTATAAACTTTCATTCTCAAAATTCAATTAACTTTACAAATTCCCACTATTTTGGTAAAATAAACTTATGTTATAAAAACTAACATAAAGGAGAAAGAAGATGAATACAAAAAAGCGTGTTCTTAGCGCAGGCCTGACCTTTGCGGCTGCTTTGCTTTTAGCTGCTTGCGGACAATCAGGTTCAGATACAAAAACTTACTCATCAACCTTTAGTGGAAATCCAACTACATTTAACTACCTATTAGACTACTACGCTGATAATACAGCCATCATTACCAACCTAGTTGATGGTTTGCTTGAAAATGACAATCACGGGAACCTAGTTCCATCTTTGGCGGAAGACTGGTCTGTTTCAAGCGACGGTTTGACTTATACCTATAAATTGAGAAAAGATGCCAAATGGTTCACGGCTGATGGTGAAGAGTACGCCCCAGTCAAGGCACAAGATTTTGTGACAGGGATTAAGTATGCAGTGGATAATAAATCACAGGCCATTGACTTGATTCAAAACTCGATCAAGGGCTTGAATGATTATATTACAGGAGCGGATTCTGACTTTTCTAAGGTTGGGGTGAAGGCCATTGACGACCAGACTGTTGAGTATACTTTGGCACGCCCAGAACCTTACTGGAATTCAAAAACAACCAACAGTATCCTTTTCCCAGTAAATGAAGAGTTTCTAAACTCGAAAGGGAAAGATTTTGGGACTTTATCTCCAGATAGTATTCTCTACAGCGGACCTTATTTGTTAAAAGATTTCACATCAAAATCATCAATCGAGTATGTGAAAAATCCGCATTACTACGATCATGACAAAGTATCAATTGAACACGTGAAATTGGCATATTTTGATGGTTCAGACCAAGAATTGACTATCCGTAACTTTGAAAGTGGAGCCTATTCAATCGCTGGGGTTTATCCAAATAGTTCTAACTTCGCCAAGACCAAAGAAAAATATAAGGATAATATCGTTTATAGCTTGCAGGACAAGACTTCTTGGTACTTCAATTTCAACGTCAACCGTAAGGCTTACAACCATACATCGAAAACGACAGATGAGCAGAAGAAATCAACTGAGACAGCTGTCTTGAACAAAAACTTCCGTCAAGCGGTGAACTTTGCCTTGGACCGCACAGCCTATTCTGCCCAGTCAAATGGGGAAGAAGCAGCTAGCAAGACCCTTCGTAACACTCTAGTGCCTCCAACATTTGTCCAAGTGGGAGACAAGACCTTTGGAGAAGTAGTCGCTTCTAAATTGGTCAACTATGGCACAGAATGGTCAGGTATTAACTTGGCAGATGCTCAGGATGCCTATTTCAACAAAGAAAAGGCCCAAGCAAAATTTGCAGAAGCTAAAAAAGAATTGGCAAGTCAAGGTGTGACTTTCCCAATTCACTTGGATGTGGCAGTTGATCAGACAAGTAAAAACGCTGTGACAGGTATGAACTCTGTTAAGCAGACACTTGAGTCAGTTTTAGGTGCTGATAACATTGTCATTGATGTTCAGCAACTTTCAACAGATGATTTTAATAATGTAGCTTTCTTGGCACCGACACCAGCTGATCGTGACTATGATTTGAACTTTGATGGTTGGGTAGGTGACTACCAAGATCCGTCAACTTATCTCAATCCTTTCAATGCTGAGGATGGGTTCTACCTCAAGATTTTTGGTTTAGATGCTCAAGAAGATAAAGCTAAGATTGCTAGCTTGGGGCTTGATACCTACACCAAGATGCTCAAAGATGCAGATAGTGAAAATAAAGATGTAGCCAAACGCTATGAAAAATATGCTGAAGCACAGGCTTGGATGATTGACAATTCTCTGATTATGTCAGCTATGTCGAGCGGTGGAACAGCATCTGTAACCAAAGTAACGCCATTTACAAGAGGTTATTCACTAGTCGGCATCAAGGGTGACGGCAATAACTACAAGTACATGAAGCTGCAAAAAGATACTGTAACAACCAAACAGTATGAAGAAGCTAAAATCAAATGGGAGCAAGAAAGCAAAAAAGCAATCGAAAAAGCCCAAAAAGAAGCAGAAAATCATGTTAAATAATGATGAGCGAGGTTCCGTAAGGGACCTTGTTTGTTATATTTTTGATTCGTATTCCTCTGTCTATGAAACGAGAATGTCAAAATAGGAAACGATAGATACTTTACAGGTTATAAAAAAACAATTATTCCTTCGGAGTACATTTAGAAGATATATTGAAAACGCTGATAAAAAAAGGAATAAATGGAAATTATTTCATGATTGTGATATAATAATTCTGATAATCAACATATAGGGGAAAACTATGAATAAACGTTCAAAAAGAGCCCGTTCGGGTAAAGTTAAGCGGAGCATTAATATAGCTTTATTAACCATTTATGTATTATTGGGTGGTTTTTTGCTGTTCTTGATTTTTAGACATAATATATTGGCGTTTAGATACCTGAATGTTATGACGGCAGCTGTAGTGATTTTGGTCGCTTTAGCGAGTCTGCTTTTGATCATTTATAGAAAAGCAGAAAAGTTTACAATTTTCTTTTTAACACTAGCTATTTTAATGAGTTCAGTTTCTTTTTTTGCACTGCAACAATTTGTCGGCTTTACTAGTCATATCAATTCTACGTCGAATTACTCAGAATACTCAATGAGTGTTGTTGTTCTGAAAGATAGTGACGTTCATAATGTCACGCAATTAGATAGTGTTACAGGACCTACGGATACTGATAATGATAATATTCAAAAATTGATAGCTGATATCAAAACTAGTCAGAGCAAAGAATTGACGGTTGAACAAAGCACCTCATACCTTGCAGCTTATAAGAGCTTGGTATCAGGTGAAGCAAAAGCGATTGTCTTAAATAGCGTCTTTGAAAATATTATAGAATCTGAATACCCTGATTACGCATCAAAAATTAGGAAAATCTACACTAAAAATATCACCAAAGAAGTAGCTGCTCCTAAAGTTTCTAAGAACAAATCCTTCAATGTCTATGTGAGTGGTATTGACACTTACGGACCAATTAGTTCAGTTTCTCGTTCAGATGTCAACATTTTGATGACTGTTAATCAAGATTCAAAAAAAATTCTATTGACAACAACCCCTCGAGATTCTTATGTTCCGATTGCTGACGGCGGGAATAATCAAAAAGATAAGTTGACTCATGCAGGTATTTATGGAGTTGACTCCTCTATTCATACTTTGGAAAATCTTTATGGAGTTGATATTAATTACTATGTTCGTCTAAACTTCACTTCGTTCTTGAAATTGATTGACCTCCTTGGTGGAGTTGATGTCTATAATGATCAAGAGTTTACCGCTCATACAAATGGGAAGTTCTATCCTGTAGGGAACGTTCATCTTGACTCGGAGCAAGCTCTTGGTTTTGTGCGTGAGCGCTATTCTTTAGCTGATGGGGATCGTGACCGTGGTCGTAATCAACAAAAGGTGATCGTCGCAATCATACAGAAATTAACTTCTACCGAAGCATTGAAAAATTATAGTGATATTCTTCAAGGTTTGCAAGATTCCCTTCAAACAAATATGCCTATCGAAACGATGATGGATTTGGTTAATACTCAATTGGAGAGTGGTGGCAGTTATAAAGTCAACTCTCAAGACCTCAAAGGTACAGGTCGAATGGGACTTCCTTCTTATGCTATGCCAGATAGTAACCTCTATATGATGGAAATCGATGACAGTAGTTTAGCAGCTGCTAAAAGTGCGATACAAGATGTGATGGAGGGAAGATGATATGATTGATATCCATTCTCACATTGTCTTTGATGTAGATGACGGGCCAAAGTCTATAGAAGATAGCAAAGCCCTTTTAAGAGAAGCGTATAATCAAGGGGTTCGGATGATTGTTTCGACTTCCCATCGTCGAAAAGGGATGTTTGAGACTCCAGAAGAAAAAATAGCGACGAATTTTTTAAAGGTTCGTGAGATTGCTAAAGAAGTGGCAGATGATTTGGTCATTGCTTACGGAGCAGAGATATACTATACTCTAGATGTTCTAGAAAAATTAGAAAACAAGCGCATTCCTACTCTCAATAACAGTCGTTATGCTTTGATTGAATTTAGTATGAATACACCCTATCGCGATATTCATAAAGGATTAAGCAATATTTTGATGTTGGGGATTACCCCGGTGATTGCTCATATTGAACGTTATGATGCTCTGGAAAACAATGAAAAACGTGTTCAGGAACTGATTGATATGGGATGCTATACGCAAGTAAATAGTTCTCATGTTCTAAAACCTAAGCTCTTTGGTGAAACCTATAAATTCATGAAAAAGAGAGCCCAATATTTTTTGGAGAGAGACCTGGTTCATGTCATTGCAAGTGATATGCATAACCTAGATAGTAGACCCCCTTATATGGAGGAGGCTTATCAGATTATTTCTAAAAAGTATGGTAGGGGCAAGGCGGAAGAGCTATTTGTAGAGAACCCTAGGAAAATTATAATGGATCAAATAATTTAGGAGAAAATATGAAAGAACAAAATACTATGGAAATAGATGTATTTCACCTATTTAAAATTCTTTGGAAAAGAAAAATTCTAATTGCATTAGTAGCAATTGTAGCTGGAGCTTTAGCTTTTGCCTATAGTGCTTTTATCGTTAAACCGGAGTTCACTAGTACTACACGGATTTATGTAGTCAACCGTAATCAGGGGGATAAACCTGGTTTGACAAACCAAGACTTGCAAGCTGGATCATACTTGGTTAAAGACTATCGTGAAATTATTTTATCTCAAGATGTTTTGGAAAAGGTGACATCTAATTTGAAATTAGATCTATCACCAAAAGATTTGGCTAGTAAAGTCAAGGTAACCGTACCAGTCGATACCCGTATCGTATCTATTTCAGTTAATGATAGAGTCCCTGAGGAAGCTAGTCGTATTGCTAACTCCTTGAGAGAAGTAGCTGCTGAAAAGATTATCAGTATCACACGCGTTTCTGATGTCACAACACTTGAAGAAGCTCGTCCCGCTATAGCACCATCTTCTCCAAATATTCGTAGAAATACAATTATAGGTCTACTTGGAGGAACAGTCTTTACGGTTATCGTTGTTCTGATCGTTGAACTGGTTGACACACGAGTGAAACGTCCAGAGGATATTGAAGATGTTATGCAAATCGCATTGTTGGGAGTTGTTCCAAATTTGGATAAATTGAAATAGGAGAGAGATATGCCGACATTAGAAATAGCACAGAAAAAATTAGATCTGGCCAAAAAAGCGGAAGAATACTATAATGCCTTGCGTACGAATATACAATTGAGTGGAAATAATTTACAAGTGATTTCTATCACTTCTGTAAAACCGGGTGAAGGAAAGTCAACGACTTCTACAAATATTGCTTGGGCATTCGCGCGTGCAGGTTATAAGACCTTGTTAGTAGATGCTGATATTCGGAATTCTGTCATGTCAGGTGTCTTCAAGTCACGTGAAAAAATTACCGGATTGACAGAGTTTTTATCTGGAACAACAGACCTATCTCATGGTCTATGTGATACCAATGTTGAAAATCTATTTGTAGTTCAAGCTGGGTCTATCTCACCCAACCCAACTGCTTTATTGCAAAGTGAAAACTTCAGTACTATGATTGATACACTTCGCAAATATTTTGATTATATTATTGTTGATACAGCGCCTATTGGCATCGTTATCGACGCAGCTATTATCACACAAAAATGTGATGCATCTGTTTTAGTTACTGCGGCAGGAGAGGCTAACAGAAAAGATGTTCTCAAGGCTAAAGATCAATTGGAACAAACGAATAAGCCATTTTTGGGAGTTGTATTAAATAAATTCAATACTTCAGCTGAGAAATATGGTTCTTACGGTGAGTATGGTTCTTACGGTAAAAAATAAGGGATAGACTAAGGAAGTAGTTATGGAAGAGAAAGGGATAAAAATATCTCATAGAATTTA
This sequence comes from Streptococcus mitis, assembly GCF_946190325.1. GTDB lineage: Bacteria > Bacillota > Bacilli > Lactobacillales > Streptococcaceae > Streptococcus > Streptococcus mitis_CF. The sequence continues at coordinate 154,510 of NZ_CAMHZR010000002.1, read as the reverse complement.
AACTGTTTTAGTTTACTACATGAGAGGGGATTTTAAGTGAAACGGAATAACGTTATCTATATTAGTTTTAAAAGGATTATGGATTTTATTATTGGATTTCTTGGAACTATATTTATAGTACTGCCTTCTTATCTAATTATTTTAATTATTTACAAAATAAAAGGATATAAGGGAAGTATCTTTTTTACACAATATAGAGCAGGTCTTGGAGGGAAAAAATTTAAAATTATTAAATTTAGATCAATGGTTGAAAATGCAGAGGAAATCTTGGAACTTAATGAAGAACTGTATGAAAAATATAAAAAAAATAGCTATAAATTACCTCCAGATGAGGATCCAAGGCTTACAAATATTGGTGATTTCATAAGAAAAACTAGTATTGATGAACTTCCTCAATTTATAAATTTATTGCTAGGTGATATGAGTCTTATTGGACCGAGGCCGATTCTTGATAATGAGTTAGACGAGTATACTGAGGAAGAACGTAGAATTTTATTATCTGTTCGTCCTGGTATCACTGGTATATGGCAAGTTTCAGGTAGAAGTGATGTGTTCTACCCTGAACGCTGTGAAATGGAATTGTATTATCCTAAAAATCAGTCATTTTGGTTGGATATTAAAATTATCTTTTTAACCATAAAACAAGTTTTAACTAGAGAAGGGGCACATTAAGTATAGGGTTTTTGCTATTATGGAATGTGATATTTAGAAAGTGAAATTGAGTACGAATAATATGACTTTGGTATTCGATTTCATTTTTAAAATTAGGAACAGTATTTATTAATTGTTAGTTTGATAATCTTTTTAATTGAAATATTAAATAGAATGTCAATATATGCAAATTACCTTCAATAAATGTAGGAAGTTTAACTGGATTTTAAAATGACAAAAAATTATAAAATTATCGTTGCAACACACAAGAAATTTACAATGCCAGATGATACTGAACTTTATTTACCTATTCATGTTGGTAGTGAAGGAAAAGAGAAATTAGGATACCAATGTGACAATGAAGGGGACAACATTTCGTGTTTGAATCCCTATTATTGTGAATTAACTGGACTTTATTGGGCATGGAAAAACTTAGAATGTGACTATCTTGGATTGGTACATTACCGTCGTTATTTCACATCTAAGAGTCAAGCTTATCGTGAAGAAATCAATATGGATAGCATTATTTTATCTAAATCAGAGGTCGAAAAAATGATGCTGGACTATGATGTTGTTGTTCCCTGTAAAAGAAAATACTATATTGAGACTCTCTATTCTCACTATGCACATACTCATGATGGAGGTCATTTAGATGTCACTCGCCAAATCATTAGTGAATTAAATCCTGATTATATTGATACATTTGATAAAGTGATGAAACAACGTAGTGGCTATATGTTTAACATGTTTATTATGTCAAAAGATAATGTAGCTGCATATTGTGAGTGGTTATTTCCAATTATTAATGAGTTATATAAACGGTTGGATATTACAGGTTATTCGGCTTTTGATGCGAGATTGTTTGGACGTGTAAGCGAACGCTTGTTTAATGTTTGGATTGCGAAACAAGATTTGCGAGTAAAAGAGATACCGTTTATCTATATGGAGAAAATTGACTTGATTCAAAAAGGAAAATCCTTCTTACAAGCAAAATTTTTCGGGAAAAAATATGGACAGAGTTTTTAGATCATGATTTTATTATTACTTACTTTTTTAATTTTTTTAGTCTTCCCAGTTTTATCTTTGTTTTTAAGCATGGTAGGAATAGTAAACGACAGAAGGTTTTCGGTAACTTATTTAGTACTTGCGTGTTTATCGATTTCTATAATAGCTTTGCGTTATATCCCTCATCCATTAGATGATGGAGCGTTTCATTTTAGAGCAACACAAGTACTAACTAATTTTGATAACATTATTTCAATGTTTCAAGCTTTTGCATCAGGATTTAGAGTTGGTAGATATGATTATGGTTCTGTTCCGGTATTTACTTCATTGATGTATTTTGTCAGAAATACTCATCATTATAGTTTGCTTAGTTTTATTTCAGCGTTTGTGACATATTTTAGCTTTGGTTATGTTGTTGTTGATTTGTTTAAGTCCTATAAAAACTACTCTAAGTTAACCTATATTCTGATTCTAATTACAGTTTGTTTGTTAAATAACTATAGATATACCACTAGTGGCATGAGATTTTGTATGGCAATTTCTCTGATAATGTTAATTATGTATTTGGAATCGAAATATAATTATACAAAGAATTGGATGATGCTATGGTACATAGTTCCAATAAGCATTCATTCGGCTGTTGTTTATTTTGTTGCTCTGAGATTCATTTTTTTCTACCTGAAAAAGATTACGCTAGGAAAGAGTTTACTTGTTTTATTGGGTTTTCCAATCATAATAAAATTAACACCAATATTTGCAGAATGGACGGGTATTAGTTTCTTTCAATCTTTTATTAGAAAAATTGATATTTACTCTGATAACGCATCGTATGCAGAGCTCTTTAATACTACTCTAACAGTGAGGTTATATATTGGTGTGGTTCTAATGATTTTATTTTTAATTCAATATTTTGTTTTGAGTAGAACTATTAAAGAGATTGATGATTGGAAAATATCTTTTGTCAAGATGACTTATTATTTAACATTATTATCAATGGGGTCTGTGCCGTTTCGAAATATATATGATAGGAATCTTTTTTTACTCTTGCCAATGATTGTAATTTCTTCATTCATATTGTTTACATATCGAGCGCAGTTGAAAATCTTATCGAATCGTAGCCTAGTTTATGGCCTAGAGCTTAGCTTGCTTAGTATATCGTTTATCACAGGTTTTTTCTATAATAAGAATTTCCCTTTTGATTTTATCGATTATAGTAAAACGGATCTTCTTTTAAAGAACATTTATCAGTTCTTTTCAGACTTGCCTTTTACTTAGGAGGAAAGTATGTCGGATATCAAAATCATTCAAGATAAGATTTTATCTATTTTGAAAGAGTTTATTAATATTTGCGAAGAAAATAACCTAACCTACTATGCTCTAGGGGGAACCTTGCTAGGAGCGGTACGTCATAAAGGTTTCATACCTTGGGATGATGACATCGATATTGGCATGCCAAGAGAAGATTATGAAAAATTTAAAAAAATAGCTTCAAATGTTTTGCCAGAAAACTACAAGTTTTTAAGCGAAGATACATTAAACTACAAAAAAGCTTTCTCTGTGATCCGAGATGATTCTACAAAAATTATCATGAATTATAGTAAAGAAGAATTGGTAGAAAGTTTGTGGATAGACATTTTTCCGTTGGATGGTATGCCATCTAATGTTTTAAAGAAAAAAATTCATTCTTTTAGGTACTTGTACGCTAGGATGATGGTTCAACTCTCGCAATTCAATAGTTTGGTGAATCAGAAAAAAGAAAATCGACCATTAATTGAGAAGATAATTATTGCTTTTGCGAACGTTGTTAATATTGAAAAGATTATTTCTTTTAACTGGGCACAGAAAAAATATTTACAAACGTTAAAAAAATATTCGTTTAAGGAAGCTTTTGCAGGAAATTATACAGGAGCATATAAACTTAGAGAAATCGTACCTTCAGATTATTTTGGAGATCCAGTATCATTAAAGTTTGAAGAGATTGATCTGAGTTGTCCTCGTAAGTATAAAGAATATTTAGTAGCAATTTATGGAGAGAATTATATGCAGTTACCTCCAGAAGATAAGCGAAACCAACATCACTATAAGATAATATCTCTTGGTGATAATGAAGAATGGGAGTAGTTGAAACATGAAAAAAATCGCTTTAGTGAAATGGATTTTGGATGACTCTGGTGGCGGTGAGCGAGTTGCTATATCGTTAGCAAACGAACTTACAAAAAAGTATGAAGTTCATTTGATTGGGATTACAACAAAGCAATCGGACTTATTCTTTAAAATCAATTCTCAGGTAAAATACTCCAACTTTTTTGACCATAGAGTACGCTTGTCTAAGAATATTTTAAAAATCTCAAAAATGTTAAAAAAATATTTTAGAGATAATGAGATAGAGGTAGCCTTTGGGATAGGGATATCCGCTAATGTATTTTTATCTTTTGCAGGAATAGGGACTCAAACTAAAGTAGTTTTGTGTGATCATACTAATTCAATTACGGATAATAGAGAATTTTCTCAAAAAGTCCAGAGATATGTTGGTGCTAAATTTGCAGACAAGATTATTACTCTCACACAAGAAGATTGTAGAAATTACATAAAAAAATATGGTATTTCTGAGGAAAAAATTGATTACATCTATAATTGGAAAGATGATGGTATTTCCAATGTAGCTTATAACGATGAGTCAGCGAAAATTGTAACAGTAGGTCGCTTCGATTATCAAAAAGGATATGATTATCTTGTTCAAGTCGCGAAAAAAGTGTTAGCTAAAAGGTCTGACTGGATTTGGGAAATCTACGGTTCCGGCGATCAAGATGAAGTAGACAAAATCAGAGATTTAATCAACGAAAATGGTTTACAGGAAAAGTTAGTCATAAAAGGACTTGAAAAAAATCAGGATTTGATTTATGGAGATAAAGGGATTTATGTCATGACTTCTCGTTACGAAGGTTTACCCTTGGTATTGTTAGAAGCTCAACAATACAATCTTCCTATAGTTAGCTTCAGTTGTCCGACAGGACCTAATGAAATTATCGAAGATGGAGTTAATGGCTATCTGGTTGAGTGTTATAATACGGACAAGTTGAGCGAAAAATTGCTTGAACTGATGGAAGATGAAGTTTTGAGACAGTCTTTCTCAGAACATGCAAAAGACAATTTGGATAAATTTAATAAAGATAAAATTCTCAAGCAGTGGCTTGAACTAATTGAGACGATTTAGGAGATAGGATGAAGGATTGTTTGTTAACAATTGTAATGCCCAGTTATAATATTCAGGACTACATTTCAAAAGGGCTGGAGTCTTTTCAACAAGTACACCCGGATTATAAAAATAAATTTGAAGTACTGGTTGTCAATGATGGAAGTACAGACGATACGGCTTTAGTAGCAGAAAAGATACTAGCCAAAGATTCGTTGCTAGATGGCCGTGTCATTACAAAAGAAAACGGCGGTCATGGTTCGACAATCAATCGCGGTATTCAAGAAGCAAAGGGGAAATTTTTTAAAGTGATTGATGGGGATGACTGGGTTATTCCATCAGAATTTGAAAAGTTTTTAGATACTCTTGAAACTGTTGATGTAGATATGGTGATTACAGATTTTACAGAGCAACATGTCTATAACAATACTACGGTACGAAATGACTTCGTAGATAAGTATGAAATTGGCAAAAAACACAAGGGAATTCCGGACGTTCGCATCCCGATGCACTCGGTTACTTATAAGACATCAATCTTGTCGGAAAACAAAATTCGTTTAAGTGAAAAAACATTTTATGTTGATATTCAATACACACTCTTTCCTTTGGAGTATGTTCATAGTTTCAGTTATTGGAATTATGATATTTATCAATACTACATAGGTAGACCAGAGCAAAGTATGAATATCGAGAGTATGAAGCGGAATGTCGGTTATCATTTGACTGTTACAAATTCAGTTCTAGATTATTTTACAAAAATTGAAAGTGAACCCGTTTTAAACCGAGTAGTTTCTGAAACCTTAGTTTATCTCATCAGTTTGCAGGTTGACTTGTCTTGGATGGTTAACGATTCCGAAACACTCTTGAAGGAACTATATAGCAAAATTGAGAAAAGTTCATATGACTATATTCCTACGAAAAAATTTGACAGATTGTCTTACTTAAATTATAGGACTAACTTTGCTTTGGGGATAATTTTTAATCCGATTTTGAAGAAATACTCTGAAAAGAAAGAAAAAGAGAGAGGCATTTAGGATGTTTATCAGCATCGTTGTTCCGGTTTATAATGTTGCAGACTATCTGCATTATGCGATAGAAAGCTTAATTAAACAGACCTATCAAAACTTTGAGATAATCCTTGTAAATGATGGTTCTACAGATGGTTCTCCTCTATTATGCGAAGATTATGCAAAGCAATATGAAAATATCCATGTTTTCCACAAAGAAAATGGTGGGTTATCTGATGCGCGTAACTTTGGAGTATCTAAAGCGAGCTCAGACTGGATTTTCTTTTTAGATCCAGATGATTATCTTGAAGAATATACTCTAGAGTTAATCGTGAAAATTCAGGAAACACATCAAGCAGACTTGATTTCAACAAAGGTTAAAGCTACTTCAAAATATAATGATTATAGTTCCCATCATCTTAAGAAGTCAGATTATGAAAGCTTGAGTGTGATTACAAAAGAAAAGGCTCTACAACTAATGTTGGATGACAAAGTTGCAACGGTTTCTGCCTGTGCAAAACTTTATCGGAAATGCATCTTGGAGCGCGTTCCATTTCCAGTCGGGAAAATCTATGAGGATTTTTATGTTGTAGCAGAACATCTTGCCTTAGCTGAAAGAATCGTGATCAGTCCACTTGAAACCTACAATTACTATCGTAGGGAAGGGAGTATAGTTCGTTCAACATTTACTGAAAAAAGATATGATTTCTTTAAAGCTGTTGCAAAAAATGAGGAAGTTATTAAAAGAGAGTACATTCAGAGCCCAGAATTAAAGCAAGCTTTGCAAGCTAAAAAATTATTAGGTGGCTTTGTAGTAATTGGTGCAAAAGCTGACTCAGGCTTAAAAGATTTTTCAAAAGATAAAGTGTTGTTGAGAGTCGAAATGAGTGACTTATTAAAGAATAGTAAGTTATCATTGAAACTAAAACTAAAATACCTTATTTTTATGCTTAGCCCTGAATTGTATTTGTTGCTACGATAGTATGATACATAGATCCAATTTAATTTGCAACAAGTGTCAAAAAATTGTAGGAAAGAGGAAATATGAAAGAAGCGTTTAGAAGAATTGCCCATTATAAGTATGTTCGTTCACGATTTTCAATGTCACTGATTGATTATAATAGGGCAGGTTGAGATGAAAGTACTAAAAAACTACGCCTACAATCTATCTTACCAACTGTTGGTGATTTTACTCCCGATTATTACGACTCCCTATGTAACACGGGTCTTTTCTTCGGATGATTTAGGGACGTACGGATACTTTAATTCCATTGTCACCTACTTCATCCTCTTAGCGACGCTAGGAGTTGCTAACTATGGGACCAAGGTCATTTCAGGACATCGCAAGGAAATTGAAAAAAACTTTTGGGGGATCTACTCTCTGCAATTAGGTGCAACAGTTATTTCTATGTCCATGTATGCTCTTCTTTGTCTGACTCTTCCTGTTATGAAAAATCCAGTAGCCTACATTCTAGGCTTGAGTTTAGTTTCAAAAGGTTTAGACATTTCCTGGCTCTTTCAAGGGTTGGAAGATTTTCGAAAGATTACTGTTCGAAATATCACGGTCAAGATCGTTGGAGTCATTTCAATCTTCCTCTTTGTTAAATCTGCAAATGACCTATATCTCTATGTTTTTTTGCTAACCATATTTGAACTTTTGGGGCAACTAAGTATGTGGTTACCTGCTCAGGAGCTTATCGGTAAACTGCATTTTGACATAGAATATGCTAGGCATCATGTGAAGCCTGTCATATTATTGTTCCTTCCGCAAGTAGCAATTTCCTTGTATGTTACGCTTGATCGTACCATGCTCGGAGCATTAGCTTCTACAAAAGATGTAGGGATTTATGATCAGGCTCTAAAGTTGGTAAATATACTTCTGACCTTGGTAACTTCCTTGGGAAGCGTTATGTTACCACGCGTCGCTCATTTGTTAGTGACAGGTGATTATAAGGCAGTCAATAAGATGCATGAAATGTCCTTCCTCGTTTATAATTTAGTGATTTTCCCAATGATGGCAGGAATCTTGATTGTCAATGACGATTTTGTTCAGTTTTTCCTTGGTCAAGATTTTCAGGATGCACGTTATGCAATCGCCATTATGATCTTCCGTATGTTCTTTATCGGTTGGACCAATATCATGGGAATTCAGATGCTGATACCTCACAATCAAAATAAAGAATTCATGATTTCAACAACAGCTCCTGCCATTATCAGTGTAGGTTTGAATTTACTATTCCTTCCAAAACTTGGATATATCGGAGCAGCCATTGTTTCTGTATTGACAGAGGCGTTAGTATGGGCGATACAATTATACTTTACTAGCAGATACCTAAAAGAAGTTCCTATTATCGGATCTATGACAAAAATTGTTCTAGCATCAGCTATCATGTACGGTATACTGCTAGGTTCAAAAACAGTTATACATTTTTCACCAACTCTGAATGTTCTAGTCTTTGCAGTGCTTGGTGGAATCATTTATCTTTTTACAATTCTATCTTTGAAAGTGGTAGATGTAAAAGAACTAAAACAAATTATTAAGAAATAATGGAGTTAACTATGTACGATTATCTAATCGTTGGTGCTGGTTTGTCTGGAGCAATTTTTGCTTACGAAGCAACCAAGCGTGGAAAAAAAGTAAAAGTTATTGATAAACGTGACCACATTGGTGGGAATATCTACTGTGAGAATGTAGAAGGTGTTAATGTTCATAAGTATGGTGCACATATCTTTCATACTTCTAACAAGAAAGTCTGGGATTATGTTAATCAATTTGCTGAATTTAACAACTATATCAATTCGCCTGTAGCTAATTACAAGGGTAGTCTTTATAACCTACCTTTCAATATGAATACTTTCTATGCTATGTGGGGGACAAAAACTCCTCAAGAAGTTAAAGATAAGATTGCTGAGCAAACGGCTTATATGAAGGACGTTGAACCTAAAAACTTGGAAGAACAGGCTATCAAGTTGATTGGTCCAGATATTTATGAAAAGTTGATTAAAGGATATACTGAAAAGCAATGGGGACGTTCTACGACTGACCTTCCACCGTTTATCATTAAACGTCTACCAGTTCGTCTAACATTTGATAATAACTACTTCAATGACCGTTACCAAGGTATTCCAATCGGTGGCTATAACGTCATCATTGAAAACATGTTGGGCGATGTAGAAGTAGAGCTTGGGGTTGATTTCTTTGCAAATCGTGAAGAGCTGGAAAAATCAGCTAATAAAGTTGTCTTTACTGGAATGATTGATCAATACTTTGACTACAAACACGGGGAGTTAGAATACCGTAGTCTTCGTTTTGAGCATGAAGTTCTTGATGAGGAGAACTATCAAGGAAATGCAGTTGTTAACTACACAGAGCGAGAAATTCCTTATACTCGTATTATTGAGCATAAACATTTTGAGTACGGAACACAAGATAAAACGGTTATTACTCGTGAATACCCAGCTGATTGGAAACGTGGAGATGAGCCTTATTATCCGATCAATGATGAGAGAAACAATGCCATGTTTGCTAAATATCAAGAAGAAGCAGCACAAAATGATAAAGTAATTTTCTGCGGACGTTTGGCCGATTATAAATACTACGACATGCATGTAGTCATTGAACGTGCTCTTGAGGTTGTGGAGAAAGAGTTTAAATAAGATAATGAAGAATAAAATTGATCGATGAAATTGATCGATGAAATATTATTTAAAAGAAGAATTTTTGAAGGATTCTGGTGCACGAAATGCGGGAAATAAGGCTCGAAACGATGTTGAAGAAATAGTAGTTCGTGAGGGCTATAGTCCTTTATTATTGATGGTAGATGATTGGTATCAAATGGGGACTATTAAGGCTCAACGACACAAGGCTAAAGCCCTATCCAAGGCTATATCTAAGTTGAAGGAAGGGGATCAGCTACTGATTCAATTTCCTATGCTTCATCATAGTTTCTTTACGACTCATTTAGTCAAAAGAATCCAACGTAAAGGAGTGAAGGTTCACTTTATTATCCATGATTTAGAAGTTTTGCGCTATGCTAATTTGGATACAGTACCCTTGAAGCATAAGATTCGTGTTCATCTTCAAGAGTCTAGTCTTTTGAAACAAGCTGATGGTCTTATTGCTCATAATCCAGTTATGAAATCAGTGCTTGTTGATAAGGGGATTTCTGAGAAAAAAATAGTTAGTTTAGGCATTTTTGACTATCTGATCCCGAATTATCAGGATAAAGAAGATTTATCTAAGGAAGGGGCTATTATTGTAGCTGGAAATTTAGCCCAAGAAAAAGCAGGTTACTTATATGAGTTGCCTGCAAGACCGGCATATAACCTCTATGGTGTTGGTTTTGATGAGTCTAGAAAGCTATCAAATGCAACCTATTTTGGTTCATTTCTTCCAGATGAACTACCATCAGCATTAGAAGGAAGCTTTGGTTTGGTTTGGGATGGTGATAGTTCTAAAACTTGTAGCGGAGTATTTGGTGAGTATTTGAAATACAATAATTCCCACAAGGCTTCACTTTATTTGGCTTCTGGTTTTCCTATTATTGTCTGGGGGCAATCTGCTTTAGCTAATTTCGTCTTAGAAAAAGAGTGTGGAATTAGTGTTGAGAGTTTACTTGATTTAGAAGAAGTATTGGACAATTTGTCTCAAGAAGAGTATCAGGATTTGATCAAAAATGCTAAGTCCGTAGGTCAAAAAATTCGTGAAGGTTCTTATCTTCTTTCTGCATTACAAGCTTTAAATTAATGAATCTAAAAATTACACAAATAGATAGATGAGGGAGTTACTGGATTCCCTCTTTTCTTATAGTTAAAAATAGATAAAAAAATGAAATAAGATTCGATAGTTGTCAGAAAATAACAACTAAACATGAAAATTCAGAAAAATATATTGACAATAGATTGCAAAGGGTCTATAATGGATAGAAAAACAAAGGAGAATACTATGAAAACAAGGAAAGTATTGGCTCTTGCGGGAGTCACTTTATTAGCAGCAGGTGTCTTAGCTGCTTGTTCTGGCTCAGGGTCTAGTGCAAAAGGTGAGAAAACTTTTTCTTATGTTTACGAAACAGATCCAGATAACCTGAACTACTTGACAACTGGTAAGGCAGCAACTACTGACATTACTAGTAATGTGATTGATGGATTGCTTGAAAATGACCGCTATGGTAACTTTGTGCCATCTATGGCTGAGGATTGGTCTGTATCTAAGGACGGCTTGACTTACACTTATACAATCCGTAAAGATGCCAAGTGGTACACATCTGAAGGAGAAGAGTATGCGTCTGTGAAAGCTCAAGACTTTGTAACAGGACTTAAGTATGCGACAGATAAGAAATCAGAAGCCCTTTACTTGGTACAGGATTCAATTAAAGGTTTGGATGCATACGCTAAAGGGGAAACTAAAGATTTCTCTCAAGTTGGGATTAAAGCGATTGACGATCAAACAGTTCAATACACTTTGAACAAACCTGAAAGTTTTTGGAATTCTAAAACAACAATGGGTGTCTTAGCACCAGTTAATGAAGAGTTTTTAAACTCTAAGGGAGATGATTTTGGGAAAGCAACAGATCCAAGCAGTATCCTTTATAACGGACCTTTCTTGTTGAAATCATTGGTCGCTAAATCTTCAGTAGAATTTGAAAAGAATCCAAACTACTGGGATAAGGACAATGTTCACATTGATAAGGTAAAACTTTCATTCTGGGATGGTCAAGATACAGGAAAACTTGCAGAAAACTTCAAAGATGGAAGCTTTACAATGGCTCGTCTCTTCCCGACAAGCGCAAGTTATCCTGAACTTGAAAAAGAGTTTAAAGACAACATCGTTTATACACCACAAGATTCTACTACTTATTTAGTAGGTACTAATATTGATCGCCAGTCTTATAAGTACACTTCTAAGACGACAGATGAACAAAAGACTTCAACCAAGAAAGCTCTTCTAAACAAAGATTTCCGTCAAGCTCTTGCCTTTGGTTTTGATAGAAAAGCCTATGCTTCTCAAGTGAATGGTGCGAATGGGGCAACTAAACTGCTTCGTAACTTGTTTGTTCCTCCTACATTTGTACAGGCAGATGGAAAGAACTTTGGCGAAATGGTCAAAGACAAATTGGTGACTTATGGGGATGAATGGAAGGATGTGAACCTTGCTGATGCCCAAGATGGACTATATAATCCTGAAAAAGCGAAAGCAGAGTTTGCTAAAGCTAAGACAGCTCTCCAAGCAGAAGGCGTTCAATTCCCAATCCACTTGGATATGCCAGTTGACCAAACCAATACAACAAAAGTTCAACGTGTCCAATCTTTTAAACAATCACTTGAAGAAACATTAGGAACTGACAATGTCGTCATTGATATCCAACAACTTCAAAAAGATGAAGTTCTCAATGTTACCTACTTTGCTGAAACGGCTGCTGGACAAGATTGGGATGTCTCAGATAACGTTGGATGGGGACCAGACTACATTGACCCATCTACCTACCTTGATATTCTCAAACCATCTGTAGGGGAAAGTACAAAGACTTACCTAGGATTTGACTCTGGAACAAACAACGCTGCGGCTAAGCAAGTTGGTTTGGAAGACTACGAAAAAATGGTTGTGGAAGCTGGTGAAGAAGTGAATGACATTTCAAAACGTTATGAAAAATATGTTGCTGCCCAAGCTTGGTTGACCGACAGTGCCTTGCTAATCCCAACAACTTCTAAAACTGGTCGTCCAATGTTGTCTAAGATGGTACCATTCACACTTCCATTTGCTTATTCTGGAAACAAAGGAACAAGTGAAGCTCACTTGTATAAATACCTTGATGTACAAGATAAACCAGTAACAACAGAAGAATACCAAAAAGCCCAAGAAAAATGGATGAAAGAAAAAGAAGAGTCTAATAAAAAAGCTCAAGAAGAACTCGCAAAACATGTGAAGTAGATTTTAAACATCTATAGAAACTGATTGATAAAGGGTTTGGCATTCGATAGGAATGCTAAATCCTTTTTATTATGTTACAATTTTCCCCTTAATTTCAGAGTATGGTTTTGTCAGAATGAAGAAAAAAATTAGCAATTTTCCTAGCTTTTCTATTGCTTTATCTATTAAAAATTGTTATATTAAAAGTGTAATTATTTTTATAAACGTTAAGCATTGCACTTTTCAGATAGAAAGGAGTATTTTTCGAATAAGAAATGTAAACGCTTACGAAGATTGGTGAAAGGAATCAGGAGTTAATGGATAAACGATTTTTTGAAAAACGATGTACATACAGCATTCGTAAATTTGCACTAGGTGCTGCTTCAGTTATGATTGGGGCTAGTTTTTTTGCTACTGCTCCAGTAATGGCTAACACACCAACAGTTGGCTCAACAGATAATTTGCCAAGTGAACTGGCTGATTTGGATAAAAAAGCGAGCGATAATGGACGGGAGTTCGATAAAGAAGCTGCAGCAGCAAATCCAGGTTCTGCTGAAACAACGGATGGACCAAAAACTGAAGAAGAGTTACTAGCTCTTGAAAAGGAAAACAAAGAAACTACTGACAAGTTGCCGAAAGAATTGGAAGGCAAAGTTGAAAAAGCTACTGATAATGGTAAAGAGGTAAATAAAGATCAATTAGCACAAGATACTGGTAGTCTAGTTCCTGAAGATGTTGCCAAAACAAAAAATGGAGAATTGAACTATGGCGCTACTGTTAAGATTAAGACTCCATCAGGAGAAGGTAGTGGTATTGTCATTGGTAAGGATCTTGTTTTGACTGTTTCTCACAACTTTATCAAGGATCAACAAGATGGAAATATTCGTAAGGTTGTGGATAATGATAAAGGGGATGGCGATATTTTTAGTATATCCTACCCTGGTTTAGATGATGTAAAATTTAGTAAAAAAGATGTGATTCACTGGGATCGGGATGGCTATCTAAAGGGTTATAAGAACGATTTGGCTCTTGTAAGATTGCGTACAGTTCTTGAAAATGCTCCTGTAGAAGTTACTGAAAAGCCAGTTGTTAAGAAAGTTGGGGATAAAGTCAATATGTTTGGCTATCCTGCTGGTAAGTTGGCACCAGTTATTAACAGTGCTGTGGATTTTGCTGAATCTTATGGTGAAGGTGTTCAAGGAGTTGGTTATCAAGGTGGACAACCAGGTGCTAGCGGTGGCGGTATCTTTGACACGGATGGTAAATTGATTGGCGTTCATCAAAATGGTGTGGTCGGTGTCCGTAGTGGAGGGATCCTTTTCTCTCCAGCTCAATTAAAATGGATTCAAGATCATATTAAGGGGATTTCTAGTTCAAAACCAGCGAATTTAGAGGAAACTGAAAAACCAGTTGAAGAAAAGCCAAAAGAAGATAAGCCGAAAGAAGAAAAACCAGCGACAGCTAAGCCAGAGACACCAAAGGAAGTCACTCCTGAATGGCAAACTGTAGCAAGAAAAGAACAGCAAGGGACTGTTGCTATTCGTGAAGAAAATGGTGTTCGTTACAATAAGTTATCTTCAACAGATCAAAATGACAATGCCAGCAAACCAGCCTTGTTTGAAAAACAAGGATTGACTGTGGATGCAAATGGTAATGCGAATGTAGATCTCACTTTCAAAGAAGAATCTGAAACAGGCAAATCACGTTTTGGTGTTTTCTTGAAATTTAAAGATACAAATAATAATGTCTTTGTTGGATATGACAAAGAAGGTTGGTTCTGGGAATATAAGACACCAGGTAATAGCACATGGTATCAGGGTGGTCGTGTTGCAGCTCCAGTAAATGGCTCAGTGAATCATCTGACTATTAGCTTAAAATCAGATGGTCAGCTGAATGCAACAAATAATGATGTAAAACTTTTTGATACGGTTACTTTGCCAGCTGCTGTTAATGAAAATCTTAAAAATGAAAAGAAAATCCTACTTAAAGCTGGTACATATGGTACAGAAAAGACAGTTGTAAATATTAAGACTGACAATCAGGATGGAGTTCAAAATACTGAAGCTACTGCTGAAAAAGAAACTGGTGCGGTGGTAGATGATAGTAAAGTGACTTATGATACTATCCAGTCTAAAGTCCTAAAAGCAGTGATTGACCAAGCCTTTCCACGTGTCAAGGAATATACGCTAAATGGCCATACTTTACCAGGACAGGTTCAACAGTTCAACCAAGTATTTATCAATAACCACAGAATCACCCCTGAGGTTACTTATAAGAAAATTAATGAAACAACTGCAGAATATGAAATGAAACTCCGTGATGAGGCTAATCTTATCAATGCGGATATGACAGTTCGTCTGCAAGTTGTGGACAATCAATTACATTTTGATGTAACTAAAATTGTCAACCACAATCAAGTCACTCCAGGTCAAAAGATTGACGATGAAAGAAAATTACTCTCTACTATTAGTTTCCTCGGGAATGCTTTAGTATCTGTTTCTAGTGAGCAAGCTGGTGCTAAGTTTGATGGGGCAACTATGTCAAACAATACGCATGTCAGCGGGGATGATCATATTGAAGTAACCAATCCAATGAAGGATTTGGCTAAGGGTTACATGTATGGATTTGTTTCTACAGATAAGCTTGCTGCAGGTGTTTGGAGTAATTCTCAAAACAGTTACGGTGGTGGCTCTAATGACTGGACCCGTTTGACGGCTTATAAAGAAACCGTTGGAAATGCCAACTATGTCGGAATTCATAGTTCTGAGTGGCAATGGGAAAAAGCTTATAAGGGTATTGTCTTCCCAGAGTACACTAAAGAACTTCCAAGTGCTAAGGTTGTGATTACTGAAGATGCTAATGCGGATAAAAAAGTGGACTGGCAAGATGGTGCCATTGCTTATCGTAGTATCATGAACAACCCTCAAGGCTGGGAAAAAGTCAAGGATATCACAGCTTACCGTATCGCGATGAACTTTGGTTCTCAAGCACAAAATCCATTCCTTATGACCTTGGATGGTATCAAGAAGATCAATCTCCATACAGATGGTCTTGGACAAGGTGTTCTCCTCAAAGGTTATGGTAGTGAAGGTCATGACTCAGGCCATTTGAACTATGCTGATATTGGTAAACGTATTGGTGGTGTCGAAGACTTCAAGGCTTTGATTGAGAAAGCGAAGAAATATGGAGCTCATCTAGGTATCCACGTCAACGCTTCTGAAACTTATCCTGAGTCTAAATACTTTAACGAAAAGATTCTTCGTAAGAATCCAGATGGAAGCTACAGCTATGGTTGGAACTGGCTAGACCAAGGTATCAACATTGATGCTGCTTATGACTTGGCGCATGGTCGCTTAGATCGCTGGGAAGAATTGAAGAAAAAACTTGGTGAAGGTCTCGACTTTATCTATGTGGACGTTTGGGGCAATGGCCAATCAGGTGATAATGGTGCCTGGGCTACCCACGTTCTTGCTAAAGAAATTAACAAACAAGGCTGGCGCTTTGCAATCGAGTGGGGCCATGGTGGTGAATACGATTCTACCTTCCAACACTGGGCAGCTGACTTGACCTATGGTGGATACACTAATAAAGGTATCAACAGTGCCATCACGCGCTTTATCCGCAACCACCAAAAAGATTCTTGGGTTGGGGATTACAGAAGTTACGGTGGTGCAGCCAACTATCCACTTCTAGGTGGTTACAGCATGAAAGACTTTGAAGGCTGGCAAGGACGAAGTGACTACAATGGCTATGTAACTAACTTGTTTGCTCATGATGTCATGACCAAGTACTTCCAACACTTCACTGTAAGCAAGTGGGAAAATGGTACACCTGTTACCATGTCTGATAACGGTAGCACCTATAAATGGACTCCAGAAATGCGAGTGGAATTGGTAGATGCTGACAACAATAAAGTAGTTGTGACTCGTAAGTCAAACGATGTCAATAGCCCGCAATACCGTGAACGTACAGTAACTCTCAACGGACGTGTCATCCAAGATGGTTCAGCTTACTTGACTCCTTGGAACTGGGATGCGAATGGTAAGAAACTTCCTACTGATAAGGAAAAAATGTACTACTTCAATACGCAAGCTGGTGCAACAACTTGGACGCTTCCTAGCGACTGGGCGAATAGTAAGGTTTACCTTTATAAACTAACTGACCAAGGTAAGACTGAAGAACAGGAAGTAGCTGTGAAAGATGGTAAGATTACCCTTGATCTTACTGCAAATCAACCATACGTTCTCTACCGTTCAAAACAAACCAATCCTGAAATGTCATGGAGCGAAGGCATGCACATCTATGACCAAGGATTTAACAGTGGAACTTTGAAACACTGGACCATTTCTGGTGATGCTTCTAAGGCAGAAATTGTCAAATCTCAAGGCGCAAATGAAATGCTTCGTATCCAAGGCAATAAGAGCACAGTCAGCCTTACTCAGAAACTGACTGGCTTGAAACCAAATACTAAGTATGCCGTTTATGTCGGTGTTGATAATCGTAGTAATGCTAAGGCGAGTATCACAGTAAATACTGGTGAAAAAGAAGTGACTAGCTATACCAATAAGTCACTAGCTCTTAACTATGTCAAGGCCTATGCCCATAATACTCGTAGTGACAATGCTACAGTTGACGATACAAGTTACTTCCAAAACATGTATGCCTTCTTTACAACGGGTTCAGATGTATCAAATGTCACTCTTACTTTGAGTCGTGAAGCTGGTGATGAAGCAACTTACTTTGATGAAATTCGTACCTTTGAAAACAATTCAAGTATGTACGGAGATAATCATGATACAGCTAAAGGAACATTTAAACAAGACTTTGAAAATGTCGCTCAAGGTATTTTCCCATTTGTAATTGGTGGTATCGAAGGAGTTGAGGATAATCGTACTCACTTATCTGAAAAACATGATCCATATACACAACGTGATTGGAATGGTAAGAAAGTCGATGATGTCATCGAAGGAAATTGGTCATTGAAGACAAATGGACTAGTGAGTCGTCGTAACTTGGTTTACCAAACAATCCCTCAAAACTTCCGTTTTGAAGCTGGTAAGACTTATCGTGTCACCTTTGAATACGAAGCAGGATCTGACAATACCTACGCCTTTGTAGTCGGTAAGGGAGAATTCCAATCAGGACGTCGAGGTAATCAAGCAAGCAATTTGGAAATGCATGAATTGCCAAATACTTGGACAGATTCTAAGAAAGCTAAGAAGGTAACCTTCCTCGTAACAGGTGCAGAAACAGGCGATACTTGGGTTGGTATCTACTCAACTGGTAACGCAAGCAATACTCGTGGAGATTCTGGTGGAAATGCGAACTTCCGTGGTTACAACGACTTCATCATGGATAAACTTCAAATCGAGGAAGTCACTCTAACAGGTAAGATGTTGACAGAAAATGCTCTGAAGAACTACTTACCAACGGTTGCCATGACCAACTATACCAAGGAATCTATGGATGCCTTGAAGGAAGCTGTCTTTAACCTCAGCCAAGCAGATGATGACATTAGTGTAGAAGAAGCGCGTGCTGAAATTGCTAAGATTGATGCTCTTAAGAATGCCTTGGTACAAAAGAAAACAGCCTTGGTAGCAGAAGACTTTGAAAGTCTGAATGCTCCAGCTCAAGCGGGAGAAGATTTAGCCAACGCCTTTGATGGTAACTTGTCAAGTCTATGGCATACGTCTTGGAATGGTGGAGATGTTGGTAAACCTGCAACTATGGTTTTGAAAGAGGCGACAGAAATCACTGGATTCCGTTATGTGCCACGTGGATCAGGATCAAATGGTAACTTGCGTGATGTGAAACTGGTTGTGACAGATGAGTCTGGTAAAGAACATACTTTCACTGCAACTGATTGGCCAGATAACAATAAACCAAAAGACATTGACTTTGGTAAGACAATCAAGGCTAAGAAAATCGTTTTGACAGGTACTAAGACTTATGGAGACGGTGGTGATAGATATCAAGCCGCTGCTGAGTTGATATTTAGTCGTCCACAGGTTGCAGAAACAACTCTTGATTTGTCAGGTTATGAAACAGCTTTATCAAAAGCTCAAAAATTAACCAGCAAAGAGAATCAAGAGGAAGTAGCAAGTGTAGTAGCTAGCATGAAATATGCTATGGATAACCATCTCTTGACTGAAAGAATGGTTGCCTACTTTGCAGAATATCTCAACCAACTACAAGATCAGACTGTGAAACCAGATGCTCCTACAAGTAGTAAAGGTGAAGAGGCAGCACCAATTCTTGAAGTGCCTGAGTATAAAGGTCCGCTTGGAACAGCAGGTGAAGAAGCAGCACCAATTCTTGATGTACCTGAGTATAAAGGACCACTTGGAACAGCAGGTGAAGAAGCAGTTGTTAATGAAGTTCCAGAATACAAAGGTGGAGCCAATGCGGTAGAAGCAGCTGTCAATGAAGTTCCAGAATACAAAGGTGGAGCGAATGCAGTAGAGGCCTTGGTTCATGAATTACCTGAATATAAAGGTGGCGCTAATGCAGTAGAAGCAGCTGTCAATGAAGTTCCAGAATACAAAGGTGGAGTCAATGCAGTAGAAGCTTTGGTAAACGAAAAGCCAGCCTACACAGGACTATTGGCTACAGTAGGCGATCAAGTAGCACCAACTATTGAAAAACCTGAGTATCAGATTAGTCAATTAGGCCAAGGTAAACTTTTAGAATCTAAAACTTCAGTTTCAACAGAAGATAAGAAGAGATTGCCAGAAACAGGAGAAAGCCAATCTGATACAGCTATCTTCCTAGCTAGCATCAGTCTCGCCTTATCTGCTGCTGTCCTTGCGACAAAACGAAAAGAAAATTAAAGAAGACTGAATTTTAGAACTTACAGGAACTAGAATTCAGACAGAAATAACTTAGTTGGAGAGAACCTCTAGGTTCTCTCCATTTTCAAATCAAAAATGAGACCGCTTACTGTAATAAGTGGGAGAAAGGAATAGGAGAAAGATGGATAGACATTTTTTTGAAAGACGTTGTCACTATAGTATTCGAAAATTTGCAATTGGTGCAGCCTCTGTATTGATAGGTGCTAGTATCTTTGGTGCAAATGTAGTGCAAGCTGCAGAGACAGTTGGAACACCTGAGAAAGAAGGAACAATTACACAAGCTCAGCCACTAGATAAGTTGCCGGACGATTTAGCAGCTGTTTTAAAGAAAGCAGAATCAGAGGCAACGGCAGATGCAGGTCATGAAGAAAATCATGAAAATACTGCAGGAACAAGTCCTGCAGCAACTGAAGCAACAAGCCCAGCAACAACTCCAACAGCTCCCAAATCAGCTGAGACTCTGAAGCCGGTTGAAACACCAAAAGCAGATTCTAAACCTGTAGAACCAGCTACACCTACAATCAAACCAGTTGAAAAGCAAATTGAAGATAGAGAAGATCGTAACCACTTAGAAGGTGTTACTGTTCAAGTAAACGACTCAGAAACTGGTACTCCTTATACTGCTGACAAGGCAGTGGACGGTAATCCTGATACTCGCTGGGCAACAAATCAAAATATTGACAAACCAACTTTCGAATTAACTCTTCCCAAGACTACACTTATTAGACATGTGGAAATTGATTGGGATCGCCGTGTCCGTAAGGGACAAAATGATCCAAATATCAAATCTTGGAGCCTCTACTATGCAGGTCAAGATGATGTAAATGCTAGTGGAGAAAAACAATGGAAGCTAGCTCATACCAAGACTGGAGAACCTGTTTTAGATGAGAAAGTTGACTTAGCCAATAGTATTCAAGCTAAATATCTCAAGTTAGAAATCAATGACTATCAAGCGGGCACAATGGGCTGGAGAAACGTTGGTATTCAAGAAATTCGAGCTTATTCGAATATCCCTGATCCAACTAAAGTGACAGATATTCGCCAAGTTACGGAATTGACAGTCGCTAAGGATGGACAATCTTTAGTACTTCCAACTTTACCAGGAAAAGTCAGTCTTATCGGTAGCAACAAACAAGGTGTGATTGACCTTCAAAATCACATTTATAAGCCTCTGACTGATCAACGCGTTAAGGTTATGGTAGAGCAAATTAAAGATTCACATACCTTTACTAAAGAATTTGAAGTAGTCATCAAGGGGCTACATCAGGACGAAGGTGTGGGTATCAAACCAAAAGTAGCACCAGCTGTTCAACAATGGTATGGAAAAGAAGGTCAATCTTCTATCACTTCAGATACAGTTCTTGCGACGGGGGATTCCGGCTTTGAACAAGCAGCAACCTTCTACCAGTCAGACCTTGCAAGCCGTGGATTGGAACTTGCGACAGGTGACAAGCAGGCTCAAAAACGAATTGAATTTAAAAAAGTTGAAAATAAGGGTTATGGTAAGGAAGGTTATGGAATCACTATCCAAGATGGTGTCATTACCATCGAAGCTGCAACAAACACAGGAGCCTTCTACGCCACTCGTACTCTTCTTCAAATGGGGGAAAGCAATTTCCAAAATGGAGAAATTCGTGATTTCCCAAGCTTCAGTCACCGTGGCTTTATGCTAGATACAGGTCGTAAATTTATTCCTTATGACACCCTTGTAGACATCATGCTCAATATGGCTTACTACAAGATGAACGACTTGCAGTTGCACCTCAACGATAACTATATCTTCCTAAAGGAACACTTGGCAGGTAAGAATCTAACACAAGAAGAAGAGCTTAAGTATGTTCTAGAACATGCTAAGACAGGTTTCCGTGTAGAGACAGATATTGTCGGTAAGAATGGTCAAAAATTAACATCAGACGAGCACTATACTAAAGAAGAGATGCAAAATCTGATTAAACTTGCTAAGGCCTTGCATATCAATCTAGTTCCAGAAATTGACACGCCAGGTCATGCTCTGTCATTTGTCAAAGTTCGTCCAGACCTCATGTATCAAGGTAGCCTGAGCGATTACAGAGGTAAACATAACGTAGAACGCGTAGCCATGCTCGATCTAGATAATAAATACGATGAAACGCTGGCTTTTGTCAAATCAGTTTATGATAAACTTCTTGATGGTCCAGATGCACCACTTCATGGGGTATCTACTGTTCATATCGGAACGGATGAATACTACGGAAGTAGAGAAAGCTATCGTCGTTATGTCAATGACCTTATTAAATACATTAAAGGGAAAGGCTATACACCTCGTATTTGGGGATCGCTCAGTGCGAAACGAGGTAAAACAGCGGTTGATTGGAAAGATGTAGAAGTTGATATCTGGAGTATTGGCTGGCAGCAACCAAAAGAAGCTATTGCTCAGGGAGCTAAGATTATCAACATAACAGATATTCCAACCTATAGTGTACCAAATGGTGATAATCGTCAAACAGCTTATGGTGACTATGCTAACTATGAAACACAATATAATAGGTGGACACCAAATGATTTCCGAACAGGTCATGGTCCACTTCTAGAAGAATCAAATCCAAATGTAATTGGTGGTGGCCACGCAGTTTGGAATGACAATATTGATCTTCATGAGACAGGTTTGACATCTTACGATATCTTTAAACGATTCTTCAAGAGCATGCAAACTACTGCAGAACGCACTTGGGGATCTGACCGTGCGGCAGCGACATTTGCAGAACGTATCCTACCAGCGAGCCCTTATGCGCCACAGTCAAATCCTGACAGAGCGATTGATCAAAGTGATTTGTTTACTATCAATCCTGAAACAGTGAAGAACTATGCAAGCAAGAAGGTGAAGACAAGCGAGCAAGGATTGGCTTTTGAGAAAGATAGCAGTATTGAAGGCCTGGCAGGTGATGTTGGTCCAAGTCATGTCTTGAAGTTTGATGTAACTGTCACTGGAGACGGTGAACAAACCTTCTCAACAAGTGGAGATAACCGTATCTATCTAGCTGATAAAGACGGCTATCTTGCTTATCAATTTGAACAGTTCCATATCCAGTTCAAGAAAAAACTTGAAAAGAACAAACGTTATCAAATCTCTATTGTGACTAAACCACAATCAACGGAATTCTATGTGGATGGTGAGAAGATTGAACGTATCGCAAATCCAGATCACCCTCGCTTTGCTCACAATAGCTTGGTTCTACCGCTTGAAAGCATCGGGGGATTCAAAGGAATTTTACATAGTGCAGAGTTGTCAGATAAACCATTTGTAAATCCTCGTTTGATTCCAACAGATCATTTCACAGTTTCTGCAACTAGTCAAGAAACACCAGGAACAGCGACTGAAGGCACTGTTGAAAAAGCCTTTGACAATGATCCAAACACCTTCTGGCATACTAAATGGACTGGTGATACTGCTCCGTACACTCTTTCTATGACCTTGAAAGAAGCAGAAAAAGTCAATGGTTTGACTTATCTTCCTCGTCCAGGTGGTGGAAATGGAGTCGTGACTAGCTACGAAATCTACGCACAAAAAGATGGCCAAATGGTCAAGGTTTCAGAAGGAAACTGGGACAACAACGCTCAAGAAAAAACAGTTAACTTTGCGGCGGTTCATACCAACAAGATTGAGTTGAAAGTTCTATCAGGTGTTGGGGGCTTTGCAAGTGCAGCTGAAGTTCATCTATTGAAACCTATCAAAGAGGGACAAGAAACACCAGAACCAGAACAACCATCTACACCTGAAACTCCAAAAGTCGAGCAAACAGGTGATGGAACAGTTGAACTAGCGGATCAATTCACTGCAAGCAAACCAGCTAGCGAAGATAGCATTGCGGCTGCCAGCAAGAGCACAGATTATCTCAAGAAAGAGTACAAGGTTTTCCCAACTCCACAAAAAGTGACTTATGGAGAAGGAGTCACAGCTCTTCGTAAGCAAGTCAATCTGGTAATGGGAGATCAACTCGATATTTATACTCGTAATCGCTTGAAGAGTGTCTTGCAGGACAATCAAGTATCCTACACTACTAGTCAATCAGCAGTTGCTGGCGCAACTAATATCTATCTTGGAGTACATGGACGAGGAACACAAGCAGAACAAAACTTATCTAACGTTTCAGCAGGTCTCTTTGACAAAATTGATGCTTATGCTCTGACCATCAAGGACAATTCAATTTCCATCGTCGGAAAAGACACAGATGCGGTCTTCTATGGTTTGACAACCTTGAAACACATGCTCAAAGAAAGTAAAGTTCCAGTTCTTCGCAATGTGACAGTGGAAGATTACGCTGAAATCAAGAATCGTGGTTTCATCGAAGGTTACTATGGAAATCCATGGTCTAATGCAGATCGTGCTGAACTCATGCGTTTTGGTGGCGATTTGAAATTGACCCAATACTTCTTCGCACCGAAAGATGATCCATACCACAACAAGAAATGGCGTGAACTTTACCCAGAAGAAAAACTAGCTGAAATTCGTGAACTTGCTCGCGTCGGAAATCAAAGTAAAACTCGCTATGTTTGGACCATCCATCCATTCATGAACAACCGTATCCGATTTGGTAATGAAGCGCATTACCAAGAAGACTTGGCAACCATCAAGGCTAAATTTACCCAGTTGATGAAAGTGGGTGTCCGTGAATTTGGTATTCTAGCCGATGATGCACCAAGCCCAGTTGGAGGCTACAATAGCTACAACCGCTTGATGCAGGATATGACCAACTGGTTGACAGAAATGCAAGGAACTTATAGCGGTCTTCGCAAAGAAATGATCTTTGTTCCAGGTCAGTATTGGGGTAATGGGCGTGAAGCAGAGTTGAAATCTCTAAATGAAAATCTCCCAAGTTCAACCTCTATGACTTTGACGGGTGGTAAGATTTGGGGTGAAGTTTCTGAAGGCTTCTTATCAACTCTCAAGAACAATCTAACTGCAGGTGGTAAAACTTATCGTCCAGTATCACTTTGGGTGAACTGGCCAGTTACAGATAACTCTAAACAACACTTGATTCTAGGTGGTGGTGAGAAATTCCTTCATCCAAATGTGGATCCAAGCTTGCTATCCGGTATCATGTTGAACCCAATGCAACAGTCTGAACCATCTAAGATAGCCCTCTTTGCTGGAGCTCAATATACATGGAAACAGTGGAAATCAGAAGAAGAAGCTAAGAAACTCAATGACATTGCCTTCAACTTTGTTGAAAATGGTCATTTTGGAGATAGCAAGGTATCAGCAGCCTTCCGCGAACTTGGTAAGCATATGATCAACCAAAACATGGATGGTCGTGTCGTTAAACTAGAAGAATCAGTTGAATTAGCTCCAAAATTGACAGACTTCATGACTAAGCTCAAAGCGGGTCAAGATGTAACTGCAGAACGTGCAACTTTGCGTGCAGAATTTGCCAAGATTAAAGAAGCAGCTGAACTTTATAAAGCATCAGGTGATAAAAAAATGGTTGCACAGATCCACTATTGGTTGGATAATGCAATTGACCAAATGAATGCCCTTGATGCCTTCCTAACAGGCACAGAGGCTATGGCTACAAATGATGCAGCCAAACTTTGGGACAGCTACTATAAAGGTTTGAAATTGTACGAACAGTCTCAAACTCATACCTTCCATTATGTAGACCATCTTGAAAAGGCTGAATTGGGGGTTCAACATATCCGTCCATTTATCCTATCCTTGAAAGAAGTTCTAGCGTCTGAAGTTCAAAAAGTCTTGCATCCAGATCAAATCATCAGCACCTTTATTACCAATCGAACAGGTGTAGAAGGTGGTTTGGCAGAAGTAACGGATGGTGACTTGGCAACTCATGCCTTGATTAAATCACCAAATAGTATCAAGACAGGTGATTATATCGGCATGAAATTCAACAAACCGGTAGATATCCAAACCTTGACCTTTGCTATGGGAACTCAGGCAAATCCACGTGATACCTTTAGTAAGGCTGAAGTGCAGTATCAAGATGAAAAAGATAATTGGGTAAGTTTGAAAGAACCAACTTATGTTGGTAATGAGTCACTTGTTCAGTTTGAAAATCTTAACATCAAAGCTAAAGCAGTACGTATGATTGCTACAGAAGATCGTGATGACACCTGGTTTGCAGTTCGCGAGATTGCAGTAAATCGTCCAGTAGAGAACGCTCGTAAACAACAAACTGCTACAATTAGCCTCAGCTCAAATCTAGTTTATAAATTGAGAACATCAGCAAGTCAAATTACTGATGGTAAAGATAATACAGAAGCTATGATGGCAAATGCTGACGGCAGCAATACGACTCCAGTAGATGCCTGGGCACAACTTGACCTAGGTGAAGTCAAGTCAGTCACTAAAGTTCGTCTTCGTCAAGGAACTGGTGATAAACTTGCCGCAGGTGTACTTGAGTACTCTACAGATGGATCTGCATGGCAAGAGTTAGATCGCCTATCAGGAGAACAAACTAAGGAAGTGTCTAGAGCTATCAATGCTCGATACATCCGAGTACGCAATACTAAGGCAAGTGACCTTTGGTGGCGTATTCAGGACTTCTCTGTTGAGACACGTTCTGGAAATAGCGACTTAACAGATACCAACGTGGATGCCTTAAAGGAAACACCAGTAGTGGATAGCTTGGGCAGTTACGAGCTTCAGATTCCAGCTGGAACTAAACTTCCTGCAAATAGCTATCTAGGAATGAAACTTGACCGTATCCATCAAGTTAAAAGCATCCAGCTCCAAGGTCAAACAAATCCAGCACTCAGTCTAGAGTATTCTGCAAATGCTCAAGAATGGACACCAGCTAGCCAGTTGACAGACAGAACTGTCGCAACCCACTTGGTACGTTATGTTCGTCTTGTGAATAAAACAAATCAAGAACAAGACTTGCCATCAACTTCTCTCCTTGTAACGACTAAAGAAGTGCAACCAACCAAACTAGAATCTACAACTATGGGCATTCATCCAATATACGGAAGCAATGATGTTCGTAAGATTAATAACCTCGATCAATTGTTTGACGGTGTTTACAACAACTTCGTTGAGTTTTCAGACTACGCCCATAAAGATGGTCATGTAACCTTGAAACTTGGTAGCGAACGCACTATCAAGAAGATCAGAGCCTACATCCAAGACGGAACTCAAAACTATCTTCGTGATGGTAAAATCCAAGTCAGCCAAGACGGTAAAACCTGGACAGATGTTGTGACAGTGGGAGATGGTGTAGCTAATAGTACACACGATGATTCATTGACAGATGGTTGGACACATGATTCTAAGATGCCAGGAAATCGCTATATCGAGGGTGAATTGACGACACCAGTCAAAGCGAACTATCTTCGTGTCCTCTATACAGCTGACTATGATGCTCGTTTTGTAGGATTTACAGAATTGGTGATCAATGATGGCGAATTTGTCAAACCAATCAATGATCCAACTGTAGAAGGAAACGGTAGCGAAAGCCGAGGCAACTTCTATACTAATCTCGTAGACGGAAAAGTTTTGACTAGCTACAAGGCGGAAAATGATAAGGGTGAAATGGTTTATCACTTGTCAGAACCAACCAATGCCAACCATCTACGCCTTGTTTCAAGCCTTCCTGAAGGAGTGAAAGCACGAGTTCAAGCGAGAACACTCAAGGATGGTCAAGAGAGCTGGACAGACCTCGGCGCCATTACATCTAGTCTCCAAACCTTTGCTATCCGAAATGGTGGTTCTCTTCTAGATGTTAAGCTGGTCTGGGAAGGTGGCAAGGCTGAGTTTTATGAATTAGCGAGCTTCTATCAAGAATTGACAGATGAACCTGTTCAATCGAGCAAGGGTGAAGAACCAGCACCAGTGCTTGAGGTACCTGAATTTACAGGTGGTGTGAATGCAGTTGAAGCCTTAGTACATGAGCTACCAGCCTACACAGGCCCATTGTCAACCGTAGGTGACCAAGCTGCACCGACAGTAGAGAAACCAGAGTTTCAGGGTGGTGTGAATGCAGTTGAAGCTTTGGTACATGAGCTACCAGCTTATACAGGCCCATTGTCAACCGTAGGTGACCAAGCCGCTCCAACAGTAGAGAAACCAGAGTTCAAGGGTGGAGTCAACTCCGTTATGGCCTTGAAACACGAACTACCAGAGTACACAGGTCCATTGTCAACCGTAGGCAATCAAGCAGCTCTGACAGTAGAGAAACCAGAGTTCAAGGGTGGAGTTAACTCCGTTATGGCCTTGAAACATGAGCTACCAGCCTACACAGGTCCATTATCAACCGTAGGTGACCAACCAGCTCCGACAGTAGAAAAACCAGAATTTAAGCTAAGTTCGTTAGAAAAATCTCAGACTCCAGAAGCACCAGTTCAAGTTGCCAAGGAAGACAAGAGATTGCCAGAGACTGGTGAAAAACAGTCAGAAACAGCTATTTTCTTGGCAAGCGTTGGACTAGCCTTATCTGCTATCTTTGTAGCAAAAAGCAAAAAAGATTAGTTGTGTATGACAATAAAACTCTTTCTTAATAGTATTCTAAACCAGTGGAGTGTATAGAACAAAAAACCTGAGAAGTACAATTGGCCTTCTCAGGTTTTTATTATCTAATTATTGATTGAATAAAGAAAAGATTGAAAAACCACCCAATTTTTGGGTGGTTAGTAATTTATTGTTGCGCTGGTTGAGGATTTTGGTTAGGCTGACCTTGATTGGTACTTGGTTGTTGTGTTACCGTATTCTCGTTGGTTCCAGCATTGGGAGTAGCTGTATTTGCATTTGGATTTGTGTTTGGTGTCGTTACACTTGACTGAGAGGTTGAAGTCTCTGGAGTCTGGCTCGCAGGAGCAGGTGTAGAACTTTGTTGAGTAGCAGGAGCAGTCCATGTAGGACGAGCTCCATTCTTAAAGACATATTCTCCACTCCTATATAAGCCCTCAGGCATAGTCCAATCTCCTGGGTGGTCATCTTCTGATAGGTAAGTCATCATTGAACGATAGACTGAAGAAGCAACTGTGAACCCATTGCCGATGACTGGAGTAAGACGATTTGAGTAACCTGTCCATACGGCCATCGAATATTTACGAGTATAGCCGACAAACATTTCATCCGGTGCAACAAGTTGACTTGATTTAATATGATTTTCGATTTCTTCATCTGAATAGTTAGAGGTACCTGTCTTACCGGCTTGAGGAAGCCATGAAATATAGGCATTAAAACCAGTTCCAGAGGTCAAGACTGTTTTCATCATTTCTGTCATCATGTAAGCAGTGGTCTCTTTCATAGCTCGGGTACCAGGGTCAGAAAATTCTTTTTCGCTACCATCACTAAAGACAACTTTATTAATGTACATCGGTTTGTGATAGATACCACCATTGGCAAATGCAGCATAAGCAACAGCCATTTTTTCGCTACTTGCGCCGTATTGCTTATTAGATTCAGTTGTGTTACTTGATATGGCGTTAGAATAATGCATATCTGGATAGTCAATTCCTAAACCATTTAAGAAGGTTTTTGCACGATTTAATCCAACTTTATTGAGTGTTTCTACAGCAGGAACATTGCGAGATTGCTGTAGTGCATATTGCAGGGTGATATTACCGAAGTATCCTCTATCCCAGTTGTAGACAGGGGTATTTGTTCCAGGATAATTATACGGGATATCGCGTACAATGGTAGCAGTTGAGTCATAGATATCAAATTCCAAAGCAGGAGCATAATCAGTGATGGGTTTCATTGTTGATCCCCAGTCACGATTGGTCTCCACAGCCTGGTTGGTGCCGAATGAAACATTACTTGCTTGATGACGAGCACCAAGTTGTGCAATAACGTTACCATTAGATACATCTACAATAGTCGAAGCTACTTGCATGTCATCATCAGGATAAGTGACATATTGGTCGGTGTTATAAACATCCCAGAGTCGTTGTTGGATATCTTTGTCCACATTTGTATAGACATCCATACCTGTAGTAAGAAGGTTGTAACCAGTTTCTTGTTCAACTTGGTCGATTACTTCTTTAAGGTAGTTGTCCATGTATGCAGGATAGCTGTTACCGGATTTCAGGCTTTGTAGACCATCGGTAACAGGGGTATTAATAGCTTTTTCATACTCTTCTGCGCTGATGTATTTCTGTCCCTTCATTTCTGAAAGTACCAAATTTCGACGCTCAAGAGCAGCTTCTGGATGAGAATAAGGATCATATTGATTTGGTGCTTGAGGCATTCCGGCTAGGAGTGCTAACTGTGGTAAGCTTAAATCCTTCAAGTCTTTTCCATAGTAATTTTGGGCTGCAGTTTGCATTCCATAGTTACCGTTAGACATGTAGACTTTGTTGATGTAGTAGGTCAGGATTTCTTGCTTGGTTGCTTTTTGCTCTAGTTGAACGGCTAGCCAAGCTTCTTGAGCTTTACGTGACAAAGTTTGATCGGCAGTTGAAGTAGAAAAATAAGTTAATTTGATCAATTGTTGAGTCAAGGTTGAGGCTCCCTGGAGGCCTCCTCCACCTTGGAGGTTTCTCAATGCCGCACCCATGATACGAATGGTATCCACACCTCTATGATCAAAGAAACGGTGGTCTTCGATAGACACGATGGCCTTGACTAAGTCAGTAGGAATTTCATTTGCTTGAGCATTTACGCGACGTTCAGATCCAAGGTCAGCAATCAGTTCGTTTTTGTTGTCATAAATCTTGCTAGAGGTTGTCGCAACTAATTTACTTTCAGATAAGGCTGGAGCCTTGCTAACAAAGTAGAGGAAAACACCTCCACCTAATAGAAATAGTGCGATAAATAATGTAAGGAACGTAATTCCGATATACTTTAAGAATCGCAGAATAGTTTGTTTGTTCATCTTGTTTTACCACCTAGTAAATGTTCTTTGATAATGTCGAGATAGGGAATTTGAGGGAAGGCCCCTTGCTTTACTAAATATCCGTATTCTTGAATATATCCAAGTGGCATTGATTTTTGCCCCTTATCTTGATGATAAAAGCGAATCAAATCAAATGCCGGCAACAAATAAGTTTCCTGTTGAGAAGAAAAATGAAGCAGTACGAAGCAAATACCCTGCTGTTCTAGAACTTGTTCCATATGTTGAATCTGGTGAAGATGGAAGTTCTTCATTGGAATAGCATTCTTTTGTCGCGTTTCCTTGGCTTCAAAGTCAATGTAATGTCCTCTATACACGCCAGAGTAATCTGTTGTGGAAGCTTGTCTAAAATAGGCTTCTACAATTTTGGCTCTACTACGTTGAGGATAGTCTACTCGGACGATCTGAACAGGCGTAGGTTTTTTATGGATAACTGCCATACCATGCGTCAGATAGTAGTCGTTTGTAGCGTTAATCATCTTTTCAAAAGTCATTCCTCGATTTGCGAAATTTTTTGGTTGAGAAATGGATGTTTTGTTTTTTTTTGATGAAATTTTATGAGGATAGTTGACCATATTTCTCCTTATTGGTACAATAACATCACTCTATTATACCATAAAAATAGAAAGAAAGGTGTAAAAATGACTACAGCTTTAATTATGGGATATTCTAATTTTGACTTGGGTGTCTTTAATGAAAAAGATATCAGGTTAAAAATTATAAAGAAAGCCATTCTCCGTGATTTAGAAAGTTTGGCTGAAGAAGGGATTAATTGGCTGGTCTTTACAGGGAACTTGGGATTTGAATCTTGGGTACTTGATGTCGCAAATGAAATGAAAGAAGAATATGATTTCAACCTAGCGACCATTTTTGATTTTGAAACACACGGGGAAAATTGGAATGAAGCGAATCAGCTTAAACTTAGCCAATTTAAGCAGGTAGATTTTGTCAAATATGCCTATCCTAAATATGAACATATGGGTCAACTACGAGACTACCAACGATTTTTGCTGGAAAATACTGACTTAGCTTATTTTTTCTATGACCCAGAAAATGAGACCAAATTAAAATTTATGGACACTTTGATGAAAAATCAGGAAGGTTATCGCATAAAAAGGTTAACGTTTGAAGACTTAAATGAGCTAGCAGAAAATTTTTCTGAAAAGTAAGGCTTTGACCTTGATTTTTGTTTGCCTTTTTTTATATAATAATACTATTAGAAACCGAGAATGGAGAGAGAGATGGCAAGTATTATTTTTTCAGCAAAAGATATTTTTGAGCAAGAGTTTGGACGTGAAGTCCGTGGATATAGTAAGGTTGAAGTTGATGAATTTTTGGACGATGTCATCAAGGACTATGAAACTTATGCTGCCTTAGTCAAGTCTCTCCGTCAAGAAATTGCAGAGTTGAAGGAAGAATTGTCTCGCAAACCTGAATCTGCACCGGTTCAAGCAGAACCACTTGAAATGACGGCTACAACTTCTATGACGAATTTTGATATTTTGAAACGACTAAATCGTCTTGAGAAAGAAGTATTTGGTAAACAAATTTTGGATAACTCTGATTTATAAGAGCTTATTTGAAAAGTGCAATTTTTGGATAATCGCGTGAGGAGAATTTCTTTTCATGAGGAAAGTCCATGCTAGCACAGGCTGAGATGCCTGTAGTGTTTGTGCTAGGCGAAACCATAAGCCTAGGGACGAGAAATCGTTACGGCAGTTGAAATGGCTAAGTCCTCGGATAGGCCAGAGTAGACTTGAAAGTGCCACAGTGACGGAGTCTTTCTGGAAACGGAGAGAGTGGAACGCGGTAAACCCCTCAAGCTAGCAACCCAAATTTCGGTCGGGGCATGGAGTACGCGGAAACGAACGTAGTACTCTGACTGCTATCAGCTCTAGGCTGTTAGTGGTAGACAGATGATTATCGAAGGAAGTGGTCCTAGTCACTTCTGGAACAAAACATGGCTTATAGAAAATTGCATATAGGTTGGGGCTGAGAAATTTTCTCAACCTCATTTTTTAAAGTGGACATATAGAAAGGTCTTATAAGACTGAAAATGAAAAAAGAATTTAATTTAATCGCGACTGCGGCAGCTGGTCTTGAAGCTGTTGTGGGACGAGAAGTGCGAGAGTTGGGCTACGATTGTCAGGTTGAAAATGGGCGTGTTCGTTTTCAAGGAGACGCGAGAGCCATCATCGAAACCAACCTCTGGCTTCGGGCAGCAGACCGTATCAAGATTATCGTAGGAACGTTCCCAGCTAAGACTTTTGAGGAGCTCTTTCAAGGAGTTTTCGCTCTAGATTGGGAAAATTATTTACCACTTGGGGCTCGTTTCCCGATTTCGAAAGCTAAATGTGTGAAGTCTAAACTACACAATGAACCCAGTGTTCAGGCTATTTCAAAGAAGGCCGTTGTTAAGAAGTTGCAAAAACATTATGCCCGTCCAGAAGGTATTCCCTTGATGGAGACTGGTCCTGAGTTTAAGATTGAAGTTTCTATTCTGAAAGACGTAGCAACTGTCATGATTGATACGACCGGGTCTAGCCTCTTTAAACGTGGCTATCGTACTGAAAAAGGTGGTGCTCCTATCAAGGAAAATATGGCAGCAGCCATTTTGCAACTCTCTAACTGGTATCCAGACAAGCCCTTGATTGATCCGACCTGTGGTTCGGGGACTTTCTGTATCGAGGCAGTTATGATTGCTAGAAAGATGGCGCCTGGTCTTCGTCGCTCCTTTGCCTTTGAGGAATGGAACTGGATTAGCAATCGCTTGATTCAAGAAGTTCGCACAGAAGCAGCCAAAAAAGTAGATCGTGAGCTTGAGCTAGATATCATGGGCTGTGATATCGATGCACGTATGGTGGAAATTGCTAAGGCCAATGCTCAAGCAGCAGGTGTTGCAGGAGATATTACCTTTAAGCAGATGCGCGTGCAGGATTTGCGTTCCGATAAAATCAATGGAGTGATTATCTCTAACCCACCTTATGGGGAACGCTTGTCAGATGATGCAGGAGTTACCAAACTCTATGCTGAGATGGGGCAAGTATTTGCACCGCTGAAAACGTGGAGCAAATTTATCCTAACTAGTGATGAAGCCTTTGAGACCAAGTACGGCAGTCAGGCGGACAAGAAGCGCAAGTTGTACAATGGAACTTTAAAAGTTAATTTGTATCAATATTTCGGTCAGCGTGTGAAACGTCAGGAAGTAAAGTAGGAAGGAAAACTCATGAGTAAGAAAAGACATGATCGTCATATAACAGAACATCAAGAAGCGCAATTTGATTTTGATGATGCCAAAGAGCTAACGGTTGGAGAAGCCATGCTAAAAAATGAAGAGGTGGAAGCAGGTGTACTGCCTGGAGATTCTATCTTGGACAAGTATGTGAAACAACACAAAGATGAAATTGAGGCAGATAAGTTTGAAACGCGTCAGTTTAGCAAGGATGATTTAGTTGAAAAAGAAGAGGTAGAAGAGGTAGAGGAGACTCAGACTCTAGATAATTTACTTCAAGAGCTTCGTGAGGGAACAGGAGTAGATTCTCCAGCTCCAGAAGATGAGTTGAGTCAGTTTGATGATTTAGAATTAACACGAGTTTCAGAAGCACCTCTTGTAGAAGAATTTGAGACTGAAGATATTCCAACACTTTCTCGAGTGACAGATAGTGAAGATGGAAATAGTAAGAAGAAATGGGTGCTTTACGGTATTCTAGCAGCATTAGTAGTTCTTATCCTTGGAACTGGTTATTATGTTTATCGTCAAGTGGATCGTTCGACCAAGGAAATCCAGACTTCTCAATCAACTACAAACACGCAGTCAGATGTGGAAGAATTCAATAATTTATATGATGCCTTCTATACAGATAGCAACAAAACGGCTTTGAAGAATAGCCAGTTTGATAAACTGAATCAACTTAAAACCTTGCTTGATAAGCTAGAAGGTAGTCGTGAATATACGCTTGCAAAATCTAAGTATGATAGTCTAGCAACTCAAATCAAGGCTATTCAAGATGTCAATGCTCAATTTGATAAGCCAGCTATTGTAGATGGAGTTTTGGATACTAACGCTAAAGCTAAATCAGATGCTAAATTTACAGATATTAAAACTGGAAATACGGAGATTGATAAAGTGCTAGATAAGGCTATCAGTCTAGGTAAGAGTCAACAAACAGCTCCTTCAAGTTCAAGTTCAAGCTCAAGTCAAGAAAGTTCAAGTTCATCAACAGAGAGGGCTACAGACAACACAAGTCCATCTTCAAGCGTCTCATCAAACAATTCAGTTTCTGCACGTGATGATAGCCATGGTGGTTTATCAAGTTTTGGAGTTGACCTCCAGAGAGCTTCGAGTCGTGTGCCGTTCAATCAATCAGCTGTTGATGATAGCAATAACTCTGCTTGGGATTTCGCGGATGGTGTCTTGGAAAAAATCCTAGCGACTTCACGCTCACGTGGTTATATCACTGGTAACCAATATATCCTTGAACGTGTCAATATCGTTAATGGCAATGGTTATTACAACCTCTACAAGCCAGATGGAACCTATCTCTTTACCCTTAACTGTAAGACAGGATACTTTGTTGGAAATGGTTCTGGACATGCGGATGCTTTGGACTACTAAACGGTTGTTACAAAATTCTTTCTTTTCAAAAATAAAAATGATAAAATAAAACAAATTAAACAAGAGGAGTGTCAAATGACAAAAGCTAACTTTGGTGTTGTTGGTATGGCCGTAATGGGTCGTAACCTTGCCCTTAATATTGAATCTCGTGGTTACACAGTTGCTATTTACAACCGTAGTAAAGAAAAAACTGAAGATGTAATTGCTTGCCATCCTGAAAAGAACTTTGTACCAAGCTATGACGTTGAAAGTTTTGTAAACTCAATCGAAAAACCTCGTCGTATCATGCTCATGGTTCAAGCTGGACCTGGTACAGATGCTACAATTCAAGCCCTTCTTCCGCACCTTGACAAGGGTGATATCTTGATTGACGGTGGAAACACTTTCTACAAAGATACAATCCGTCGTAATGAAGAATTGGCAAACTCAGGTATCAACTTTATCGGTACGGGGGTTTCTGGTGGTGAAAAAGGTGCCCTTGAAGGTCCTTCTATTATGCCTGGTGGACAAAAAGAGGCCTACGAATTGGTTGCAGATGTTCTTGAAGAAATCTCAGCTAAAGCGCCAGAAGATGGCAAACCATGTGTGACTTACATCGGTCCTGATGGAGCTGGTCACTATGTGAAAATGGTTCACAACGGTATCGAGTACGGTGATATGCAATTGATCGCAGAAAGTTATGACTTGATGCAACACTTGCTAGGTCTTTCAGCAGAAGATATGGCTGAAATCTTTACTGAGTGGAATAAGGGTGAATTGGACAGCTACTTGATCGAAATCACAGCTGATATCTTGAGCCGTAAAGACGATGAAGGTCAAGATGGACCAATCGTAGACTATATCCTTGATGCTGCAGGTAACAAGGGAACTGGTAAATGGACTAGCCAATCATCACTTGACCTTGGTGTGCCATTGTCACTCATCACTGAGTCAGTATTTGCACGTTATATTTCAACTTACAAAGAAGAACGTGTGCATGCTAGCAAGGTTCTTCCAAAACCAGCTGCCTTCAAATTTGAAGGAGACAAGGCTGAGTTGATTGAAAAAATCCGTCAAGCCCTTTACTTCTCAAAAATCATTTCATACGCACAAGGTTTTGCTCAATTGCGTGTAGCTTCTAAAGAAAACAACTGGAACTTGCCATTTGCAGACATCGCATCTATCTGGCGTGATGGCTGTATCATCCGTTCTCGTTTCTTGCAAAAGATTACAGATGCTTACAACCGTGATGCAGACCTTGCCAACCTTCTTTTGGATGAATACTTCTTGGACGTTACTGCTAAGTACCAACAAGCAGTGCGTGATATCGTAGCTCTTGCGGTTCAAGCTGGTGTGCCAGTGCCAACTTTCTCAGCAGCTATTACTTACTTTGATAGCTACCGTTCAGCTGACCTTCCAGCTAACTTGATCCAAGCGCAACGTGACTACTTTGGTGCCCACACTTACCAACGTAAAGACAAAGAAGGAACATTCCACTACTCTTGGTATGACGAAAAATAAGTAGGTCTGCCATGGGGAAACGGATTTTATTACTTGAGAAAGAAAGAAATCTAGCTCATTTTTTAAGTTTGGAACTCCAAAAAGAGCAATACCGAGTTGATCAGGTTGAGGAGGGGCAAAAAGCCCTCTCCATGGCTCTTCAGACAGACTATGACTTGATTTTATTGAATGCTCAACTGGGGGATATGACAGCCCAGGATTTTGCAGATAAGCTGAGTCGGACTAAGCCAGCCTCAGTGATTATGGTCTTGGACCATCGCGAAGAATTGCAAGATCAGATTGAGACAATCCAACTCTTTGCCGTTTCTTACATCTATAAGCCGGTTATTATTGACAATTTGGTGGCTCGTATTTCAGCGATTTTCCGAGGTAGGGACTTCATCGACCAACACTGTAGTCAGATGAAGGTTCCAACGTCTTACCGCAATCTGCGTATGGATGTAGAACATCATACCGTTTATCGTGGCGAGGAGATGATTGCTTTGACTCGTCGTGAGTATGATCTCTTGGCTACTCTTATGGGAAGCAAGAAAGTTCTGACTCGTGAGCAGTTGTTGGAAAGTGTCTGGAAGTATGAAAGTGCGACCGAAACAAATATCGTGGATGTCTATATCCGTTATCTACGTAGCAAGCTTGATGTAAAAGGTCAAAAAAGCTACATTAAAACCGTTCGTGGTGTTGGTTACACCATGCAAGAATAGAAAAGCAGTTGCAGTTTTGTAACTGCTTTTTTTGAGGAGTTTTCTATATATTGACATGCAGTTTGGTCTTTGCTATAATCAGTCATGGAGGATACGTCTAATGAAAACAGTAAAAAAATTGATGCAAATTGCATTAGCAATCTTTTTCTTTGGTCTGCTAGCAACAAGTGCAGTATTGGCGGATGATGCTGATTCAGAAGGTTGGCAATTTGTCCAAGAAAATGGTAGAACCTACTACAAGAAGGGTGACATCAAAGAAACGGACTGGCGAGTGATTGATGGCAAGACCTATTATTTTGATTATAATGGTGAAATGGTTGTTGGTTGGCAATACATTCCAATGCCAGTTAAAGGATATACAATTGGTCCTTATCCTAATGGTATAAGATTAGAAGGTTCCCCAATGCCAGAATGGTACTACTTTGACAAAAATGGAGTGCTACAAGAGTTTGTTGGTTGGAAAGCATTAGAGGTTAAAACTAAAGACAGTGTTGGAAGAAAGTATGGGGAAAAACGTACAAATCCGGAAGATAAAGAAGAGAAGAGTTTTTACACGAACTATTACTTTAATCAAAATCATTCTTTAGAGACAGGTTGGCTTCATGACCAGTCTAATTGGTATTATCTAGCTAAAACGGAAATTAATGGAGAAAACTATATTGGTGGTGAAAGACGTGCAGGTTGGATAAATGATGGTTCAGCTTGGTACTATCTAGATTCAGAAACTGGTATCATGCAAACTGGTTGGAAGCAAATTGGCAATAAGTGGTACTACCTCCGTTCATCAGGAGCTATGACAACTGGCTGGTATCAGGAAGGCTCAACTTGGTACTATTTAGATGCTGAAAATGGCGATATGAAAACAGGCTGGCAATATCTTGGTAACAAGTGGTACTATCTCCGTTCATCAGGAGCCATGGCAACTGGTTGGGTGAAAGATGGTTCAACTTGGTACTATCTAAATGCAAGTAATGGAGATATGAAGACAGGTTGGACAAAAGTAAACGGAAACTGGTATTATCTCAATTCAAATGGAGCAATGGTTACAGGTAGCCAAACTATCGATGGTAAAGTCTATAACTTTGCTTCATCTGGTGAGTGGATTTAATCTTGGAGGAGATACAAATGAAGCTTTTGAAAAAAATGATGCAAGTAGCACTAGCAACATTTTTCTTTGGTTTGCTAGCTACAAATACTGTATTTGCGGATACCACAGGTGGCCAATTTGTTGATAAGGATAATAGAAAATATTATGTAAAAGATGATCATAAAGCAATCTATTGGCATAAAATAGACGGTAAAACTTACTATTTTGGTGATAGAGGAGAGATGGTTGTCGGTTGGCAATACGTAGAAATTCATGGAACAGGTTATCGTGATAATTTATTTAATAATCGTCCAGTCTTAGAAATTGGTCTTCAGGAGAAGTGGTACTATTTTGGACAAGATGGTGCTTTGCTAGAACAAACAGATAAACAGGTACTAGAGGCAAAAACGTCTGAAAATACAGGAAAAGTATACGGTGAACAATATGCTCCATCTGCTGAAAAGAGAACTTATTATTTTGAAAATAATTATGCTGTAAAGACAGGTTGGACTTATGAAGACGGCAATTGGTATTATTTAAATAAGCTAGGAATTTCTGGCGATGATTCTTACAATCCACTACCAATTGGTGAAGTTGCTAAGGGTTGGACTCAAGATTTCTATGTTACTTTTGGCATTGATAGAAGCAAACCTGCTCCGTGGTATTACCTAGACCCAGAAACTGGTATCATGCAAACTGGTTGGAAGCAAATTGGCAATAAGTGGTACTACCTCCGTTCATCAGGAGCTATGGCGACTGGCTGGTATCAAGAAGGCTCAACTTGGTACTATTTAGATGCTGAAAATGGTGATATGAAAACGGGCTGGCAATACCTTGGTAACAAGTGGTACTATCTCCGTTCATCAGGAGCTATGGTAACTGGTTGGTATCAAGATGGTTCAACTTGGTACTACCTAAATGCAGGTAATGGAGATATGAAGACAGGCTGGTTCCAGGTCAATGGCAAATGGTACTATGCTTATAGCTCAGGTGCTTTAGCAGTGAATACGACCGTAGATGGCTATTCTATCAATTATAATGGCGAATGGGTTCAATAATGAAAGAGGCGATTGTGAAGGAAACAATCGCTTTTTTTGTGAAAATATAATAAAATAGATAGGAAAGAATAAATACTTGTGTGAAAAATAAGACGGTCTTTCCGTCTAGTAAAAGGATAACATGACAAAAAAAGTTGGTGTCGGTCAGGCACATAGTAAGATAATTTTAATAGGGGAGCATGCGGTCGTTTACGGTTATCCTGCCATTTCCCTGCCTCTTTTGGAGGTGGAGGTGACTTGTAAGGTAGTTCCTGCAGAGAGTCCTTGGCGCCTCTATGAGGAAGATACCTTGTCCATGGCAGTTTATGCTTCACTGGAGTATTTAGATATCACAGAAGCCTGCATTCGCTGTGAGATTGACTCGGCTATCCCTGAAAAACGGGGAATGGGTTCGTCAGCTGCTATCAGCATAGCGGCCATTCGTGCGGTATTTGACTACTATCAGGCAAATCTGCCTCATGATATATTAGAAATCTTGGTCAATCGGGCGGAGATGATTGCCCATATGAATCCAAGTGGTTTGGATGCCAAGACCTGTCTCAGTGACCAGCCTATTCGATTTATTAAGAATGTAGGATTTACAGAGCTTGAGATGGATTTATCTGCCTATTTGGTGATTGCTGATACGGGCGTTTATGGTCATACTCGTGAAGCTATTCAAGTGGTTCAAAGCAAGGGGAAGGATGCCCTGCCGTTTTTGCATGCCTTGGGAGAATTGACCCAGCAGGCAGAAGATGCGATTTCACGAAAAGATGCTGAAGGACTGGGGCAAATCCTCAGTCAAGCGCATTTACATCTAAAAGAAATTGGTGTCAGTAGCCCTGAGGCAGACCATCTGGTAGAAACGGCTCTTAACCATGGTGCTCTGGGTGCCAAGATGAGCGGTGGTGGGCTTGGAGGCTGTATCATAGCTTTGGCGGACAATTTGACACAAGCACAAGAACTAGCAGAAAGATTAGAAGAGAAAGGAGCTGTTCAGACATGGATAGAGAGCCTGTAACAGTACGTTCCTACGCAAATATTGCTATTATTAAATACTGGGGAAAGAAAGAAGAAAAAGAGATGGTGCCTGCTACTAGCAGTATCTCTCTGACTTTGGAGAATATGTATACGGAGACGACTTTGTCGCCTTTACCAGCCAATGTAACGGCTGATGAATTTTACATCAATGGTCAGCTACAAAATGAGGCGGAGCATGCTAAGATGAGCAAAATAATCGACCGCTACCGCCCAGTTGGAGAAGGTTTTGTCCGTATCGATACTCAAAACAATATGCCTACGGCAGCGGGCCTATCCTCAAGTTCTAGCGGTTTGTCTGCCTTGGTCAAGGCTTGTAATGCTTATTTCAAGCTTGGATTGACTCGGAGCCAGTTGGCACAGGAGGCTAAGTTTGCCTCAGGCTCTTCTTCTCGGAGTTTTTATGGACCACTTGGTGCCTGGGACAAGGATAGCGGGGAAATTTACCCTGTAGAGACAGACTTGAAACTAGCTATGATTATGTTGGTGCTAGAGGATAAGAAAAAACCAATCTCTAGCCGTGACGGGATGAAACTTTGTGTGGAAACCTCGACGACCTTTGATGACTGGGTGCGTCAGTCTGAGAAGGATTATCAGGATATGCTGGTTTATCTCAAGGAAAATGACTTTGCCAAGGTTGGGGAATTAACGGAGAAAAATGCCCTGGCTATGCACGCTACGACAAAAACAGCATCACCAGCCTTTTCTTATCTGACGGATGCAAGCTATGAAGCCATGGACTTTGTTCGCCAGCTTCGTGAGCAAGGGGAAGCCTGCTACTTTACTATGGATGCTGGTCCCAATGTCAAAGTCCTCTGTCAAGAGAAAGACTTGGAGCATTTATCAGAAATCTTCGGTCAACGTTATCGCTTGATTGTGTCAAAAACAAAGGATTTGAGTCAAGATGATTACTGTTAAAACTTGCGGAAAGCTCTATTGGGCAGGTGAGTATGCTATTTTAGAGCCAGGGCAGTTGGCCTTGATAAAGGCCATTCCCATCTATATGAAGGGTGATATTGCTTTTTCTGATAGTTACCGTATCTACTCAGATATGTTTGATTTCGCAGTGGATTTGACGCCAAATCCTGACTACAGTTTGATTCAAGAAACGATTGCTTTAGTGGAAGATTTCCTTGTTTATCGTGGGCATATCTTACGACCTTTTTCTTTGGAAATCCGTGGCAAAATGGAAAGAGGAGGGAAAAAGTTTGGTCTGGGCTCTAGTGGCAGCGTCGTTGTCTTGGTTATTAAGGCTTTGCTGGCTCTGTATGATGTTTCAGTGGATCAGGAGCTCTTATTTAAGCTGGCTAGTGCTGTCTTGCTCAAGCGAGGAGACAATGGTTCTATGGGGGACCTTGCCTGTATCGTGGCAGAGGATTTGGTTCTTTACCAGTCATTTGATCGCCAGAAAGTGGCTACTTGGTTGGAAGAAGAAAATTTGGCGACAGTTTTAGAGCGTGATTGGGGCTTTTCAATCTCACACGTACAACCTGCCCTAGAATGTGATTTCCTAGTGGGATGGACCAAGGAAGTGGCCGTATC
Organism: Streptococcus mitis; assembly: GCF_946190325.1. GTDB lineage: Bacteria > Bacillota > Bacilli > Lactobacillales > Streptococcaceae > Streptococcus > Streptococcus mitis_CF. The sequence goes on along the minus strand of NZ_CAMHZR010000002.1, from coordinate 112,550 downwards.
TAGTGATATGGTCAAGCAAATCAAGCAAAATATCAATCAGAATTTTTTAAGTTCCTCAAAAGAAACAGTGGCTGCTTTGGTAGAAGCTTTGAAGCAGGGGAAATCAGAAAAAATCATCGAGCAGGTGGAAAGAGCTAGCAAGCTCTTAGAAGGCTTGAGCGCAGATATTTACACACCTTCGCTTAGACAGTTGAAAGAAGCCAGTCAAGATTTGCAAGCTGTTGCCAAGAGTAGCGGTGCTGGTGGTGGTGACTGTGGTATTGCCTTGAGTTTTGATGAGCAATCAACTGAAACCCTAAAAAACCGTTGGGCCGATCTGGGGATTGAGCTCTTATACCAAGAAAGGATAGGACATGACGACAAATCGTAAGGATGAGCACATCCGCTATGCCCTTGAGCAGAAAAGTTCCTATAATAGCTTTGATGAGGTGGAGTTGATTCATTCTTCCTTGCCTCTTTACGACCTGGATGAAGTCGATCTGTCGACAGAGTTTGCTGGTCGAAAGTGGGATTTTCCTTTTTATATCAATGCCATGACGGGTGGAAGCGATAAGGGCAGAGAAATCAATCAAAAACTAGCTCAGGTAGCAGAAGCCTGTGAGATTTTGTTTGTGACGGGCTCTTATAGTGCGGCTCTCAAAGATCCATCAGATGCCTCTTTTTCTGTCAAGTCTAGCCATCCAAATCTCCTTCTTGGAACCAATATTGGATTGGACAAGCCGGTTGAACTTGGTTTGCAGACTGTGACGGAGATGAATCCTTTACTTTTACAAGTGCATGTCAATGTCATGCAGGAATTGCTCATGCCAGAGGGAGAAAGAACGTTCAGAAGCTGGCAATCGCATCTGGCAGACTATAGCAAGCAAATCCCCGTTCCTATTGTCTTAAAGGAAGTTGGCTTTGGAATGGATGCAAAGACCATTGAAAGAGCCTATAAATTGGGCGTTCGAACCTTTGACCTGTCAGGTCGTGGTGGCACCAGCTTTGCTTATATCGAAAACCGTCGCAGTGGCCGACGTGATTACCTTAATCAATGGGGGCAGTCTACTATGCAAGCCCTTCTTAATGCCCAAGACTGGAAAGACAAGGTTGAACTTTTGGTTAGCGGAGGGATTCGAAATCCGCTGGATATGATTAAGTGTTTGGTCTTTGGTGCCAAGGCTGTAGGACTGTCTCGAACAGTTCTGGAATTGGTTGAAAGCTACACAGTTGAAGAAGTGATCGACATTGTCCAAGGCTGGAAAGACGATCTGCGTTTGATTATGTGTGCTCTTAATTGTGCCGCCATAGCAGATTTGCAAAAAGTAGACTATCTTCTTTATGGAAAATTAAAAGAAGCAAAGGATCAGATGAAAAAGGCGTAACCACCGCCTTTTTTTCCATCTTCAGACCGAGGTGACTTTTTTGAATTGTGATAAAATAGAAGGGAGAGGATGGACCTATGAGAAAATTTAAAATCTTTTTGTTTATCGAAACCTGTCTTTTGACAGGAGCTCTGATTTTGATGGTTTCAGAGCATTTTTCGCGTTTTCTGCTGATTTTATTCCTCTTTTTGCTTTTGATTCGCTATTACACTGGTAAAGAGGGCAATAATCTTCTTTTAGTGGTGGCAAGCATTCTCTTCTTTTTCATCGTCATGCTCAATCCTTTTGTGATTCTAGCTATTTTTGTTGCGGTCATCTATAGCCTCTTTCTTCTTTATCCGATGATGAATCAGGAAAAAGAGCAGACAAATTTGGTTTTTGAAGAGGTGGTAACGGTTAAGAAGGAGAAAAATCGTTGGTTTGGAAATCTCCATCATTTTTCAAGCTACCAGACTTGCCAGTTTGATGATATCAATCTTTTTCGTCTCATGGGCAAGGACACTATTCATCTGGAGAGGGTCATCCTAACCAATCATGACAATGTCATTATCCTCAGAAAGATGGTAGGAACAACTAAAATCATTGTGCCCGTAGATGTAGAAGTTAGTCTCAGCGTTAACTGTCTCTATGGTGATTTGACTTTTTTCAACCAGCCCAAGCGTGCCCTCCGCAATGAACACTATCATCAAGAAACAAAAGACTATCTCAAGAGTAACAAGAGTGTCAAGATTTTCTTGACTACTATGATTGGGGATGTGGAGGTGATCAGAGGATGAAAAAACAAGCCTATGTAATCATTGCTCTCACCTCCTTATTATTTGTCTTGTTTTTCTCCCACAGCTTGATGGAAATCCTTGACTTTGACTGGTCTATTTTCCTGCATGATGTCGAAAAAACAGAAAAATTTGTCTTTTTGCTGCTGGTATTCAGCATGTCCCTGACCTTTCTCTTAGCCCTGTTTTGGAGAGGTATCGAAGAGCTTTCTCTAAGAAAAATGCAGGCTAATCTCAAGCGTATATTGGCAGGGCAAGAAGTGGTTCAGCTTGCAGATCCAGATTTGGATGCCAGTTTCAAGTCCTTGTCAGGTAAACTTAACCTTTTGACAGAAGCTCTTCAAAAAGCAGAAAATCAGAGTCTTGCTCAGGAAGAGGAAATCATCGAGAAAGAACGGAAGCGGATTGCTCGGGATTTGCACGATACAGTCAGTCAGGAGTTGTTTGCGGCCCACATGATTTTGTCAGGTGTCAGCCAGCAGTCTTTGAAATTGGATAGAGAAAAGATGCAGACCCAGTTGCAGAGTGTCACAGCTATTTTAGAAACAGCCCAGAAGGATTTGCGGGTCTTGCTCTTGCATTTGCGACCAGTTGAACTGGAGCAAAAGAGTCTGGTTGAGGGAATTCAAATCCTCTTAAAAGAGCTTGAGGACAAGAGTGATCTCAAGGTTAGTTTCAAGCATAATGTAACGAAATTACCTAAGAAAATTGAGGAGCATATCTTCCGTATCCTGCAAGAGTTGATCAGCAATACCCTCCGCCATGCCCAGGCCTCTTGCCTAGATGTCTATCTCTATCAGACAGATGTTGAATTGCAACTGAAGGTAGTGGACAATGGGATTGGTTTCCAGTTAGGGAGCTTAGACGACTTGAGTTATGGACTGCGAAACATCAAGGAGCGAGTCGAAGATATGGCAGGAACAGTTCAACTCTTGACAGCTCCCAAGCAAGGTCTGGCGGTTGATATCCGTATTCCCCTGTTAGATAATGAGTTATAAAGGAGTAGAGATGAAAATTTTACTAGTAGATGACCATGAAATGGTCCGATTGGGCTTGAAAAGCTACTTTGACCTCCAAGATGATGTAGAAGTTGTAGGGGAAGCGTCCAACGGGTTTCAGGGTATTGACTTAGCCTTGAAATTGCGTCCAGATGTTATTGTCATGGATATTGTTATGCCTGAGATGAATGGGATTGACGCGACCTTAGCCATCCTCAAAGAATGGTCTGAAGCTAAGATTTTGATTGTGAGCTCTTATTTGGACAATGAAAAAATCATGCCCGTCTTAGATGCAGGTGCTCGTGGCTATATGCTCAAGACTTCTAGTGCAGACGAACTGCTCCATGCCGTCCGTAAGGTGGCTGCTGGCGAGCTGGCTATTGAACAAGAGGTCAGCAAGAAGGTCGAATACCACCGCAATCACATAGAACTACATGAGGACTTGACTGCGCGTGAGCGAGATGTTCTCCAACTCATCGCCAAGGGCTACGAAAATCAGCGTATCGCAGACGAACTTTTTATCTCTCTCAAGACGGTCAAGACCCATGTGTCTAATATCCTAGCCAAACTTGAAGTCAGCGATCGTACCCAGGCTGTAGTCTATGCCTTTCAGCACCACTTGGTGGGGCATGAGGACTTTTAACAGATATGCAAAAATAATATTGGAGAAATAGCTGACCTTAGCATTAAAGAAGCAAGCAAGTACCTCTAGCGTGATTGAAAAGCGCATTCATTACTTGAAAAAAGTCGACCATTTATGTTATAATAGACTGTATTTAAAAATTTTAAGGAGAAATGACAGAATGTCTGTATCATTTGAAAACAAAGAAACAAACCGTGGTGTCTTGACTTTCACTATCTCTCAAGACCAAATCAAACCAGAATTGGACCGTGTCTTCAACTCAGTGAAGAAATCTCTTAATGTTCCAGGTTTCCGTAAAGGTCACCTTCCACGCCCTATCTTCGACAAGAAATTTGGTGAAGAATCACTTTATCAAGACGTTATGAACGCTCTTTTGCCAAACGCTTATGAAGCAGCTGTAAAAGAAGCTGGTCTTGAAGTCGTTGCTCAACCAAAAATTGATGTAACTTCAATGGAAAAAGGTCAAGACTGGGTTATCACTGCTGAAGTCGTTACAAAACCTGAAGTAAAATTGGGTGACTACAAAAACCTTGAAGTATCAGTTGATCTAGAAAAAGAAGTAACTGACGCTGACGTTGAAGAGCGTATTGAACGCGAACGCAACAACTTGGCTGAATTGGTTATCAAAGAAGCTGCTGCTGAAAACGGCGACACTGTTGTCATCGATTTCGTTGGTTCTATCGACGGTGTTGAATTTGACGGTGGAAAAGGTGAAAACTTCTCACTTGGACTTGGTTCAGGTCAATTCATCCCTGGTTTTGAAGACCAATTGGTAGGTCACTCAGCTGGTGAAACTGTTGACGTTATCGTAACATTCCCAGAAGACTACCAAGCAGAAGACCTTGCAGGTAAAGAAGCTAAATTCGTGACAACTATCCACGAAGTTAAAGCTAAAGAAGTTCCAGCTCTTGACGATGAACTTGCAAAAGATATCGACGAAGAAGTTGAAACACTTGCTGAATTGAAAGAAAAATACCGTAACGAATTGGCTGCTGCTAAAGAAGAAGCTTACAAAGATGCCGTTGAAGGTGCAGCAATTGATAAAGCTGTAGAAAACGCTGAAATCGTAGAACTTCCAGAAGAAATGATCCACGAAGAAGTTCACCGTTCAGTAAACGAATTCCTTGGAAACTTGCAACGTCAAGGTATCAACCCTGACATGTACTTCCAAATCACTGGAACTACTCAAGAAGATCTTCACAAACAATACGAGGGAGAAGCTGAGTCACGTACTAAGACTAACCTTGTTATCGAAGCAGTTGCCAAAGCTGAAGGATTTGATGCTTCAGAAGAAGAAATCCAAAAAGAAATCGAGCAATTGGCTGCAGATTACAACATGGAAGTTGCACAAGTACAAAGCTTGCTTTCAGCTGATATGTTGAAACACGACATCACAATTAAAAAAGCTGTTGAATTGATCACAAGCACAGCAACAGTTAAATAATCTTAATAAACAAAAATCCCACCTGAATTGGTGGGTTTTCTTATGCACTATTTTCCAAAAATCTCTTTGAGGTCTACGTCTGTAATCCCAATCATGGCGGGGATGCTGTCCCAGTTTTCTTCGGTTAAGATGTAGGATTGTTCAGAGGTACTTGATGTGACTGTTTCAGAGACCGCTTGTTGCTTTTCTTCAACATTCTCCAATAAATCACTGAAGCGTTCAATCAGATAGGTTTTTCGGGCAGTTCCGATATGCTGGGTGGCATAGTCGAAGGCCTGTAATTCGCCTAGTAAGATAAGCTTGCTTTTGGCGCGTGTAATGGCTGTATAGATGAGATTCCGCTCCAGCATACGTCGGCTAGCACTGGTGATAGGTAGGATGACAACAGGGAACTCACTTCCCTGGGATTTATGGATACTCATGGCATAGGCCAAGCGAATCTTGTACCATTCGTTACGTGGGTAAGAGACTTCATTGCCATCAAAATCAATGACAATCTCGTCTTGTTTCGACTCAGTGTATTTTCCAGGAATCAGGTCTGTGATAGCACCTAAATCACCATTGAAGACATTGATTTCAGCATCGTTGACCAAGTGAATGACCTTATCTCCCTTACGATAGTGGCACTGGGGAGCTTCAAAACTGACTTGGTCTTTTTGTGGTGGATTGAGCAGGTCTTGCATGAGCTGATTGATAGCATCAATCCCTGCAGTTCCTCGATACATGGGAGCCAGAACTTGGATATCACGGGCAGGGATACCACTTCTGAGGGCAGCGCCTAAGATCTTTTCAATGGTAGCAGGAATATAGCCACTAGCAATTTCAAAGTAGGAACGGTCTGCTTTTTTCTGGGTGAAATCAGCTGGCAGGATGCCCTGTCTAATCTGACTAGCTAGGGTGACGATGGTTGATTCTTCGCTTTGTCGGTAAATTTTTTCCAAGCGAGTCTGAGGAATCAAAGGAATATGAAGCAGATCCGCTAGAACCTGTCCAGGACTGACAGAAGGCAACTGGTCGCTGTCGCCCACGATGAGGATTTTACTCTTAGAAGAGATGTTGGAGAAGAGTTGATTGGCCAGCCAAGTATCCACCATAGAAAATTCATCCACGATGATAAAGTCAGCATCCAGATAATCTTCCAGATGACTGGTATCATCGTCCCCTGTCATTCCCAAGTGACGGTGTATGGTCGCGCTAGGCAAGGCAGTCAATTCATTCATGCGCCTAGCGGCTCGGCCAGTTGGAGCAGCAAGAAGAATCGGCAGATTACTTTTTTTCCTGAGGTCAAGTCCTTCTAAAAGGGCGTAAACAGCGATGATACCATTGATAACCGTTGTCTTACCAGTACCAGGTCCACCTGTTAGGATAAAGACCTTGTTCTGGATAGCATCACAGATAGCTTGTTTTTGAATGTTATCATACTCAATTCCCAGTTCTTCCTCGACAGTAGTGATATGCTTTTGAATAGTTTCTAAATCCTGGCTCTTCTGTTTTCCTTTTTCAAGGATACGAACCAAGTGACTGCGGATGCCTTCCTCAGCGAAAAAGAGGCTGTTATCAAAGATTTTTGTATCAATCTGCTGAACCTTGTCTTCTTCGATCAGGTAGGAGAGTTCTTGGGCTACTTGGCTAGGATCCAGTTCCACGGGACGGGAAGATTCAAGGAGAGTAAGGGTTTGTTCCAGCAAATCCCGTGCTTCAACATAGGTGTCCCCTGTTCCCATACAGGCCTGAAAAAGACTGTGAACTAGACCGGCACGAAAGCGCTCAGGAGCCTGACTTTCGATGCCGAGTTCTTCCGCTAATTGGTCAGCAATAGTAAAGCCTAAACCCTTGATATCCTCAACCAATTGGTAGGGATAATTTTCAACCACATCAAGAGTTTCTTCCTTGTAAAAGTCTTGAATCTGAAAGGCTAGTTTATTGGGAATGCCGTAGTTGGCTAGTTTGGCCAAAACCATCTCCGTTCCGTAGTTGAGACGGAGAGTGGAGACGAAAGCCTCGCGATTTTTGGCAGAGAGACCTGCGATGCCTTCTAGCTTTTCTGGGTGTTGCAAAATTTCGTCAATGGTATTGTCGCCATAGGTGTCCACGATTTTCTGAGCTGTCTTGAGACCAATTCCCTTGAAATGGCTACTTGAAAAATACTTAACTAGTCCCTTGCTAGTTGGTTTTGCACGTTCATACCGGCTGATTTGCAGTTGTTCCCCATACTTGGAGTGCTGGACAATTTGTCCCCAAAAAGTATAGTCTTCTCCCTCAATCACGTCAGCCATGGTACCCGTGACAATGATTTCAAAATCATCAAAATCCTCTGCGTCCGTATCGTCGATTTCTAGGAGAAGGATGCGATAAAAATTGCTAGGATTTTCAAAAATAATCCGTTCAATGGTTCCTGAAAAATAAACTTCCATAAGATTCCTTTGCATAAATAGGTGAGAGTTAATACTCTTCGAAAATCTCTTCAAACCACGTCAGCTTCGCCTTGCCGTACTCAAGTACAGCCTGCGGCTAGCTTCCTAGTTTGTTCTTTGATTTTCATTGAGTATAACTTTGTTTCTATCTTAATCAAACTGGGTAGTGAATAATTATCGTCTCACGATAGAAGAAGAGGCTGAGATTGTTGATTCTCGGCCTCTTAGGTCTCTTAAAATGTTCCGATACGGGTGATTGGCCAGAAGCGGAATTTGGCTTCCCCTGTGATATCTTTTGCTTTGAAGGTACCTACGTGGCGGCTGTCGCTAGAAACCAGGCGGTCGTCTCCGAGGAGAAGGTATTCTCCTTCTGGGACAGTAAAGCTAAAATTGGTGTTGTAGTTAACATCAACTGTGAAGGCTTGGGCTTTTTGAGCGATACTTCTAAAGAAAGTGCCTTTATTTCCTTCAAAGCCCTTGCCTGAGTAAGTGCTTTGGAGTTTGTCATCCTTGAAGCGTTTGATGTAGTCAGCTAGGTAAGGCTCATCTGTCTCTTTGTCATTGATGTAAAGTTTATCGTTTTCGTAACGGATGGTGTCACCAGGCATTCCGATGACACGTTTGACGATGTCCTTATTGCCATCTTCTTCATGGGCCACCACGATATCAAAACGGTCAATAGGGAGGTGTTTAACGACAAAGAGAATTTCGCCATCCGCTAGAGTAGGATCCATGGAATGTCCTTCTACGCGGACGTTACTCCAAAAAAAGATACGGCTTAAAGCTAGTAATGACAGAATCAGGAGGAATAATCCCCACTCTTTTAAGAAATTTTTAAATGAATTCATAACTTACCTTTCTAAGCGTTTTTTCGCTTTTTCAGTATTTTTAAAGTGCAGTTTGGCGCAGAAGTTAAGTCCCTGCATACCATAGGCTTGCAAAATCTGGCTAGCTACCTTATCAGAAGTCGTTCCAGCTCCACTTGGAAGCTGATAGCCCAGTTCTCGACCCAGATTTTCAAGATTTTCTAGAAAGAGATCACGCGCAATGATAGAAGAAACTGCGACAGCCAAGTATTTGCCCTCAGCCTTTTCTTCTAAGCTGATAGGATTGCTGAAACGATTGGCCTCTTGTGCCAAGTACTTGTCATAATTTTTAGCACTGGTAAAGGCATCAATCACAATTTTCTCAGGCTGAATGCCTTTTTGAAGGAGGAGATAGATAGCCTGATTATGGAGGGCTACCTTAACAGAAACAGCATTGTAGCGGTCTCCGATGATCTCGTTGTACTTGCTTGGTGAGAGAAGCAGTGCCTGGTGCTGGATTTTTTCTTTGAGGATAGGGGCAATCTGACGGATCTTTTGGTCAGTCAGAGTTTTGGAATCCCCCACACCGAGTTTTCGCAAGAAGGCATGCTGGTCAGGTGTGACAAAGGAAGCCACAACTGCAAGCCCACCAAAGTAGGAACCATTCCCTACTTCATCTGTCCCAATTAAAGGGAAATTTTGTCCCCTGGTTTCCTCTACAACTTGATAGCCAAAGAAACTAGCATATTTCTCGGCCCCTTCACCCTGAAGCAAGACCTTTCCAGAAGTATAGATAGAAACGGTTGCTTGAGGTAGTCGTAAAAAGTAGCGGATATAGGGATTCTTGCTGGGAGCCAGACTGGTTTGATAGTGTTCAAGAAAAGCCTTAATCTCCTTTTCACTTGGTGTGAGTGTTATACTTGCCATAGTTTCTATTGTACCATAAAAGCAGGTAAATTTGTAAAAACTGACAAAATTAGCGAATTTTGGTATAATATCGTGAGGTGAATTTTATGGCAAATCTAAATCGATTCAAATTTACATTCGGGAAAAAATCATTAACCTTGACAAGCGAGCATGATAACCTTTTTATGGAGGAAATCGCCAAGGTTGCGACAGAAAAATACCAAGCAATTAAAGAACAAATGCCTAGTGCAGACGATGAAACAATCGCTCTTTTGTTGGCAGTCAACTGTTTATCAACTCAGCTCAGCCGAGAGATTGAATTTGATGATAAGGAGCAAGAATTAGAAGAACTCCGCCACAAGCTTGTGACTTGTAAGCAAGAACAGAGCAAGATTGAGGATTCCTTATGATTTCACTCCTTCTTCTATTGGTCTTGGCTTGGGGATTTTATATCGGCTATCGGAGAGGCCTGCTCTTACAGGTCTATTACCTGATTTCAGCCATGGCATCGGCTTTTGTGGCTGGCCAGTTTTATAAGGGACTTGGAGAGCAATTCCATTTATTGCTCCCTTATGCAAATCCGCAGGAAGGTCAGGGGACTTTCTTTTTCCCATCGGATCAACTCTTTCAGTTGGATAAGGTCTTTTACGCAGGGATCGGCTACTTGCTTGTATTTGGGATTGTCTATAGCATTGGTCGTTTGCTTGGTCTTCTTTTACACTTACTTCCTAGTAAAAAACTGGGTGGTAAGTTGTTCCAAGTTTCAGCAGGTATCTTGTCCATGTTGGTGACCTTATTTGTCTTGCAAATGGCCTTGACAATCTTGGCGACCATTCCCATGGCGGCTGTACAAAATCCTCTTGAAAAGAGTATCGTCGCAAAACACATCATCCAGAGCATACCGGTAACAACCAGTTGGCTCAAACAAATCTGGGTGACAAATTTAATCGGATAAAAAGGGCAGGAATTTTCCTAGCCCTTTGTTTACAGATTGACTCGAATCTATCAGAATGTAAAAAGCTACCACACCTAGACATTCAAAGACAAGGAAATAAAGATGAATAAGAAAATATTAGAAACATTAGAGTTCAATAAGGTCAAGGCCTTGTTTGAACCCCATTTGTTGACCGAGCAGGGGTTGGAGCAGTTGAGACAGCTGGCTCCGACTGCTAAAGCGGATAAAATCAAACAGGCTTTTGCTGAGATGAAGGAAATGCAGGCTCTCTTTGTCGAGCAACCGCATTTTACCATTCTTGCAACTAAGGAAATTGCAGTAGTCTGCAAGCGGTTGGAGATGGGGGCGGATCTCAATATCGAGGAGTTCCTACTCTTGAAGCGCGTGCTTCTTGCTAGCCGAGAACTGCAAAGTTTTTATTCTAATCTGGAAAATGTCAGCTTGGAAGAATTAGCCCTATGGTTTGAGAAATTTCACGATTTTCCGCAATTACAAGGAAATCTACAAGCCTTTAATGATGCAGGTTTCATTGAAAATTTTGCCAGTGAAGAATTGGCACGAATCCGTCGAAAAATCCATGATAGCGAAAGTCAGGTACGCGATGTCTTGCAAGATTTGCTCAAGCAAAAAGCGCAGATGTTGACAGAAGGAATCGTTGCCAGCAGAAATGGTCGTCAGGTTTTACCTGTCAAAAATACCTACCGCAATAAGATTGCAGGTGTTGTTCATGATATTTCTGCCAGCGGAAATACTGTCTACATCGAACCCCGTGAGGTGGTCAAACTGAGCGAAGAAATTGCTAGTTTGCGAGCAGATGAGCGCTATGAAATGCTTCGCATTCTCCAAGAAATTTCTGAGCGTGTCCGCCCTCATGCGGCTGAGATTGCCAATGACGCCTGGATTATCGGTCATCTGGACTTGATTCGTGCCAAGGTTCGATTTATCCAAGAAAGGCAAGCAGTCGTTCCTCAGCTATCAGAAAATCAAGAGATTCAACTGCTCCATGTCTGCCATCCTTTGGTCAAAAATGCCGTTGCAAATGATGTCCATTTTGGTCAAGATTTAACAGCCATTGTCATTACAGGTCCCAATACAGGTGGGAAGACCATCATGCTTAAAACTTTAGGCTTGACGCAGGTTATGGCTCAGTCCGGTTTGCCGATTTTAGCAGACAAGGGAAGCCGTGTGTGTATTTTTGAAGAAATCTTTGCAGATATTGGCGATGAGCAGTCTATTGAACAGAGCTTGTCTACCTTCTCTAGCCACATGACCAATATTGTGGATATTCTTGGCAAGGTTAACCAACATTCACTTTTACTCTTGGATGAGTTGGGGGCTGGTACAGATCCTCAAGAGGGAGCCGCCCTTGCCATGGCTATTCTGGAGGACCTTCGCCTGCGTCAAGTCAAGACCATGGCGACGACCCACTATCCAGAACTCAAGGCCTACGGTATTGAGACAGCCTTTGTGCAAAATGCCAGCATGGAGTTTGATACTGCAACTCTACGTCCGACTTATCGCTTTATGCAGGGCGTTCCTGGTCGAAGCAATGCCTTTGAAATTGCTAAACGTTTAGGACTATCTGAAGTTATCGTAGGAGATGCTAGCCAGCAGGTCGATCAGGACAATGATGTCAACCGGATTATTGAGCAACTGGAAGAGCAGACGCTTGAAAGTCGTAAACGCTTGGACAATATCCGTGAGGTGGAGCAAGAAAATCTCAAGATGAACCGTGCTCTAAAAAAACTTTACAACGAGCTCAATCGTGAAAAGGAAACGGAGCTCAATAAAGCGCGTGAACAGGCTGCTGAGATTGTGGATATGGCCCTAAGTGAAAGTGACCAGATTCTCAAGAATCTCCATAGTAAATCTCAACTCAAGCCCCACGAAATTATTGAAGCCAAGGCCAAGTTGAAAAAATTGGCTCCTGAAAAAGTAGATTTGTCAAAAAATAAGGTTCTTCAAAAGGCTAAGAAAAAACGAGCTCCAAAGGTGGGAGATGATATCGTGGTGCTCAGTTATGGCCAGCGTGGTACCTTGACCAGTCAACTCAAAGATGGCCGCTGGGAAGCCCAAGTTGGCTTGATTAAGATGACTTTAGAAGAGAAAGAATTTGACCTCGTTCAAGCCCAGCAAGAAAAGCAAGTCAAGAAGAAACAAGTCAATGTCGTGAAACGAACTTCTGGTCGTGGACCACAAGCCAGACTGGACCTTCGAGGCAAGCGCTATGAAGAGGCCATGAATGAGCTAGATGCCTTTATCGACCAAGCCCTGCTCAATAATATGGCCCAAGTCGATATCATCCATGGTATCGGAACAGGTGTCATCCGTGAAGGAGTCACCAAATACCTACAAAGAAACAAGCATGTCAAGAGTTTCGGCTATGCCCCACAAAATGCTGGAGGTAGCGGGGCAACTATTGTGACTTTTAAAGGATAGAAGTATTCCAGGCTTTATACAGTAAAAACTGTTGAATTAAGTTTTATTAATAAACACATTGACAAAAGCCAACATTTTTTGTAAAATAAGAATCAATTAAATACCAACACCGAATGAAGTTTAATAGAAGTGGAGAATCGTTTGATTTTCCATGACTGTAAATGGACGGAACTCTGGAGAGACCGTAAAGGCACCGAAGGGGCAAGGCAGGCAACTGCTCAAACTCTCAGGTAAAAGGACAGAGCTAGGATAGACCGCTTTTTAGCATTTATCTAAGCATTCCAGAGTACATGTATCTTGCATGTGCTCTTTCTTTTGGGGTTGAAAAGATAGGAGAAGGAAATGTTAGAATTGCTTAAATCAATCGATGCTTTTGCTTGGGGCCCACCCCTTTTGATTTTATTGGTCGGAACAGGGATTTACCTAACTGCTCGTCTAGGACTTTTGCAGGTTTTGCGTCTGCCCAAGGCTTTCCAGCTTATTTTTACTAAGGACAAGGGGCATGGCGATGTATCCAGCTTTGCGGCCTTGTGTACAGCCCTCGCAGCGACAGTTGGTACGGGAAATATTATCGGGGTGGCGACGGCTATCAAGGTCGGTGGCCCAGGAGCCCTCTTTTGGATGTGGATGGCTGCTTTCTTTGGGATGGCTACCAAATATGCGGAAGGACTACTAGCTATCAAATACCGTACCAAGGATGATCATGGTGCAGTAGCGGGAGGTCCGATGCACTATATCCTTCTAGGGATGGGAGAAAAGTGGCGACCACTTGCTATCTTCTTTGCCCTGGCAGGTGTGCTAGTAGCTTTGTTAGGAATCGGAACCTTCACCCAAGTCAACTCGATTACAGAATCTATCCAAAATACAACGACTATTTCGCCAGCTATCACCGCTCTTGTGTTGTCTGTATTTGTAGCGATTGCAGTCTTTGGTGGACTCAAGTCCATTTCTAAGGTTTCAACTACCGTTGTTCCTTTTATGGCCATCATCTATATTTTGGGGACTCTTACAGTTATTTTCTTTAATATCGAGAAAATCCCTACCACAATCGCTTTAATCTTGACATCAGCATTTAGTCCTATTGCTGCGGTAGGTGGATTTGCCGGTGCTAGCATTCGAATGGCTATTCAAAATGGTGTGGCGCGTGGTGTCTTTTCAAACGAGTCTGGTCTGGGTTCTGCTCCCATTGCAGCTGCTGCGGCTAAGACAAATGAACCGGTAGAGCAAGGTTTGATTTCCATGACAGGAACCTTTATTGATACACTCATTATCTGTACCTTGACTGGTTTGACCATCTTGGTAACTGGTGTTTGGAGTGGTGATTTGAATGGAGTTGCCTTGACTCAGTCAGCCTTCTCAACAGTCTTTTCACACTTTGGACCTGCCCTTTTGACCATCTTCCTTGTGCTCTTTGCCTTTACAACGATTCTAGGTTGGAACTATTACGGAGAACGTTGTTTCGAGTTCCTCTTTGGGGTTCGCTTTATCTGGCTCTACCGTGTGGTCTTTGTGCTCATGGTCTTGTTGGGAGGATTTATCGAGTTGGATATGGTTTGGATTATCGCAGATATTGTCAACGCCTTGATGGCTCTGCCAAACTTGATTGCTCTCTTGGTTTTATCACCAGTTGTTATTGCTGAGACTAAAAAGTATTTTAATAAATAATGGAATCACACAGCTCGTGTGATTTTTTGCTTTCATAAAAAATTTTTATCGATGCAATTTAAAATATATATTATACACGGTATAGAATCTGTGATAGACTAGGTTTCAACAAAATGAAAAGAGGTTTTATGATGACAACATTTACCATCCATACAGTAGAATCAGCACCAGTAGAAGTGAAAGAAGTTCTTGAAACAGTAGAAAAAGATAACAATGGCTATATTCCTAACCTAATTGGTCTCTTGGCTAATGCCCCTACTGCTTTAGAAGCCTACAGAACTGTCGGAGCTATCAACCGTCGCAACAGCCTGACACCAGTTGAGCGTGAAGTGGTGCAAATCACGGCAGCCGTGACCAATGGTTGCGCCTTCTGCGTCGCAGGTCACACAGCCTTTTCAATTAAACAAATCCAGATGAACGATGATCTTCTGCAAGCCCTTCGCAATCGTACTCCAATCGAAACAGATCCTAAATTGGACACCCTAGCTAAGTTTACTTTGGCAGTTATCAATACCAAGGGTCGTGTAGGAGATGAAGCCTTAGCTGAGTTTTTAGAAGCTGGATACACTCAACAAAATGCCTTGGATGTGGTTCTTGGTGTCAGCCTAGCAAGCCTCTGTAACTATGCTAACAACCTAGCCAATACACCAATTAACCCAGAATTGCAACCTTATGCTTAATTCATATCTGAGTAAAAAATGAAGTCTGAAATTAACGGACTTCGTTTTTTATTCCCTCATTTAAGCGCTTTTATGCTATACTGAAACTAATATGATTATTGGAGGTTAGGATGAAAAAACTCCCTTTGGTATTTTCTGGTTGTTTGCTAGGTTTGGCAGGAGCTGGAAACCTTATTTTAGATACGTTGCCGGTTCTGTCCCATCTGTTTAGTCTGACAGGTTTGGTTTTGTGGACTTACTTTCTAATGCTGCATCTCTTTAATTGGAAGGAAATCAAGCAAGAATTGACCAAGCCTCCTCTTTTGTCAGGGATGGCCACTTTTCCTATGGCTGGGATGATTTTATCGACTTATGTCTTTCGAGTCTTCCCTCATCTTCCTTTGGTAGCGCAAGGACTTTGGTGGTTTTCATTTCTCTTGGATTTGTTCTTGATTGCTGGTTTCACCATTAAATTTGCCTATCCAGGTAAGAGAGTTCAGGCCACTCCTAGCTGGACGGTTCTCTATGTGGGGATAGCAGTAGCAGCCTTGACCTATCCTCTTGTAGGCATCATAGAAATTGCCTATGCGACTTTGAGTTTTGGATTTCTCTTGACCTTCTATCTCTACCCGCTTATTTATAGCGATTTAAAGAAACATCCGCTCCCACTAGCCTTGCTTGGACAAGAAGGAATCTACTGTGCCCCTTTCTCTCTACTCTTGGCTTCCCTAGTTCGAGTTGCAGGTGCCAGCCTGCCGACTTGGATTTTAATCGTCATGATCTTGGTTTCTCAATCTTTCTTGTTCTTTGTTTTGACTCGCCTGCCCAATATTTTAAAACAAGGCTTTCAACCAGCCTTCTCAGCCCTCACCTTCCCAACCATTATCACAGCCACCTCGCTCAAGATGGCTCAGGGAATCTTGAAACTTCCATTTCTGGATTATCTGGTCTTGGCTGAAACTATTATATGCCTAACTATTTTATTCTTTGTATTGGGCACTTATCTGATTTGGTTACGAAAAAAGGTCTAGCTAAAAATAGCTAAACCTTATTTTTTATGGTTTGATAACTTCAGCTCCACCCATGTATGGACGAAGTGCTTCTGGGATAGTCACAGAACCATCTGCATTTTGGTAGTTTTCAAGAATAGCAGCTACTGTACGTCCAACTGCAAGTCCAGAACCGTTCAAGGTATGGAGCAATTTCACCTTGCCGTCTGCTTCATCACGGTAACGGATTTGGGCACGACGGGCTTGGAAATCTTCTGTATTTGAACAACTTGAGATTTCACGGTAAGTATTTTGCGCTGGAATCCAAACTTCCAAGTCGTAAGTCTTAGCAGCTGAGAAGCCCATATCTCCAGTAGAGAGAGCAACGACACGGTATGGAAGGTTGAGTTTTTGAAGGATATTTTCAGCGTTGGCTGTCATTTTTTCCAATTCTTCGTAAGATTCTTCTGGTTTGGCAAATTTAACCATTTCAACCTTGTGGAATTGGTGCAAACGAATCAAGCCACGAGTATCACGACCAGCAGAACCAGCCTCAGAACGGAATGATGGGCTCATAGCAGTGAAGTAGATTGGCAGGTCTTTACCGTCAAGGATTTCATCACGGTAGTAGTTTGTTAGAGGAACTTCAGCTGTAGGAATAAGGACATAATTGCTGTCGCTGAGTTCAAAAGTATCTTCCTTGAATTTTGGATATTGACCAGTCCCAAACATAGAATCATGGTTAACCATGTAAGGCGTGATGACTTCCGTATAGCCTTCTTTTCCATGTTCATCCAACATAAAGTTGTAGATGGCACGTTCCAAACGAGCACCGAGTCCTTTATAGAAGAGGAAGCGAGCTCCTGTTACCTTACCGCCACGTTCCCAATCAAGGATACCAAGGTCTTCGCCAAGATCCCAGTGAGCTTTTGGCTCGAAATCGAACTCGCGTGGAGTACCCCAACGGCGAACCTCCACATTGTCGTCTTCGTCAGCCCCAACAGGAACGCTATCAGCTGGAATATTTGGAAGAGTAGTGGTAAATTCTGTTAATTTAGCATCGATTTCTGCCAATTCAGCATCCAAGGTTTTGACTTCAGCAGATAGATTTTGCATAGCAGCAATCTTGTCATCTGCATTTTCCTTGTTGCGCTTAGCTTGGGCAATCTCAGCAGAAACTGTGTTTCGTTCTGCCTTGAGAGTTTCAACCTTGACCAAGATGTCACGACGTTTAGCGTCGATTTCTTTCATCTCATTCAAGACAGCAGCATCTACACCACGTGTAGCCAATTTTTCTGCGACAGCATCAAAGTCTGTACGAATACGTTTGATATCTAACATAAGAACTCCTTTATGAAAAAAGCACACCTGACAAAGCGTTGGAGTGGCAGGGCCACGGTTCCATCCAACTTCACAGGTGTGCACTTGATTGTGTATGCAATTGTTACTAACGGTAGAATTTCACCTATCCCTCCTATCTGCTCGCAGCATCCGCAGACTTTCTGAAAGAAGAAGATAACCTACTTATCCGTTGCTATGATTATACTAAAGTTTCTACTTTTTTGCAAATAGATTTTTAAATTTTTGCCCAATGGTCTGAATCAGAGTCGGAAGTTTGACGACCTTGTCATTACCCAGTTTTTCGCGAGCAATTTTGAGGATGGCACCTGAGTCTTTTGAAGCAAAGAGGAATTTTCCTCTGTCTGTAAAGACTTCGAAGTGGCGACTGATTTTGCGACCAGAGACATTAGCTCCAATCTGGTTGATATGACTCCAAGGAATCTGGATAAATTGTTCAACATTGACATCTGGGTAAAATTCCAAAGCCTGATCTCCGACTAGGAATTTCCCAACTTTCCCAGCTATAGAGAGGTAGGAAGTGCCTGTCGTATTGAGGAGCACTGTTTTGTTAAGCGATTGGGCCATGATTAGTCTTCCTTACTTTCACCGAAAAAGGCATTGTAGAGGGCTTTAATAGCTGCTTTCTCTTGGTCCTTATGGACAACAAACATGATAGACACTTCACTAGAACCTTGAGACATCATCTGGATGTTGATCTTATTTTCAGATAAAGCGCGTGTCGCAGTAGCAGTGACACCGATATGGCTCTTCATCTTTTCTCCAACAATCATAATGATTGAAAGGTCGTGCTCGATTTCTGCATGGTCTACTTCGGCCTTTTGAACCAACTGACGAAGGATTTCTTCTTCCTTGATAGGAGTTAGTTCGCGAGAACGGAGGATGATTGAAAGATCGTCGATACCTGTTGGCATATGTTCCCAACCGATGTTAAGATC
The DNA here is from genome assembly GCF_946190325.1 of Streptococcus mitis. Taxonomy (GTDB): domain Bacteria; phylum Bacillota; class Bacilli; order Lactobacillales; family Streptococcaceae; genus Streptococcus; species Streptococcus mitis_CF. The sequence continues at coordinate 94,198 of NZ_CAMHZR010000002.1, read as the reverse complement.
TTCAAGGATTTGAAGAACCTTGCGTCCAAATCCAACCTCACGGTTCATAAGGTATTTAGACATGTTGATGCTGACAAAGCCTGAGTCACCAGCAATTCCCACAACTGGAAATTCATCACTACTGTGTTTTAGAACGATACGAGTACCTGGATGGTCAGGATTGTTGGTATTCTTGATAACTAGAGGAATTTTTCCACGGTAGGCAGGTAGAAGAGCTTCATCATGAAGGACTGAGAATCCTGCATAGGCCAACTCACGCATTTCACGGTAGGTCAATTCAGGGATAGAATGTGGTTGATGGATGATACCTGGGTGAGCTGCAAAGATACCATCAACATCCGTAAAGTTTTCATAGAGATCAGCTTTAACCCCTGCAGCAATGATAGAACCAGTGATATCAGAGCCTCCACGTGAGAAGGTACAGATTTGATTTTCCTTGGTAACTCCAAAGAAACCAGGAATGACAAGAACTTCATTTGTATTTGTCAATTCCTCAATCTTGTCATAACTTGATGGAATGATGCGAGCGTGACCAGGTTCACTTGTGACCACAATACCAGCTTCTCTAGGGTGAACATAGCGTGCATCGATACCGTTTTGGTTAAAATAGGCAGCAATCAATTTAGCATTGTTATTTTCACCAGCTGCTAGGAAAGTATCGTAGAGAAATTCATTTTCATCAATAGGAAGAGTGGCCAAGGCGCGAATGCTTTTAGAGATTTTTTCTAAAACAGCAGGTTTTAGTCCTAGTTCACTAACCATAGCGGCATAGCGGTCGATAATCCAGTTTTGGCTCTTGCTAATATCGTTACCAGCAACATAGTCGCGGTAGTATTTAATCAAGGCATCCGTAACCTTAGTATCTTCGGCATTGCGTTTCCCAGGTGCAGAAACGACGACAAAACGACGCTCTGAATCGCTTTTTACAATGTTTAAAACTTTTTCTAATTGACTAGCAGAGGCAAGAGAGCTACCTCCAAATTTAACAACCTTCATAAGAACTCCTAAAGTAAGTATTTTATACGATTATAGCAGAAAGAAAGCCTTTTTTCAATGAAGAAAATAAGATGCTTTCTAGGAAAAGCGAGCCTTTCTAATCGGCTGAGACACTTTTAGTCGATTTTTTATTGCTTTCTGATTTTAAAAAAGATATACTTTGGAAATAAAATAATTTAAACTGCTTATAAAATAAAAAGGAGTCCAGATGGAACACATTATTTATCAGCTTGAAGAGGATTTGGCAATCCTTACCTTGAATCGTCCTGAGGTCGCGAATGGTTTTCATATTCCTATGTGTGAGGAGATTTTAGAAGCTCTGACTTTGGCAGAAGAGGATCCGGCTGTGCATTTTGTCTTAATCAACGCGAATGGCAAAGTCTTTTCAGTTGGGGGAGATTTAGTAGAGATGAAGCGGGCGGTGGATGAGGATGATATTCCATCATTGACGAAAATCGCAGAATTGGTCAATACTATTTCTTATAAAATCAAGCAAATTGCAAAACCTGTTTTGATGGAGGTTGATGGGGCTGTTGCAGGTGCTGCAGCGAATATGGCTGTTGCAGCAGATTTCTGTTTAGCGACCGATAAGGCTAAATTTATCCAAGCCTTTGTTGGAGTTGGTTTGGCTCCAGATGCAGGAGGGATTCATCTCTTGAGCCGAAGTATTGGTGTGACGCGTGCTACTCAACTAGCCATGACAGGAGAGGCTTTGACAGCAGAAAAAGCTCTAGAGTGGGGTGTGGTTTACCGTATTTCTGAAGCTGATAAGTTAGAAAAAACCAGAGAACAGCTTCTTAAAAAATTAAGACGTGGTTCAAGCAATTCCTATGCTGCCATTAAGAAGTTGGTTTGGGAGAGCCAATTCAAAGATTGGCAAGATTATGCTACTTTAGAACTGAACCTACAGGAATCCTTAGCTCAAACAGAGGATTTCAAAGAAGGAGTTCGGGCTCATTCGGAAAGAAGAAGACCTAAATTTACAGGAAAATAAAAAAATACTTGCACCATTCTTTGAACTTTGATATAATTCTTTTGTCAAATGTTTTGATTCTAAAAGTTTTTTTGAAAAGGAGGGAAGGAAAGATTGGACTACCAACGAATTAATGAATATTTAACGTCTATATTTAACAATGTCCTCGTTATTGAGGAAGTTAGCTTGAGGGGTAGTCGTTTCAAGGATATCTCCATCAAAGAAATGCATACGATTGATGTGATTGGAAAAGTTCCAGATGTGACACCAAGTCAAGTGTCGAAAGAGTTGATGGTGACTCTTGGGACAGTTACGACTAGTTTGAATAATCTCGAACGCAAGGGTTACATTGAACGCATTCGTTCAGAACATGATCGACGTGTAGTGCATCTGCATTTGACAAAGAAAGGTCGCTTGGTTCATAGACTACATAAACGCTTCCACAAGGCCATGGTTGAAAAAATCATTGATGGTATGAGTAAGCAAGAAATTGAGGTTATGAGCAAAGGTTTGACTAATCTTTATCAATTTTTGGAGGATTTGAGATAATGGCTTTTGCAAAAATAAGCCAGGTTGCTCATTATGTGCCAGAGCAAGTGGTTACAAATCATGATTTGGCTCAGATTATGGATACCAATGATGAGTGGATTTCAAGTCGGACGGGAATACGTCAAAGACATATTTCAAGAACAGAATCTACGAGTGATTTGGCTACAGAGGTTGCTAAGAAACTGATGGCAAAAGCTGAAATCACAGGAGGGGAGTTGGATTTTATCATCCTAGCTACTATTACTCCAGATTCGATGATGCCCTCTACAGCTGCTCGTGTCCAAGCCAATATTGGTGCTAATAAGGCCTTTGCTTTTGACCTAACAGCAGCTTGCAGTGGATTTGTATTTGCCTTGTCAACTGCTGAAAAGTTTATCGCTTCTGGTCGCTTTCAAAAAGGCTTGGTGATTGGTAGTGAAACCCTGTCTAAAGCAGTCGATTGGTCAGACCGATCAACAGCTGTTTTGTTTGGAGATGGTGCTGGTGGAGTCTTGCTAGAAGCTAGCGAGCAAGAGCATTTCTTGGCAGAGAGTCTCAATAGTGATGGGAGTCGTAGCGAGTGTCTAACTTATGGACATTCAGGCTTGCATTCTCCGTTTTCAGATCAAGAAAGTGCAGATTCATTTTTGAAGATGGATGGGCGTGCAGTCTTTGATTTTGCTATTCGGGACGTAGCCAAGTCTATCAAGCAGACTATTGATGAATCTCCTATAGAGGCGACAGACTTGGATTATCTGCTACTTCATCAGGCTAATGACCGTATTTTGGATAAGATGGCTAAAAAAATTGGTGTCGACCGAGATAAACTTCCAGCCAATATGATGGAATATGGCAATACCAGTGCAGCCAGTATCCCGATTTTACTTTCAGAGTGTGTAGAACAAGGTCTCATCCGTTTAGATGGTAGCCAGACTGTTCTACTATCAGGCTTCGGTGGAGGCTTGACATGGGGCACGCTCATTCTTACAATTTAGGTAATCATGTGGTGAACACATTGTTATAAAAAAACTATTTATTTTAAAGGAGTCCTATCATGGCAGTATTTGAAAAAGTACAAGAAATTATCGTTGAAGAACTTGGAAAAGACGCATCAGAAGTAACACTTGAATCCACTTTTGATGATTTGGACGCAGATTCATTGGACTTGTTCCAAGTAATCTCAGAAATCGAAGATGCTTTTGATATCCAAATCGAAGCAGAAGATGACTTGAAAACAGTTGGTGACTTGGTTGCCTACGTTGAAGAGCAAACAAAATAAACAGAATATAAATAGAAGGAGTAGGGAAACCCGCTCCCTCTTGTTTAGGCAATAGTTTGATTTTCAAATTATGACGGTATCGAACTATTACGTAAGCAAGAAACGATGGAGGCACTATGAAAACGCGTATTACAGAATTATTGAACATTGATTATCCTATTTTCCAAGGAGGAATGGCCTGGGTTGCTGATGGAGATTTGGCAGGAGCTGTTTCCAAGGCTGGAGGACTAGGGATTATTGGTGGGGGGAATGCCCCTAAAGAAGTTGTCAAGGCAAATATTGATAAAATCAAATCATTGACTGATAAACCCTTTGGTGTCAACATCATGCTCTTGTCTCCCTTTGTGGAAGATATTGTAGACCTCGTTATCGAGGAAGGGGTTAAGGTAGTTACAACAGGCGCAGGAAATCCAAGCAAATACATGGAACGTTTCCATGAAGCTGGTATTACGGTTATTCCTGTTGTGCCAAGTGTTGCCCTAGCGAAACGCATGGAAAAAATCGGTGCGGATGCCGTTATTGCAGAAGGAATGGAAGCTGGGGGGCATATCGGTAAATTAACAACCATGACCTTGGTGCGCCAGGTTGTTGCTGCTGTATCTATTCCTGTTATTGCTGCAGGAGGGATTGCGGATGGTGAAGGTGCTGCTGCTGGTTTTATGCTAGGTGCAGAAGCTATTCAGGTTGGAACTCGCTTTGTCGTTGCAAAAGAGTCTAATGCCCATCCAAATTATAAGGCGAAAATTTTAAAAGCTAGAGATATTGATACTACGATTTCAGCTCAACACTTTGGACATGCTGTTCGTGCGATTAAAAATCAGTTGACTCGTGATTTTGAACAAGCTGAAAAAGATGCCTTTAAACAAGAAAATCCAGATTTGGAAATTTTTGAACAAATGGGAGCAGGTGCTCTAGCCAAAGCGGTTGTTCACGGAGATGTGGATGGAGGCTCTGTCATGGCAGGTCAAATTGCAGGCCTTGTTTCCAAAGAAGAAACCGTTGAAGAAATCCTAAAAGATTTGTATTACGGAGCAGCTAAGAAAATTCAAGAAGAAGCCTCTCGTTGGGCAGGAGTTGTAAGAAATGACTAAAACAGCCTTTTTATTTGCTGGTCAAGGTGCCCAGTATCTAGGTATGGGCCGTGATCTCTATGATCACTACCCTATTGTCAAAGAAACGATTGATCAAGCGAGTCAGGTACTCGGTTATGATTTGCGTTATCTCATTGATAGGGAAGAAGAAAAACTTAATCAGACTCGCTATACGCAACCAGCTATTTTAGCAACTTCAGTTGCTATTTATCGTTTATTGCAAGAAAAGGGCTATCAGCCTGATATGGTTTCTGGTTTGTCTCTTGGAGAATACTCTGCCTTGGTGGCCAGCGGTGCCTTGGATTTTGAAGATGCGGTTGCCTTGGTAGCTAAGCGTGGAGCCTATATGGAAGAAGCGGCCCCTGCTGGTTCTGGCAAGATGGTAGCAGTTCTCAATACGCCAGTAGAGGTTATTGAAGAAGTCTGTCGAAAAGCTTCTGAACTTGGAGTGGTTACTCCAGCCAACTATAATACACCTGCACAAATTGTGATTGGTGGAGAAGTGGCTGCAGTTGACCGAGCTGTCGAACTCTTGCAAGAAGCAGGTGCCAAACGCTTGATTCCACTCAAGGTGTCAGGTCCCTTTCATACCGCTCTCCTTGAGCCTGCTAGCCAGAAACTAGCTGAAACTCTTGCTCAAGTAAGTTTTGCAGATTTTACTTGTCCCCTAGTTGGTAATACAGAAGCTGCTGTCATGCAAAAAGAAGATATAGTTCAACTCTTGACGCGTCAGGTCAAGGAACCAGTTCGTTTCTATGAAAGTATTGCAGTTATGCAAGAAGCAGGAGTAACCAACTTTATCGAGATTGGCCCAGGGAAAGTCTTGTCAGGCTTTGTCAAAAAAATTGATAAAACAGCTAAACTAGCCAATGTTGAAGATCAGGCGAGTTTGGAAGCCTTGCTAGAAAACGAGTAATCCCTTCTCCCACAAATACAAGAGGAAACAGGAGAAAAGAATGCAACTAAAAAATAAAAATATCTTTATTACAGGTTCGAGTCGTGGGATTGGTCTTGCCATCGCCCACAAGTTTGCTCAGGCAGGAGCCAATATTGTTTTAAACAGTCGTGGGGCAATCTCAGAAGAATTGCTCGCTGAGTTTTCAAACTATGGTGTCAAGGTGGTTCCCGTTTCAGGAGATGTATCAAATTTTGCAGATGCTAAGCGTATGGTTGATCAAGCTATTGTAGAGCTGGGTTCAGTAGATGTTTTGGTCAACAATGCAGGGATTACCCAAGATACCCTAATGCTCAAGATGACAGAAGCAGATTTTGAAAAAGTGCTCAAGGTTAACCTGACTGGTGCCTTTAACATGACACAATCAGTCTTGAAACCGATGATAAAAGCCAGAGAAGGTGCTATCATTAATATGTCTAGTGTAGTTGGTTTGATGGGGAATATCGGTCAAGCTAACTATGCAGCTTCTAAGGCTGGTTTGATTGGTTTTACCAAGTCTGTGGCGCGTGAAGTGGCCAATCGCAATATCAGGGTTAATGCTATTGCACCTGGAATGATTGAGTCCGATATGACAGCTGTTCTATCAGACAAGGTAAAAGATGCTATGCTGGCACAAATTCCTATGAAAGAATTTGGGCAGGCAGAGCAGGTTGCAGATTTAACAGTATTTTTAGCAGGCCAAGATTATCTAACTGGTCAAGTGGTTGCCATTGATGGTGGCTTAAGTATGTAGCAGAAGCTAGAGGTAAAAAAGATGAAACTAAATCGCGTAGTAGTAACAGGTTATGGAGTAACATCTCCAATCGGAAATACACCAGAAGAATTTTGGAATAGTTTGACAACTGGAAAAATCGGAATTGGCCAAATTACAAAATTTGATCATAGTGACTTTGATGTGCATAATGCAGCAGAAATTCAAGATTTTCCTTTTGATAAATACTTTGTAAAGAAAGATACCAATCGTTTTGATAACTATTCTTTGTATGCTTTGTACGCAGCCCAAGAGGCTGTCAATCATGCCAATCTGGATGTAGAGGCTATTGACAAGGATCGTTTTGGTGTTATTGTTGCCTCTGGTATTGGTGGAATCAAGGAAATTGAAGATCAAGTACTTCGCTTAAATGATAAAGGTCCAAAACGTGTGAAACCATTGACCCTTCCAAAAGCCTTGCCAAATATGGCTTCAGGAAATGTTGCTATGCGTTTTGGAGCAAACGGTGTTTGTAAATCTATTAATACTGCCTGCGCTTCATCAAATGATGCGATTGGGGATGCCTTCCGCTCAATCAAGTTTGGTTTCCAAGATGTTATGTTGGTAGGTGGTTCGGAAGCTTCTATTACACCTTTCGCTATTGCTGGTTTCCAAGCCCTAACAGCTCTCTCTACTACAGAGGATCCAACTCGTGCTTCTATTCCATTTGATAAGGACCGCAATGGGTTTGTTATGGGTGAAGGTTCAGGGATGTTGGTTCTTGAAAGTCTTGAACACGCTGAAAAACGTGGGGCAACCATCCTTGCTGAAGTAGTTGGTTACGGAAATACTTGTGATGCCTACCATATGACTTCTCCTCATCCAGAAGGTCAGGGAGCTATCAAGGCCATCAAACTAGCCTTGGAAGAAGCTGAGATTTCTCCAGAGCAAGTAGCCTATGTCAATGCTCACGGAACGTCAACTCCTGCTAATGAAAAAGGAGAAAGTGGAGCTATTGTAGCTGTTCTTGGTAAGGAAGTACCTGTGTCATCAACCAAGTCTTTCACAGGACATTTGCTGGGGGCTGCAGGTGCAGTAGAAGCTATCGTTACAATCGAAGCTATGCGTCATAACTTTGTACCAATGACAGCTGGAACAAGTGAAGTATCAGATTATATCGAAGCCAATGTCGTTTATGGACAAGGCTTGGAGCAAGAAATTCCATACGCTATTTCAAATACCTTTGGTTTTGGTGGCCACAATGCAGTTCTTGCTTTCAAACGTTGGGAGAATAAATAAGTATGAATTTAAACGATATTAAAGACTTGATGGCCCAATTTGACCAATCAAGTTTGAGAGAATTTTCTTATAAAAATGGGACGGATGAGTTGCAGTTTAGCAAGAATGAAGCTAGACTTGTACCTGAAGTTGCAGCTCAAGTCGCTCCAGCGCCCGTTCTAGCAACACCAAGTCCAGTAGCACCTTCATCTGCTCCAGCAGAAACTGTAGTGGAAGAAACTTCGGCGCCAGTAGAAGCAAGTGTGGCTGCTGAGGGAGATGTTGTAGAGAGCCCACTTGTTGGGGTGGCTTACTTGGCTGCTGGTCCAGATAAACCTGCCTTTGTAACAGTTGGTGATAGTGTTAAAAAAGGCCAAACATTGGTAATTATTGAAGCCATGAAAGTCATGAATGAAATCCCAGCTCCTAAGGATGGTGTGGTAACAGAAATTCTCGTTTCTAATGAAGAAATGGTTGAGTTTGGTAAAGGATTGGTACGTATCAAATGATCGATATTCAAGGAATCAAAGAAGCCCTTCCCCACCGTTATCCTATGCTCCTAGTGGACCGTGTGTTGGAAGTGAGCGAGGATACTATTGTTGCCATCAAAAATGTGACCATTAATGAGCCCTTCTTCAACGGTCATTTTCCTCAATACCCTGTCATGCCAGGTGTTCTGATCATGGAAGCCTTGGCGCAAACAGCTGGTGTCTTGGAGTTATCAAAACCTGAAAATAAAGGTAAACTGGTTTTTTACGCTGGTATGGATAAGGTTAAGTTCAAGAAGCAAGTTGTACCAGGTGACCAATTAGTTATGACGGCAACGTTTGTAAAACGTCGTGGCACCATAGCTGTGGCTGAAGCAAAGGCTGAAGTGGATGGCAAGCTTGCGGCCAGTGGAACTCTTACCTTTGCAATAGGGAACTAAGGAGGTTCTCCATGTTTCGAAAAATTTTAATTGCCAATCGTGGTGAAATTGCGGTTCGTATTATCCGTGCGGCGCGTGAATTGGGGATTGCGACGGTGGCGGTTTATTCAACTGCTGATAAGGAAGCCCTTCATACGCTTTTAGCAGATGAAGCAGTTTGTATCGGCCCTGGTAAGGCAACAGAGTCTTATCTCAATATTAATGCGGTTCTATCAGCTGCAGTCTTGACTGAGGCAGAAGCTATTCACCCAGGTTTTGGATTTCTCAGTGAAAATTCCAAATTTGCAACCATGTGTGAAGAAGTTGGTATCAAGTTTATTGGTCCATCTGGCCATGTCATGGATATGATGGGAGACAAAATCAATGCGCGTGCTCAGATGATCAAAGCAGGTGTTCCAGTCATTCCAGGTTCAGATGGAGAAGTGCATAACTCTGAGGAAGCTTTGATTGTTGCTGAAAAAATTGGCTACCCTGTTATGCTTAAGGCTTCAGCAGGTGGAGGTGGTAAAGGGATTCGTAAGGTTGAAAAACCAGAAGACCTCGTTTCAGCCTTTGAAACGGCCTCTAGTGAAGCCAAGGCCAATTATGGCAATGGTGCCATGTACATTGAACGGGTTATCTATCCAGCTCGTCACATTGAGGTTCAAATCCTAGGAGATGAACACGGACATGTGATTCACTTGGGTGAACGGGATTGTTCTCTTCAACGGAATAACCAAAAGGTTTTAGAAGAAAGTCCTTCGATTGCAATTGGCAAAACGCTACGTCATGAAATTGGTTCTGCTGCTGTTCGAGCTGCAGAGTCTGTTGGCTATGAGAATGCAGGGACCATTGAGTTCCTGCTTGATGAAGCCAGCGGTAAATTCTATTTTATGGAGATGAATACACGTGTTCAGGTAGAGCATCCAGTAACAGAGTTTGTTTCAGGAGTGGATATCGTTAAGGAACAGATTCGCATTGCGGCAGGTCAGCCTCTGTCTGTTAAGCAAGAAGATATTGTCCTACGAGGTCATGCCATCGAGTGTCGTATCAATGCAGAAAATCCAGCCTTTAACTTTGCTCCTAGTCCAGGTAAGATTACTAATCTCCATCTGCCAAGTGGTGGAGTTGGCTTGCGCGTGGATTCAGCAGTTTATCCAGGCTATACCATTCCACCTTATTATGATAGTATGATTGCTAAAATCATCGTTCATGGTGAAAATCGTTTTGATGCCTTGATGAAAATGCAACGTGCTCTCTATGAATTAGAGATTGAAGGAGTGCAGACCAATGCAGATTTCCAGCTTGACCTCATTTCAGATCGCAATGTCATTGCTGGAGATTACGATACTTCCTTCTTGATGGAAACCTTTTTACCCAAGTATCAAGAAAAAGAATAAAATGACTTCAAGAGTTTAAACCGAAAAGGGGAATCAATGGCTCTATTTAGTAAAAAAGATAAGTATATTCGAATCAATCCCAATCGTTCGGTTAGGGAAAAACCTCAAGCTAAGCCAGAGGTTCCAGATGAATTATTCTCCCAGTGTCCAGGCTGTAAGCATACCATTTATCAGAAGGATCTGGGAAGTGAGCGTATCTGTCCACATTGTAGCTACACCTTTCGTATTTCTGCCCAAGAACGCTTGGCTTTGACGATTGATATGGGAACCTTCAAGGAATTGTTTACAGGGATTGAAAGCAAGGATCCCTTGCATTTCCCTGGCTATCAAAAGAAACTAGCAGCTATGCGTGAAAAAACTGGTCTGGACGAAGCCGTTGTGACAGGAACAGCTCTTATAAAAGGTCAGACTGTGGCTCTTGGGATTATGGATTCCAACTTTATCATGGCTTCTATGGGTACGGTTGTAGGTGAGAAAATCACTCGTTTGTTTGAGTATGCGACTGTCGAAAAATTGCCAGTTGTTCTATTCACAGCCTCTGGTGGAGCCCGTATGCAGGAAGGAATCATGAGTCTCATGCAGATGGCCAAGATCTCTGCAGCAGTTAAACGGCATTCTAATGCTGGTCTCTTTTACCTGACCATTTTGACAGATCCAACGACAGGTGGTGTGACAGCTTCTTTCGCTATGGAAGGTGATATCATTCTGGCTGAACCACAAAGTTTGGTTGGTTTTGCTGGGCGTCGTGTCATTGAAAATACAGTTCGTGAAAGCTTGCCTGAGGATTTCCAAAAGGCAGAATTCCTATTGGAACATGGTTTTGTGGATGCTATCGTCAAAAGAAGAGATTTGCCAGATACGATTGCAAGCCTAGTCAGATTGCATGGAGGGAGTCCTAGATGAATATTGCAAAAATAGTCAGAGAAGCGCGTGAGCAGAGTCGCTTGACAACCTTGGACTTTGCAACAAGCATTTTTGATGACTTTATCCAATTACACGGTGACCGTTCTTTTCGTGATGATGGTGCAGTTGTTGGTGGCATCGGCTGGCTTGGGGACCAAGCTGTAACAGTGGTTGGTATCCAAAAAGGTAAGAGTTTGCAAGACAACCTCAAACGGAATTTTGGCCAACCGCATCCAGAAGGCTATCGTAAGGCCCTGCGTTTGATGAAACAGGCTGAAAAGTTTGGTCGTCCAGTAGTGACCTTTATCAATACTGCAGGTGCCTATCCTGGTGTGGGGGCGGAAGAACGTGGACAGGGAGAAGCTATCGCTCGCAATCTCATGGAAATGAGTGACCTGAAAGTTCCGATTATCGCCATCATTATCGGTGAAGGTGGTTCAGGTGGGGCTCTGGCTCTAGCCGTTGCGGACCGTGTTTGGATGCTGGAAAATTCTATCTATGCTATTCTCAGTCCAGAAGGTTTTGCTTCTATTTTATGGAAAGACGGCAGTCGTGCCATGGAAGCGGCAGAACTGATGAAAATCACTTCGCATGAACTGTTAGAAATGGATGTGGTGGATAAGGTGATTTCTGAAGCAGGACTTTCTAGCAAAGAACTGATTAAGAATGTTAAAAAAGAACTCCAAACGGAGCTAGCTCTACTTTCACAAAAACCGTTAGAAGCGTTGTTGGAAGAACGTTATCAACGATTTAGAAAATACTAATACCTCAGAATACATAAAAACTAGAACTGGCAGTCAGTTCTAGTTTTTATGTGGTTCTTATACTCTTCGAAAATCTCTTCAAACCACGTCAGCGTCCCCTTACCCGTATATATGGTTACTGACTTCGTCAGTTCTATCCACAACCCCAAAACCGTGTTTTTGAGCAGCCTACGGCTGGCTTTCTAGTTTGCTCTTTGATTTTCATTGAGTATTATTCTTTATAATACGCAAAAACTAGAACTGATAGTTAGTTCTAGTTTTTGTGTGCTTCTTGCTCTATGCAGAGGGGAAAGTCAAAAGGTGCTTGGAAGACCAAACACCTTTTCGATTATTCATTTTCTTCAGTTACGAATTGACTAAGCAGTCCGTTGATAAAGCGGGCTGATTTTTGATCTGAAAAATTCTTAGCAAGTTCAATAGCTTCATTGACTGCTACCAGCTGAGGTGTATCAAATGATGTGATTTCAAAGATTCCTAAGCGTAGTAAGTTTTTTTCGACCAAGGTCAAGCGCTCAACTGTCCAGCCTGACTTGAGGTGCTGGTTGATTTGTTTATCCAACTCGTCTTTTTGAGCTTGAACGCCAGAAACCAAGTTCAGAAGAAAGGCAGGGATTTGCACATCTGCATCTTCACGGTCATGCGTGTAGGCAAAGTGACAAGCTGTTTCCACATCTGTGCCGAATTCAAGGCTCATGAGAGCTTGAAAAGCGCATTTACGAAGTTCGCGTCTAGATTCTAATAATGGACTAGTCATTGAGGAAGTCCTCGTTAAATAGATCTTTCAACTCAGGTTTTGGTGTTTTGTCTGGAACGATTCCTGCAACATGGATGTTGACAGCAGAAAGTTCCACATCAGCCATATCACGGACAGCATCTTTGACTGCTTTTTGAATAGCAAGAGCAACTTTTGGTACTTTCACACCGTACTCAAGATAGAGGTAGATGTCAGCAGTTAGTTCTTCGTTGCTTTCTTTTAAGTAGACGCCACGACCAAGAGAGAGTTTTGATAGGGTATCAGATACGGATTTATTTGAAAATGAGTGGACACCATCAACTTTAGCAGTTGCGATGGCAATGATTTTTTCAAGTACACGTGGAGCGATAACGATTTCGCCAAATTGTTCTTCAATTCCCATAGAATGACCTCTTTCTAGAGATTAGGCACGAGAAACGTAAGTTCCTTCTGCAGTGTTGATGATCAATTTTTGCCCAGCTTCGATGAAGTCAGGAACGTTGACAACAAGTCCAGTTTCCATAGTCGCTGGTTTACCAGAACCTGTAACAGTAGCACCTTTGATAGATGGTTGTGTTTCAGCGACTGTCAATTCAACAGTAGTTGGTACAGTTACACCGATTACTTCAGTTCCGTAGAATTGGATTTTTACATCAGAGTTTTCAAGGATGTAAAGCAATTCATTTTCAACGTTTACGACTGGGATTTCGTATTGGTCGTAAGTTTCAGTATTCATGAAGTAGGCAGTTTCATCCATCTTGTACAAGTATTGAGCTGGAACAGTTTCGATAATAGCTTGTTCGAATTTTTCTTCTGGACGGTAGCTTGTGTCAAATGTAGAACCAGTACGGACATCACGTAATTTCATACGCATGATTGTGTTTCCTTTACCTGGTTTGTGGTGGCTAGCTTCCAAAACGCGGATTAATTTTCCGTCTGCAGTTTCAAATGTCATACCAGCTTTCAATTTGCTTGCTTCAATCATGTTTTTACCTCTTTAATAAATATTATTACTCTTCATTTTACCATAAAATCTTCTGGAAATAAAGCCAAAATAGTTAATGGGATTTGGTAGGGGAGAAAAAGAATATTGCCTAGTCAGGTGGAGTGGTTAATGTTAAAAAGTATCCACTATATTTCTTCTCATACTCAATGGAAATCAAAGAGCAAAATAGGAAGCAAGCCGCAGGTTGCTCAAAACACTGTTTTGAGGTTGTGGATAGAACTGACGAAGTCGGTAACCATATACACGGTAATGTGACGCTGACGTGGTTTGAAGAGATTTTCGAAGAGTATTATATTTCAAAAGGCCGAAGTAAGCTTACTCCGACCTGTTAGTATTGTCTTAAAAAGATGGATTTTTTATTCTGGTTCTACCAAAATTTTAATTTGTGACTTATCTTGAGTTAATTCGATAAAGCCTTCTTCAACGATATTTTCCAATTTAATTTTCTTAGTAACTAATTTTTCAGCAGAGAAGTAGCCTTGTTCCATCAATTCTAATACTTTAGGGAAGATATGACGATAAGCAATGATTCCTTTTAGTGTCTTTTCTTGGATTGCAAATTCATTCGGATTAATATTTGCTTCTCGTTCCCAGATAGAGACCACCATGCACTCACCTGCTTTATGTACGGCAGCTAAGGCTTGTCCTAAAACTACTGGCACACCCGTTACTTCATAAGAAACATCTACACCACCGTTTGTTAAACGATGAATAGCTTCAACAGCTGTTTCACCTTCTTCCGGACGGACAACGATAGCTCCTAACTCTTCAGCTTTTGCTTGACGTTCAGGTGATAGTTCAACAGCATAAATCTTAGAAGCACCCGCTGCACGAAGGGCTTCTACAATTAAGAGACCAATCGGACCTAAGCCAAAGACAGCAGCAGTATCACCAGCTTTTAGTGCTGATTGACGAACTGCATAAACTGCAACAGCAGCTGGCTCAGTGAGAGCAGCTTGCTCATAGCTTAAGCTATCTGGAATGACATGTACTAAGTCACCGTCTAAAACACAATATTTGGCAAATCCACCGTCTGCAGCCAAACCGACAAAATTAAGGTTTGGATCCAAATTATAATTACCAACTAAGTTATTCTTAGCTAGAATTGGTTCTACAGCAACACGATCACCAACTTTAACACGAGTAACATCGCTTCCGACTTCTACAATTTCACCAGAAAATTCATGTCCCAGTGTTACTGGTGCTTTTTGACCAGAATAGACATGTTCTTCTGTTGGGATGAAGATAGGGCCATCTAAAAATTCGTGGAGGTCAGTACCACAAATTCCCGTGAATTTAACAGCAACTTTTACTTGGTGCGGAAGTACCTCAGGGACTTCTACTTCTTGAATACGAACATCTTTTGCTGCATGCCAGCGAGCTGCTTTCATTGTAGCCATATGAATAACTCCTTATTGTTACGATTTTTAGTTTTCTTTTTAGGAAACTTTACATGTAACATTGTAAACGCTTTCCTTGTATTTGTCAAGAAAAAACCAACCTCAAGGCTGGTTTCTTTTACATATTAATCTTCTTTCAACTTCGCTAATTCCTGAGCAAGGAGTTTAAGGGCGACTTGTGGGTTGGCTTGGCCTTTGGTTGCTTTCATAAGGAATCCTGTGAAGGCCTTATCTGCGTTACGTTTACCTGACTTGAAGTCGGCAACCGCCGCTTCGTTATCGACAAAGACTTGGTGGATGATTGGAATCAGGATTTCAGGATCTGAGATTTGAACCATACCTGCTTTTTCAACGTATTCACGCGCTCCTCCGCCATTTTTAGCTAGGTGGACAAAGACTTTCTTAGCAATCTTAGAAGAGATAGTGCCGTCTTCGATGATGGCAATCATTTCAACCAAGTTTTCTGGTGTCAATTCGATTTGTTCTAGTGTCTTGCCTTCGGCATTCAAGAACTGAGCGACTTCCCCTTGGAGCCAGTTAGAGACTTGTTTGGCATCGCCACCGAGGGTAACAGCTTTTTCAAAGAAGTCAGAAGTGACTTTGTTTGCCGTCAACTGACTAGCATCATAGTCTGACAAGCCAAGGTCAGATACATAACGCGCACGGCGTTCTTTTGGAAACTCTGGCAACTCAGTTCGCATTTCCTCAATCCACTCGTCTGAGATTTCAAAGATTGGTAGGTCTGGCTCTGGGAAGTAGCGGTAGTCTGCAGCTCCTTCCTTGACACGCATGAGGATGGTTGCCTTGTTAGCTTCATCGTAACGGCGTGTTTCTTGACGGATTTGACCCCCTGAGCGAAGGATTTCAGCTTGACGTTGGACTTCGTATTCAAGACCTTTACGAACGTTTGAGAAGGAGTTGAGGTTCTTCAACTCTGTCTTGGTACCGAATTTCTCTTGACCATAAGGGCGAAGGGAGATATTGGCATCCACACGCATAGAACCCTCTTCCATCTTAACGTCAGAAATACCAGCGTACTGGATAACCTCCTTGAGGGCTGTTAGATAAGCATAGGCTTCTTCAGGAGAACGCATGTCAGCTTCAGATACAATCTCAATCAATGGCACCCCTTGGCGGTTGAGGTCAACATAAGAGTAGCCATCTGTACCGTGGGTGTTTTTACCAGCATCTTCTTCTAGGTGGGCACGTTCGATACCGATTTTCTTAGTTGTACCGTCTTCTAGCTCCACTTCAATCCAGCCGTTATAACCGATTGGCTCATCAAACTGAGAAATTTGGTAGGCTTTTGGATTATCAGGGTAGAAGTAGTTCTTGCGGTCAAAGTGCATCTTTTTGTGGATGTCCATGTTGAGGGCAAGAGCAGCCTTGATACCGGCATCGACAACACCTTTATTAAGAACTGGCAGAACTCCTGGGAAAGACCAATCAATCACGTTAGTGTTGGCATTTTGGTCATTTCCAAAGTGGGCAGAAGTAGGTGAGAAGATTTTTGAATTGGTGTTGAGCTCTACGTGGACTTCAAGTCCAATGACTGTTTCAAAGTTCATTAGTTATCACCTCCAAAAATCACGGGTTGTTGTTTGTGGTAGTCTGTTGTCGCCTCAAAAGCAGCAGCAGCTTGGTAAATGGTTTCCTCAGAGTACTTAGGACCGATCAATTGGAGACCGACAGGCAGACCTTGAGAGAATCCAGCAGGAATAGAAATTCCAGGCAGTCCTGCCAAGTTTACAGGTATGGTCAAGAGGTCAGCCAAGTACATAGCAACTGGGTCGTGGTTGAGTGAATCCAAGTCATAGGCAACACTAGGAGCAGTTGGGCCCAAAATCAAGTCGTAATCCGCGAAGACTTTTTCGAAATCTTGGATGATGAGGGTACGGACCTGACCAGCCTTCTTATAGTAGGCGTCATAGTAACCTGATGAAAGACTGAATGTACCAAGCATGATACGGCGTTTAACCTCTTCACCGAAACCTTGGCTACGGCTGTTTACATAGATTTCATCAAGGTTGGTTGCATCTTCTGCGCGGTAGCCGTAACGGATACCGTCAAAACGTTGCAAGTTTGATGAAGCTTCAGATGAAGCAATGATGTAGTAGACGGCAACACCGTATTTTGAGTGAGGTAGACTCACTTCTTCAACAATAGCACCAAGTTTTTCAAAGTGTTTGGCTGCGTTCAGAATGGTTCCCTTAACCTCTGGGTCAATTCCTTCACCAAGGTATTCCTTAGGCAAAGCAATTTTCATGCCCTTGATGTCTTGGCCGATTTTTGAAGTAAAATCGGCAATGCGGACAGGAGCAGAAGTAGAGTCTTTGGCATCTTCGCTTGCAATAGCATTGAGCAAGAAGGCATTTTCCTTAACAGTCGGAGCGAAAGGTCCAATCTGGTCTAATGAACTACCAAAGGCAATGAGACCGAAACGTGAAACTGTTCCGTAGGTTGGTTTGAGACCGACGATCCCATTGAAGGCAGCAGGTTGGCGGATAGATCCACCAGTATCAGAACCAAGTGACAAGCGAACTTGTCCTGAGGCTACAGCTGCAGCAGAACCACTTGATGATCCACCAGGGACCTTGCTGTGGTCCCAAGCATTTTTAGTGGCACCGTAGTAAGAAGTCTCACCTGATCCACCCATGGCAAACTCGTCCATGTTGGTTTTCCCTACGACAATCATGCCTTTCGCTTTTGCATTGGCAACGGCTGTCGCATCAAAGATTGGCTCGTAGTTGTAGAGCATTTTTGAGGCTGCAGTTGTAAGAATACCGTCTGTAGAGATATTATCCTTAACTGCAAGTGGAATTCCTGAAAGGACATTATCAGCATCGATTCCAGCTTCATCAATAGCTTTAGCTTGAGCAAGAGCTTGCTCTTCAGCGATGGTAACAAAAGCGTTGATAGCGGTCTCGCGAGACTTGATATCTTCAAGTGTTGCTTGTGTTAATTCAGTTGCTGAAATTTCCTTAGAGACAAGGAGATTGTGCAAGTCTTCAATGGTTTTATTGTTGAAAGTCATTAGGCATCTCCTCCATCGTCTAGGATAGCTGGTACCTTGATATAGTAGTTGTCTTTTTCAGGTACGTTTTTAAACAGGCGATCACGGTCTGTTCCTTCTTCGGCCACATCAGGGCGGAGTACAGTCTTGCGGTCAGCCATGGTTGTAGTAGGTGCGACACCAGTTGTGTCAACTTCGCCCAGCAATTCAACCATGTCAACAATCTTAGACAAGGTAGTCGCAAAGGCAGCAGTTTCTTCTTCAGAGAATCTTAATTTTGAAAGATTGGCAACGTGTGTTACCTCTTCTTGCGTAATTTTCATCTTGCATCCTTTCGTGAAATGATGATTTTTAGTCTGTTCTATTTTACCATATTTTCCTATAAATAAGGGAGGGGGAGCTGAAAAGAAATAGAAATTGAAAAAAATGCTAAAATCCGATATAATGGAGTGTTGAAAGGAATGGTAAAATCCAATGTAAAATCATTCTTAGCTATTGAAATAACTAAAAATAGAAAATCAAAGAAAGAGAACTTATGAATATTCAAGAAGAAATTAAGAAACGTCGTACTTTTGCCATCATCTCCCACCCGGACGCAGGGAAAACAACCATCACGGAGCAGTTGCTCTACTTTGGGGGCGAGATTCGTGAAGCTGGTACGGTTAAAGGAAAGAAAACAGGGACTTTTGCCAAGTCTGACTGGATGGATATCGAGAAGCAACGTGGGATTTCGGTGACCTCATCTGTGATGCAGTTTGACTACGATGGTAAGCGCGTGAATATCCTCGACACGCCAGGGCATGAGGACTTCTCAGAAGATACCTATCGTACCTTGATGGCGGTGGATGCTGCGGTCATGGTGGTGGACTCTGCCAAGGGTATCGAGGCCCAAACTAAGAAATTGTTTGAGGTTGTGAAACACCGTGGTATTCCAGTCTTTACCTTTATGAACAAGCTAGACCGTGACGGACGTGAGCCACTGGACCTCTTGCAAGAATTGGAAGAAGTATTGGGCATTGCTAGCTACCCGATGAACTGGCCAATTGGGATGGGGAAAGCCTTTGAAGGCTTGTATGATCTCTATAACCAACGCTTGGAGCTCTATAAAGGGGATGAGCGTTTTGCTAGTCTAGAAGATGGGGACAAACTCTTTGGTAGCAATCCTTTCTACGAGCAAGTCAAGGATGATATTGAACTTTTAAATGAAGCTGGTAATGAGTTTTCAGAGGAAGCTATTCTGGATGGAGAATTGACACCAGTCTTCTTCGGTTCAGCTTTGACAAACTTTGGTGTGCAGACCTTCCTTGAGACCTTCCTTAAGTTTGCTCCAGAACCACATGGGCACAAGAAAACAGATGGAGAAATTGTGGATCCTTACGACAAGGACTTCTCAGGATTTGTCTTTAAAATCCAAGCCAACATGGACCCTCGACACCGTGACCGTATTGCCTTTGTACGTATCGTATCGGGTGAATTTGAACGTGGTATGAGTGTCAACTTGCCTCGTACTGGTAAGGGTGCTAAACTGTCTAATGTTACCCAGTTTATGGCGGAAAGTCGTGAGAATGTGACTAATGCCGTGGCAGGAGATATCATCGGGGTTTACGATACAGGTACTTATCAGGTTGGGGATACCTTGACGGTTGGAAAAAACAAATTTGAATTTGAACCACTGCCAACCTTTACACCTGAGATTTTCATGAAAGTTTCTGCCAAGAATGTCATGAAGCAAAAATCCTTCCACAAGGGAATCGAGCAATTGGTGCAAGAAGGAGCCATTCAGCTTTATAAGAATTACCAAACAGGCGAGTATATGCTGGGTGCTGTCGGCCAACTCCAGTTTGAAGTCTTCAAGCATCGTATGGAAGGCGAGTACAATGCGGAAGTAGTCATGAGCCCAATGGGTAAAAAGACCGTTCGCTGGATCAAACCTGAGGACTTGGATGAACGCATGTCATCAAGTCGCAATATCTTGGCCAAAGACCGTTTTGACCAACCAGTCTTCCTCTTTGAAAATGACTTTGCCCTCCGCTGGTTTGCGGACAAGTATCCAGATGTAGAGTTAGAGGAGAAGATGTAAATCGTTACAAATAACTAGCAACATAAAGTTGCTGTCATTTGACGGTAACCGCTATGGCGGCTTACCTAAACGCTTCACTAGGAAAAATTCACGAATAATATCGATTCGTGGGCTTTTCCGTTGTAACTGGTAGTGAGAGGTCTAGCTAACTGTCTTACTAACTATGTGTGGTAAATGAAATTGATTTGTAAAAATTAGTGTCGTGGATAATAAGACAGCAAAGTATGTGGGGTTTTACCTTAGCCCTCTATCAAAAAGATGTTGAATATTAGACCTTATTCATTTTACTATTAACCTTTATGGTAATAACTTACAAATAAAAGAAAACTTCAGATATTCACCTTTTGTGATTGGTCTGAAGTTTTCTTTTTTACTGTCCATATTTTTTATAAAAATCAACTTTTACTTGGATGAAGGTTTTGGCTTCACGTAGGAGTTGAAGAAGTGTGGCACGGGTTTCAAATTCTTCTCTTGTCTTGGGCAAACTGCGATTACGGAAGACTTTCAGATAACGTTCAATTTCATCTAGCAAATCAGAAGCAGGATTGGTCTGGCTCAGTTGACCAGCAATTTTTGAAAAGAGCTGGGCCAAAATCAGACTCTCACTGGCAGCTAGGTGACAGGTGTTGATTTGCTGGGCCATGTTTCGCAGGATACGACTTTGTCGCTGTCTCATTTCAAAATAGTGGATATGGTAGTCGGTCTGGTGAAAGAGGTGGTCAGAGTGATCTAGATAGACCAGTCTGAGGGCTTCTTCCAAAAGGGTGTCCAATTCTTCAACCAGTTGTGCTCGGTTGCGTCCATCCCCTCTGGATAAATAATATTTGAAGCGCTGGAGGATATCTTTTAACTTTTCTTCTACCAATGTGTGGTAATGATGAATTTCCTCTTCTCGTGAAGGCATGTAGAGATTGACAAGTAAGGCAAATCCTGTACCGATTGCAAAGAGAAGGAATTCGTTGACTAGAAGGTCTGGAGAGGTTGTCTCTTGTACCAAGAGGTGGCTAACCAAAACAGTGCTTGGTGTGATGCCAATTTCCCATCCCATCTTGTAGGCTAGAGGCACATAGAGGGCTAGATAGAGGCCAAGGCTCCAGATATGAAATCCGCTCAAGTGAAAAGCCAGAACTCCGATAACCAAAGCTAGAAGCATGGAAAAGAGGCGATTTCGGGCCAGTTTTAAGGTACTTCTACGGGTATCGGATAGGCTCAAGAGGGCGATTATTCCAGCCGAGACAGCTGAGGAGAGATTGAGAAAGTAAGCAAGAAGGCAGGCAAGACAGGTAGCTAAGATGAGCTTGGTCGTACGTTGGCTAATAGACATAAGGATTTCCTAGTAAGTTAGATAAAAGCGGAAAAGACAAGACCTGAGCAGGCTTGCCTTGATGAGTTATTTCTTACGGGCTGCTGCGTATTCGGCAACAGCAGTAAAGAGGACATCTGTAGAAGAGTTGAGGGCTGTTTCGCATGAGTCCTGGATGACCCCAATGACAAATCCAACACCGACAACTTGCATGGCAATATCGTTAGAAATACCGAAAAGGCTACAAGCAACTGGGATAAGAAGGAGGGAACCTCCCGCAATACCAGAAGCACCACAGGCTGAGATAGCTGCTACCACACTGAGGACAAAGGCTGTTGCAAAGTCAACAGGGATTCCAAGAGTATTTACTGCAGCAAGGGTCAAAACGTTAATGGTAATCGCTGCTCCGGCCATGTTGATAGTAGAACCAAGTGGGATAGAAACCGAATAGGTATCTGGATCTAGTCCAAGGTCATGGCAAAGTTTCATGTTGACAGGGATGTTAGCCGCAGAGCTACGAGTGAAGAAGGCTGTCACACCGCTGACACGCAAACATTTCCAAACGAGGGGATAAGGATTTCTCTTCATAAAGAGGAAGGCAATCAATGGATTGACTACTAGGGCCACAAAGAACATAGTTGTCACCAAGAGGGCAAGCAAGATTCCGTAGTTGGCTAGACTGCCGATTCCCTTATCAGAGATGGTTTTGAAGACAAGACCAAGAATACCAAATGGAGCTAGGTTGATGATCCATTCGACAATCTTAGAAGTCACATCAGCCATGGTTTTCAGCAATTCTTTACTGTTTTTGCTGGCCTCTCTCATAGCAATCCCGAAAATGACTGCCCAAGATAGGATACCGATGTAGTTGGCAGTAATGAGGGCATTGACTGGATTGTCAACTAGTTTGAGCAAGAGGTTGCTGAGGACTTGTCCAATCCCATCTGGTGGTGCGATTTCTGTATTGGCACTATTTAAGGTAATCTCAACAGGGACAATGAAGCTTGCTAGGACAGCAACAAGTGCTGCTGCAAAGGTTCCTACCAAGTAAAGGAAGATAACCGTTTTCATGTTGCTATCTTGCCCCTTTTGATGTTGGGAAAGGGCATTGGCAACGAGGGCAAAGACTAGAATAGGTGCGATGGCTTTGAGGCCACCAACAAAGAGATCTCCAAGTAAACCAATTCCTGAAATGTTAGGAAGTGTCAGCCCTAGGGTTCCTCCAATAAGCATACCAATCAAAATCCGTTTGATTAGGCTTGCCTTATTCCAAGCATGAATGATTTTTTTCATAACAATCTCCTTTGTTGTGTAATGTTTATGATTATAGTATAAATATGAGCTAAAATCAAGAATTTTCTGTCTATTTTGGCTATTATTTTTGAATATTTATGGAGATTCATCACTTGTGAAAGTATGGTATAATAAATGAAAGGAGTTTTCTATGCAAGAATTTATTCAAACCTACCTCAATAAGCTTGATATAACAACGATTATTGAGAATATCTTAACCAAGTTAATTTCTCTGTTATTTCTATTTTTGCTATTCTATATAGCTAAGAAACTACTTCATACCATGGTGCAGAGAATTGTTAAACCTTCTTTAAAAATGTCTCGTCATGATATCGGGCGTCAGAAAACCATCTCACGTCTGTTAGAAAATGTGTTTAATTATACCCTTTATTTCTTTTTGCTTTACTGCATTTTGTCGATTTTAGGTTTGCCAGTTTCTAGTTTGCTGGCAGGGGCTGGGATTGCTGGGGTGGCTATTGGGATGGGAGCCCAAGGCTTTCTATCTGATGTCATCAATGGCTTTTTCATCCTCTTTGAACGTCAACTGGATGTGGGAGATGAGGTCGTTTTGACAAATGGTCCTATTACCGTATCGGGCAAGGTTGTCAGTGTCGGCATTCGAACAACGCAACTCAGAGGAGAAGATCAGGTTCTGCACTTCGTTCCCAATCGGAATATCACCGTCGTCAGCAATTTCTCACGCACAGACTAGACCTGTTATTTTAAGTAATTTGTGGTACAATAGAAAGAGTTTAATAAAGGAGAAAAGATGGTTTTAGAAAAGCAGTTGGGCAATGGTTGTACCTGGATAGACCTTGATGTGGATAAGATTAAAAATATGGAAGATCTTTCTGACATCTATGGATTGGACAAGGAAACCATTGAGTATGCTCTGGATAGAAATGAACGAGCTCATATGGATTATAACCGTGAAACGGAGACGGTAACCTTTATTTATAATGTTCTTGATTTAGAAAAAGACAAAGAATATTATGAAGCGATTCCCATGACCTTTATCGTCGAAAGACAACGAATGATTACCATCAGCAACCATAAGAATGCTTATGTCATTGATCAGATGTCAGCTTATCTGGATAGCCATGAGTCGCTTTCTATTTACAAGTTTCTCTTTGCTGGTTTAGAGATTATCAGTAACGCTTATTATCCTGTCATTGAAGAGATGGATAAAAGTAAGGACGAAATTAGTGCCTTGCTACGTCAAACTACAACAAAGAAAAATCTCTTCGCCCTCTCTGACTTGGAGACTGGTATGGTTTACTTGACAGCAGCAGCAAAACAAAATCGACTCCTCTTGGAACATATCCAGGGCCATGCTCTTTATCGGAGATTTAATGATGTCGAACGAGAGCAGTTTGATGATGCAATGATTGAAGCCCATCAGTTGGTGTCTATGACAGACTTGATTTCTCAAGTCTTGCAACAACTCTCAGCTTCTTACAACAACATCCTAAACAATAACTTGAATGATAGTTTGTCAATTTTGACTATTATCTCCGTCTTACTAGCAGTACTTGCGGTTATTACAGGTTTCTTCGGAATGAATGTTCCTCTACCATTTACAGAAGAGCCAAATGCTTGGATTTATATCTTAATGACTAGCTTGATTTTATGGGTGGCCTTATCTCAATGGCTGAAGAAAATTACTAGAAAATAAAAGAAAAGGAGCCAAAATGGTGATTGAAAACTACATGCCAGACTTTGCTGTGGAAGCAGTCTATGATCTGACAGTCCCAAGCCTGCAGGCGCATGGAATCAAGGCTGTTTTGGTCGATTTGGACAATACCCTCATTGCTTGGAACAACCCTGACGGGACGCCAGAGATGAAGCAATGGCTACATGATCTTCGGGACGCGGGCATTCGCATCATTGTGGTATCAAATAACACTAAAAAACGCGTCCAACGAGCAGTTGAGAAATTTGGGATTGACTACGTTTATTGGGCTCTGAAGCCCTTCACATTTGGGATTGACCGTGCCATGAAGGAATTTCATTATGAGAAAAGTGAAGTGGTCATGGTTGGCGACCAGCTCATGACAGATATACGAGCAGCCCACCGTGCAGGCATTCGCTCGATTTTAGTCAAACCCTTGGTCCAACATGACTCGATCAAAACACAGATCAACCGAGCTCGTGAGCGCCGTGTGAAGCGAAAAATCACTGAAACGTACGGACCGATTACATATAAAAAAGGAATTTAACTATGGAAGAAATTCTCTGTATTGGTTGTGGAGCAACCATTCAGACGACAGATAAGGCTGGTCTTGGTTTTACCCCCCAGTCGGCACTTGAAAAAGGTTTGGAAACTGGCGAAGTCTATTGCCAACGCTGTTTCCGTCTCCGCCACTATAATGAAATCACGGATGTCCAGTTGACGGACGATGATTTCCTCAAGCTCTTGCACGAGGTGGGAGACAGTGATGCCTTAGTGGTCAATGTCATTGATATCTTTGATTTTAATGGCTCTGTCATTCCAGGCTTGCCACGCTTTGTCTCGGGAAATGATGTCCTCTTGGTTGGAAATAAAAAAGATATCCTGCCCAAGTCAGTTAAACCAGGCAAGATTAGCCAGTGGCTCATGGAACGTGCCCACGAAGAAGGTCTTCGTCCAGTCGATGTCGTCCTAACTTCAGCACAAAACAAACATGCCATTAAGGAAGTCATTGACAAGATTGAACACTACCGTAAGGGCCGCGATGTCTATGTGGTCGGTGTAACCAACGTTGGAAAATCAACCCTCATCAATGCCATCATTCAAGAAATCACGGGTGATCAGAATGTCATCACGACTTCGCGCTTCCCAGGGACAACCTTGGACAAAATTGAGATTCCGCTTGACGACGGTTCTTATATCTACGATACGCCGGGAATTATCCACCGCCACCAGATGGCTCACTACTTGACGGCTAAAAACCTCAAGTATGTCAGCCCTAAAAAGGAAATTAAACCCAAAACCTATCAGCTCAATCCTGAACAAACACTGTTTCTAGGCGGTCTCGGACGCTTTGACTTCATTGCGGGTGAAAAGCAAGGATTCACAGCCTTCTTTGATAATGAACTCAAACTCCACCGAACCAAGCTTGAAGGAGCTAGTGCTTTCTATGACAAGCATGTAGGAACCCTTCTGACACCACCAAATAGCAAGGAAAAAGAAGATTTTCCAAAACTAGTCCAACATGTATTTACCATCAAGGACAAGACAGACCTAGTCATCTCTGGACTCGGCTGGATCCGCGTAACAGGAACAGCCAAAGTCGCCGTCTGGGCACCAGAAGGTGTCGCAGTCGTCACGCGAAAAGCAATTATTTAAAATAAAATTACTGAGCGAACAAAGTGAGCTCATAAAGAGATAGTTATTGCTGTGGTGTCTTGCCAATCTGTAGATTGGCAAGGGGCACAATTGAGACCAAGGCTCAATTGTGAGGTCAGGAAATCCATTTTTCAAAGATGAGATCTTTGGAAAATTAGTTCCGACCGTCCCTCACCACCTAAAATAACTATCAAAAAAACAAGGAAGAAATTATGTCATTAACATCAAAACAACGTGCCTTCCTCAACAGCCAGGCACACACCCTCAAACCCATCATCCAAATCGGGAAAAATGGACTGAACGACCAAATCAAAACCAGCGTCCGTCAAGCTCTTGACGCTCGTGAATTGATCAAGGTAACGCTCTTGCAAAACACCGATGAAAATATCCATGAAGTAGCTGAAATTTTGGAAGAAGAAATCGGTGTGGATACAGTCCAAAAAATCGGACGCATCTTGATTTTGTTTAAACAATCTAGCAAGAAAGAAAATCGCAAGATTTCTAAAAAAGTAAAAGAAATTTAACCACTATACTCCAAACAACTGTTTTTTACAGAGAAATAAAGGAGACTAGCCTATGGCAATCGAATTATTGACTCCCTTTACCAAGGTAGAGTTGGAGCCAGAAATCAAGGAGAAAAAACGCAAGCAAGTTGGAATTTTAGGGGGGAATTTTAACCCTGTTCACAATGCCCATCTGATTGTTGCGGACCAAGTACGGCAACAGTTGGGACTGGATCAAGTTCTGCTTATGCCTGAATACCAACCTCCTCATGTAGATAAAAAGGAAACCATCTCTGAGAACCATCGTCTCAAGATGCTTGAATTGGCGATAGAGGGGATTGAAGGTCTGGACATTGAAACCATTGAGCTAGAGCGCAAGGGCATTTCTTACACCTACGACACCATGAAGATTTTGACCGAGCAACATCCAGACACCGATTATTACTTCATTATTGGAGCTGATATGGTGGATTATCTGCCTAAGTGGTACCGAATTGATGAGCTGGTCGACATGGTTCAGTTTGTCGGAGTTCAGCGTCCACGCTACAAGGCAGGGACTTCCTATCCCGTTATCTGGGTGGATGTGCCTCTCATGGATATCTCGTCCAGCATGGTGCGTGACTTCCTTGCCCAAGGTCGGAAACCCAACTTTCTCCTGCCTCAGCCTGTGCTAGACTACATCGAAAAGGAGGGGCTCTACTGATGGCCTATCAAGACTATATCAACTGCTCTCGTGAGGCTTTGTTGGAAAAAATGGCAGAGCTTCTGCCTGAAAAACGCTTAACCCATTGCTTGGGTGTGGAGAGTGCAGCCATAGAACTGGCTCAGCGCTTTGGAGTCGATGTCGAGAAAGCAGGTCTTGCAGGCCTTCTTCATGACTATGCTAAAAAGCTGTCAGATCAGGAATTTTTAGACTTGATTGACCGTTATCAGCTAGACCCTAACCTCAAAAACTGGGGCAATAATGTCTGGCATGGGATGGTCGGAATTTACAAAATTCAGGAAGATTTGGATTTGCATGATTCAGAAATTCTACGAGCCATTGAAATCCATACAGTTGGGGCGGATCAGATGACAGATCTTGATAAGGTTATCTATGTCGCAGACTATATCGAGCACAATCGTGCCTTTCCAGGAGTGGATGTAGCACGTGAGATTGCAAGTTTATCGCTCAATAAGGCAGTTGCCTACGAAACAGCTCGTACTGTGGAGTATCTGGCTCATCAGGGATTCCCCATCTATCCCCAAACCCTTGAAACCTATAACGCCTTTGTGCACTATTTGAAAGAGGACTAAATGAAGACGGCTTTTATAATCATTGATGTTCAGAATATTTTAGTGGAAACCGGTTTTCAGACAAATAGTCTATTGGAAAAAATTTCTTATTTACAAAACCATGCTAGAAGTAAGAATATCGAAATTATCTATGTTCAACATATTGAGAATCCTGAAGCTCAAACATCAGAAGATTGGCAGTTATCTGCGCTTTTAAATCGAAAACCTGATGAAAAGGTCTTTCAGAAGAAGTATAATAGTATTTTCAAAGAAACTGGCTTAAAAGAATACTTGGATAAACAGGGGATTGAAAAATTAGTTTTATGTGGCATGCAGACAGAATATTGTGTGGATACCTCTGTCAAGGTTGCCTTTGAATATGGCTATAAGCTGATTATTCCAGAAGGTGCTGTCACAACCTTTGATGGGGATGACATTCCAGCAGAAACGATAAATGAATTTTATGAGGACATTTGGGAGAATCGCTTTGCAGATGTCCTAGATTATAAAAATATTTTTTAAAAGAGGACTAAATGAACGAAAAAGAATTACTAGAACTAGTCGTGAAAGCGGCTGATGAGAAACGTGCGGAGGATATCCTCGCACTTGACGTACAAGATTTGACTAGCGTGACGGATTACTTTGTTATTACTAGTTCAATGAATAGCCGTCAGTTGGATGCTATCGCTGATAATATCCGTGAAAAAGTAGCGGAAGCAGGATTTAAAGGCAGTCATGTCGAAGGCGACGCAGCTGGAGGTTGGGTCTTGCTGGATCTTGGTGCTGTCGTTGTGCATATCTTTTCAGAAGAAATGCGTGCCCACTATAACCTAGAAAAACTATGGCATGAGGCGAATTCAGTAGATTTATCTGAAACTCTGGCGTAGAAGATGAACTCAGTTGTAGTCAACTGGGTTTTATTTGCTTATTTTAGAAAAATTGATAGAAAGGTAGAGAGCGTCGTGTTTGGCTCCTTTCGAAATTGAACACGAGCTAAAAGCTGTGAGAAAAAGATAAACTTCCTTTGTATCTGACGATACGGCAGAAAGTTTTCTATTTTCTCCTTGCTTTTAACGCTCTTGGTATCATGATTATGGCAACTTATGAAACCTTTGCGGCGGTCTATGATGCGGTCATGGACGATAGTTTATACGACAAATGGACGGATTTTTCTCTGCGTCACTTGCCTAAGACCAAGGAGAGAAAGAAACTCTTGGAATTGGCTTGTGGGACAGGAATTCAATCGGTGCGCTTCTCTCAGGCTGGTTTTGATGTGACTGGACTTGACTTGAGTGGGGATATGTTGAAGATTGCTGAGAAGAGAGCTACTTCAGCCAAACAAAAGATTGATTTTATTGAAGGAAATATGCTGGATTTGTCCAAGGCAGGTCAATACGATTTTGTCACGTGTTATTCGGACTCTATCTGCTATATGCAGGATGAGGTGGAAGTAGGGGAC
Source organism: Streptococcus mitis (assembly GCF_946190325.1). Classification (GTDB taxonomy): domain Bacteria; phylum Bacillota; class Bacilli; order Lactobacillales; family Streptococcaceae; genus Streptococcus; species Streptococcus mitis_CF. The sequence goes on along the minus strand of NZ_CAMHZR010000002.1, from coordinate 65,040 downwards.
GTCTTTAAGGAAGTCTATAATGCTCTCAACGAAGATGGCATCTTCATCTTTGATGTGCATTCGACCTACCAGACAGATGAAGTTTTTCCAGGCTATTCTTACCATGAAAATGCAGAAGAGTTCGCTATGCTCTGGGATACCTACGAGGACGCGGCTCCTCACTCCATCGTGCATGAGTTGACCTTTTTTATCAAGGAGGCGGACGGTTCCTTTAGTCGCCACGATGAAGTGCATGAGGAGCGGACCTATGAGGTCTTGACCTATGATATCTTGCTGGAACAGGCTGGTTTCAAGTCTTTCAAACTCTATGCCGACTTTGAGGACAAGGAACCAACAGAAACCAGTACACGTTGGTTTTTTGTGGCGCAGAAGTAGGAGATTAGCATGACCATCACAGGTATTATCGCGGAGTTTAATCCCTTTCATAATGGGCATAAATACCTGCTGGATCAGGCAGAGGGGCTGAAAATCATTGCCATGTCTGGGAATTTTATGCAGCGTGGAGAGCCTGCTATCGTAGACAAGTGGACTCGGGCCCAGATGGCGCTGGAAAACGGAGCAGATCTGGTAGTGGAATTGCCCTTTTTAGTCAGTGTTCAGGCAGCTGATTTCTTTGGTCAAGGAGCTGTGGATATCTTGGCTCGGTTGGGTATTGATAGCCTCGCTTTTGGAACAGAAGAAGTTCTGGATTATCAAAAAATCGCTGACTTATACGCAGAGCAAGGTAGAGAGATGGAGAATTTTGTGGAAAATCTGCCTGATTCTCTCTCCTATCCCCAGAAAACCCAAGCCATGTGGAAGGAATTTGCTGGTCTTGATTTTTCAGGCCATACACCCAATCATGTTCTTGCTTTGGCCTATGCCAAGGCGGTTGCGGGACGAAATATCAAGCTGTATCCGATTCAGCGTCAGGGGGCTGGTTACCATTCTGTGGACCAGGATGTGGACTTCGCCTCGGCGACAGCCCTCCGTCAGCACCAAAGGGACAAAGATTTCTTAGAACGATTTATGCCTTCTGTTGCCCTATTTGAGCAGACCAGTAAAGTGAGCTGGGAAGACTATTTTCCTTTGCTCCGCTATCAAATCTTGTCAAATCCCGACATAACCACCATCTATCAGGTCAATCAAGAAATGGCTGTGCGCATTAAAGAGACCATCAAGACAGTCCAGTCTGTGGAAGACTTGATTGAGGCGGTTGCGACCAAACGTTACACCAAGGCGCGTGTCAGACGCCTTTTGACCTATATCTTGGTGCAGGCTAGAGAAAGTGACTTGCCAGAAGGCATCCATGTTCTTGGCTTTACTGAAAAAGGCAGGCAACATCTCAAGTCTTTGAAAGGGCAGGTCGATCTAGTCAGCCGAATTGGCAAAGAACCTTGGGATGCTATGACCCAAAAGGCAGACCAGATTTACCAACTGGGAAATCCAAGTATAGCAGAGCAGAATTTTGGAAGAGTACCGATTAGAATAGAAATAAACTAAGTCTACTGAAAAGTAGGCTTTTTCTCAAGTCTCTACTAAACTACTATTTCTAAATAACAATTTTATTTTTGTGAATGTGTTCCAATTTCCCCAAAACATATTCTATTTTAGGTTTGTGAAAATCACTTTTTTATGGTAGAATGTAAAAGAATGTATGTCATTCGGAATAACAATAAAATGAGGTAAAAACATGGAAATCATGTCGCTTGCGATTGCTGTTTTTGCCGTCATCATTGGTTTAGTCATTGGATATGTCAGCATCTCAGCCAAGATGAAATCATCTCAGGAAGCTGCAGAGTTGATGCTTTTAAATGCTGAACAAGAAGCAACTAATTTACGTGGACAAGCTGAACGTGAAGCGGATTTACTTGTTAATGAAGCTAAACGTGAAAGCAAGTCTCTTAAAAAAGAAGCACTATTGGAGGCCAAAGAAGAAGCCAGAAAATACCGTGAAGAAGTGGACGCTGAATTCAAATCAGAACGTCAAGAACTCAAACAAATCGAAAGTCGTTTGACAGAGAGAGCTACTAGCCTTGACCGTAAGGACTACAATTTGACGAGTAAAGAACAAACACTTGAACAAAAAGAACAAAGTATTTCTGATAGAGCGAAAAACCTTGATGCGCGTGAAGAGCAATTAGAGGAAGTCGAAAGACAAAAAGAAGCAGAGCTAGAGCGTATTGGTGCCCTGTCTCAGGCAGAAGCACGAGATATTATCTTGGCTCAGACAGAGGAAAACTTGACCAAGGAGATTGCTAGCCGCATTCGTGAAGCTGAGCAAGAGGTCAAGGAACGTTCTGACAAAATGGCCAAGGACATCTTGGTTCAAGCCATGCAACGTATCGCTGGTGAATATGTGGCGGAGTCAACAAACTCAACGGTTCACCTGCCAGACGATACTATGAAGGGACGCATTATTGGTCGTGAAGGTCGTAACATTCGTACCTTTGAAAGTTTGACAGGGGTCGATGTGATTATCGACGATACACCAGAAGTGGTGACCTTATCAGGTTTTGACCCGATTCGTCGTGAAATTGCCCGTATGACTATGGAAATGTTGCTCAAGGATGGTCGTATCCACCCAGCTCGTATCGAAGAGTTGGTTGAGAAAAACCGTCAAGAGATTGACAATAAGATTCGTGAATACGGTGAGGCTGCTGCCTATGAAATTGGGGCACCAAACCTTCATCCAGACTTGATGAAAATCATGGGTCGCTTGCAGTTCCGTACTTCATATGGACAAAATGTCTTACGTCATTCGATTGAGGTTGCTAAGTTAGCTGGTATCATGGCGAGCGAACTTGGTGAAAATGCGGCTCTTGCTCGTCGTGCAGGGTTCCTTCACGATATCGGAAAAGCCATTGACCGTGAGGTTGAAGGTAGCCACGTTGAAATCGGTATGGAATTGGCTCGTAAGTACAAGGAACATCCAGTTGTGGTGAATACAATTGCTAGCCACCACGGTGATGTCGAAGCCGAAAGCGTCATTGCAGTGATTGTTGCTGCAGCAGATGCTTTGAGCGCTGCCCGTCCGGGTGCTCGTAGTGAGTCTCTTGAAAGCTACATCAAACGTCTTCATGATTTGGAAGAAATTGCGAACGGCTTTGAAGGAGTACAGAATAGCTTTGCCCTTCAAGCAGGACGTGAAATCCGCATCATGGTCAATCCAGGACAAATCAAAGACGACAAAGTCACAATCTTGGCTCACAAAGTTCGTGAGAAAATTGAAAACAATCTCGATTACCCTGGAAATATCAAGGTAACCGTGATTCGCGAGCTTCGTGCAGTAGATTATGCTAAATAAATAAGAAAGAGCAGTTGAAAAATTACTGCTTTTTTGTTACACTAGATAGAAAGACTGTAAAGGATAATCTGGCTTTTTGCCATTATTCTAGAAATGTTATTTCACAGACTGACTAAAAGGAGACACAATGGCAGACCGAGGCTTACTAATCGTATTTTCTGGTCCTTCAGGGGTTGGAAAAGGAACGGTTAGAAGAGAGATTTTTGAGAGTTCTGAAAACCAATTTCAATACTCTGTATCGATGACGACACGCGCACAACGTCCTGGAGAAGTGGACGGTGTTGATTATTTCTTCCGTACTCGTGAAGAGTTTGAAGAGCTGATTCGTCAAGGACAGATGCTGGAATATGCAGAATATGTCGGCAACTACTATGGAACTCCTCTGACCTATGTCAATGAAACCTTGGACAAGGGAATCGATGTTTTCCTTGAAATTGAAGTTCAAGGCGCTCTTCAGGTCAAGAAAAAGGTTCCAGATGCTGTCTTTATCTTCCTGACACCACCAGATTTGGATGAATTGCAAGATCGTTTAGTAGGTCGTGGAACAGACAGTGCAGAAGTGATTGCCCAACGAATCGAAAAAGCCAAGGAAGAAATTGCTCTCATGCGTGAGTATGATTATGCGATTGTCAACGATCAGGTGCCCCTAGCTGCTGAGCGTGTCAAACGTGTTATTGAAGCAGAGCACTTCCGTGTAGATCGTGTCATTGGTCACTATCAGGAGATGTTACCAAAATCTCCAACTACTCGATAAAATTTAGAAAATAGGTACAAGCAAATGATGTTAAAACCCTCTATTGATACCTTGCTCGACAAGGTTCCATCAAAATATTCACTCGTAATTTTGGAAGCAAAACGTGCCCACGAATTGGAAGCAGGTGCGCCAGCAACTCAAGGTTTCAAGTCTGAAAAATCAACTCTTCGCGCTTTAGAAGAAATCGAATCAGGAAACGTTACAATTCACCCAGATCCAGAAGGAAAACGTGAAGCAGTGCGTCGCCGTATCGAAGAAGAAAAACGCCGCAAAGAAGAAGAAGAAAAGAAAATCAAAGAGCAAATCGCTAAAGAAAAAGAAGATGGTGAAAAAATTTAAGGTTGGGGGGACTCAATCTTATTTTTTCTATTGCAAGAATGTACTGACAAGGAGGAGGTGAGAAGATGGCTATAGCCAAGATTATCGTAGATGTGCCTTTGATGCAGACGGACCAGCCCTATAGTTACAGGATTCCTGAGGAATTCGAGGGAATGCTAGAAGTTGGGATGCGGGTTCATGTGCCTTTTGGTAAGGGCAATCGCCTGATTCAAGGGATTGTTCTTGGTTTGGAGTCCCAACCAGATGAAGAAGAGGCTAATCATGATTTAAAAGATATTGCGGAGGTGCTGGATTTTTCTCCTGTTCTCACGCAAGAACAACTCTGGCTTGCTGAGGAGTTACGCAAGTCCGTCTTCTCCTATAAAATCTCCATCCTCAAGGCTATGCTACCAGGATTTCTGAACTCCAGCTATGACAAGATTCTCTATCCTCTTGCAGGTCTGAGTCAGGAAGACCGAGAGCGCTTGTTTGGTTCAGAGGATTCGCTTGCATTTTCTTCTCTGGATTTAGCTAAGCAAGCTGAAATGATGCGTTTGACTAGAAAAGGCCTGCTTGGTCTAGAATATCAGGCAATTGATCAAAAGAAGGTCAAGACCCAGTCTTGGTATGAGGTTGACCTTGCTCAATTAGAAAGTGTAGAGATTTCTACGCGTGCTAAGAAAAAGTTGGAATTGAGAGATTATTTGCTGTCTCATCCAGAGAGTGCTTCTTTGGCTAGTTTGTTAGAGTCCTACTCGCGGGAGCAAGTCAACTTCTTTGTGGAACAAGGTGCTGTGACCATAGTCCAAAAGGAAGTTCAACGCTCGGCTGCTTATTTTGAAGGGATTGAAGCAAGTCAGCCTTTGGAATTGAATCCAGAGCAAAGACAGGCGCGTGATGCGGTTGTCAGTGCGATTGGCAGTCATCAGGCTCCCTTCCTCCTTCAAGGGATTACAGGAAGTGGGAAGACCGAGGTTTACTTGCAGATTATCCAAGGGGCTTTGGATAAGGGCAAGACAGCTATTTTGCTGGTACCTGAGATCTCCTTGACTCCTCAGATGACGGAGCGTTTTATCGCTCGTTTTGGGGATAAGGTTGCCATTCTTCACTCTGGCCTGTCTAATGGTGAAAAGTATGATGAATGGCGCAAAGTGGAACGTGGCGATGCCCAAGTTGTTGTTGGTGCTAGATCGGCCATCTTTGCTCCGCTGAAGAATCTAGGTGTTATGATTATCGATGAGGAGCACGAAGCGACTTATAAGCAGGACAGCAATCCCCGTTATCATGCCAGAGAGGTAGCTATTTTACGGGCCCAATACAATCAAGCGGCATTGGTTCTTGGTTCCGCGACACCGAGCTTAGAAAGCCGTGCGAGGGCTGGAAAGGGCGTCTATCAACATTTGCGTCTGACCCAACGCGCCAATCCTCTAGCTAGGATCCCTGAGGTTCAAGTGATTGACTTTCGGGACTATATCGGACAAAATGAGACGTCAAACTATACGCCTCCTTTGCTAGAGGCTATCCAAGACCGTCTGGCTAAAAAAGAGCAGGTGGTTCTTATGCTGAATCGCCGTGGTTATTCTAGCTTTGTCATGTGTCGGGAGTGTGGGACCGTGGATACTTGTCCTAACTGTGATATTTCTTTGACCTTGCACATGGATACCAAGACCATGAACTGCCATTATTGTGGCTTTTCGAAGGATATTCCTCAGGTCTGTCCTAACTGTAAGAGTCGAAGTATTCGTTACTATGGGACAGGAACTCAGAAGGCTTATGACGAGCTAGCAGAACTCTTTCCGCAAGCCCGTATTTTGCGGATGGATGTGGACACGACTCGTAAGAAAGGTAGTCACCAAGCTCTCCTTGACCAGTTTGGACGAGGAGAAGCGGATATTTTACTAGGTACTCAGATGATTGCTAAGGGATTGGATTTTCCCAATGTAACCCTAGTCGGAGTGCTCAATGCGGATACAGCCTTGAATCTACCAGATTTCCGTTCTTCTGAGAGAACCTTCCAGCTCTTGACTCAGGTGGCAGGCCGAGCAGGTCGTGCTGAAAAAGCTGGTCAGGTTTTGATACAGTCCTACAATCCGCAGCACTATGCTATTCGATTTGCCAAGGATCAGGACTACGAAGGTTTTTATGCCTATGAAATGGGTATCAGACGACAACTTGGTTATCCACCATACTATTTCACCATTGGCATTACCCTTTCTCACAAGAAAGAAGAAGAGGTGGTCAAACGTGCCTATGAAGTTATGAACATTTTGCGGTCAGGCTTGTCTGAAACCAGTAACATCCTTGGGCCGACGCCCAAACCCATCGCCCGTACTCACAACCTCTATCATTACCAGATTTTAATTAAATACCGTTTAGAAGATGAGCTGGGGCCGACCCTCAATCAGGTCTTGGCCTTGACTCAAGAACGGGAAAATAGTGAGCTCCGTCTCAGCATTGACCATGAGCCACAGCAATTTTTATAAGAAGGAGAAGATATGACAAAATTAATCTTTATGGGGACACCCGACTTTTCAGCAACAGTCTTAAAAGGGCTTTTGACAGATGACCGTTACGAAATTCTAGCCGTTGTGACCCAGCCAGACCGTGCTGTCGGACGTAAAAAAGTGATCCAAGAAACCCCAGTTAAACAAGCTGCAAAAGAGGCGGGACTTCCTATCTACCAACCTGAAAAACTATCTGGAAGTCCAGAGATGGAAGCTATTATGAAACTAGGAGCGGATGGAATTGTGACTGCTGCTTTTGGGCAATTTCTTCCAAGTAAACTCCTTGATAGCATGGATTTTGCGGTCAATGTTCATGCTTCTCTTCTTCCTAAACATCGTGGTGGTGCGCCTATCCATTATGCCTTGATTCAAGGGGATGAGGAAGCTGGTGTGACCATTATGGAAATGGTTAAGGAAATGGATGCAGGAGATATGATTTCTCGTCGTAGTATTCCGATCACAGATGAGGATAATGTTGGCACCTTGTTTGAGAAATTAGCTCTTGTTGGTCGCGATTTGCTTTTGGATACTTTACCAGCTTATATTGCTGGTGATATCAAACCTGCACCGCAGGATCCAAGTCAGGTTACTTTCTCGCCAAACATCAAGCCAGAGGAAGAAAAATTGGATTGGAATAAAAGCAATCGTCAACTCTTTAACCAAATCCGTGGAATGAATCCGTGGCCTGTTGCCCATACTTTCCTTAAGGGAGACCGCTTTAAGATTTATGAAGCCCTAACAGTACATGGTCAGGGAAATCCAGGAGAGATTCTCTCTATCGGCAAGAAAGAATTGATTGTCGCAACGGCTGAAGGAGCTTTGTCTCTCAAACAAGTGCAGCCAGCTGGTAAACCTAAGATGGACATTGCTTCCTTCCTAAACGGAGTTGGACGGACATTGACTGTAGGAGAACGATTTGGTGACTAAAGTAGAAACGGCTAGAAGTTTAGCCCTAGCAGTATTAGAGGATGTTTTTATCAATCAAGCATACTCAAATATCGCCTTAAATAAGCATCTCAAGGGAAGTCAGCTCTCTACAGCAGACAAGGGCTTGGTGACCGAGCTGGTCTATGGAACGGTAGCACGTAAACTGACTCTGGAATGGTACTTGTCCCACTTTATCGAAGACAGAGACCAGCTAGACAGCTGGCTCTATGTCCTTCTTCTCATGAGTGCTTACCAACTCCGCTATTTGGACAAAATTCCAGATCATGCTGTGGTCAATGAAGCAGTGGAATTGGCCAAAGTCCGTAAAAAAGGCAGTGAAAAATTAGTCAACGCCGTACTTCGTCGTATTCTGCGTGAAGGCTGGCCAGATATTGCTAGCATCAAACGGAAAAACAAGCGTGATTCCATTGCTTATTCTCTCCCAGTTTGGCTAGTTTCCAAGCTCAAGGAAGAATACGGTGAAGAGCGAGCACAAGCCATCTTTGAAAGTCTTTTGGTGCGAAACAAGGCCAGTATTCGTGTGACTGATTTAAACCGAAAAGAGGAAATCCAAGCCTTGTTGGAGGCTAGTGATTCACCTTTGTCTCCTTCTGGTCTGGTCAAGGAACAAGGACATTTTGCAGGTCATGATTTGTTTGCGAAGGGAGCCATTACCATTCAAGACGAGTCCAGTCAATTGGTTGCGCCAACTTTGAATTTGCAGGGAGATGAGCAGGTTCTAGATGCCTGTGCTGCTCCAGGAGGAAAAACGGCCCACATTGCTTCCTATCTTACGACAGGGCAGGTTACTGCTCTGGATTTGTATGACCACAAGTTGGACTTAATCCAAGAAAATGCTCAACGTCTGGGAGTTGCAGATCGGGTTCAAACGCAAAAATTGGATGCCAGAAAGGTGCATGAGTTTTTTGGGCGAAATTCATTTGATAAGATTTTGGTGGATGCTCCCTGTTCAGGAATCGGTCTTCTGCGCCGAAAACCAGATATCAAATACAATAAAGAAACGGCAGATTTCGCGTCCTTACAGGAAATTCAGCTAGAAATATTAGGTAGTGTTTGTCAAACACTACGCAAAGGTGGTATAATAACTTATAGTACCTGTACTATTGTCTCAGAGGAGAATTTTCAAGTCGTTGAGGCGTTTTTAGAAAGTCATCCTGAGTTCGAGCAGGTAAAACTAGAACATGAATGTAAGGATATCATGAAAGACGGCTGTATCCTCATTACACCTGAATTGTATGGAAGTGATGGATTCTTCATCAGTCAATTTCGCAAGATATCAGATTAGGAAGGAACTAACACATGGAAATTTCATTATTAACAGATGTTGGTCAGAAACGAACAAATAACCAAGACTATGTCAACCACTATGTCAATAGAGCTGGACGTACCATGATTATCCTAGCTGATGGTATGGGAGGTCATCGCGCAGGGAATATCGCTAGTGAAATGGCGGTAACAGACCTAGGTGTAGCTTGGGTAGATACTCAAATCGATACAGTTAATGAAGTACGTGAATGGTTTGCTAACAACCTTGAGATTGAAAATCAAAGGATTAACCAATTGGGACAAAATGAAGCCTATAAAGGAATGGGAACAACCCTTGAGGCTGTAGCCATTATTGATAATCAGGCTATCTATGCCCACATTGGGGATTCTCGTATCGGTTTGATTCGTGGAGAAGAATACCACCAGTTAACGAGCGACCATTCTTTGGTCAATGAATTGCTTAAGGCAGGTCAATTGACCCCTGAAGAAGCTGCTAGCCATCCACAGAAAAATATTATTACCCAGTCAATCGGTCAAAAAGATGAAATTCAGCCTGATTTTGGAATGATCACCCTTGAGCCTGGGGACTATCTCTTACTCAATAGTGATGGTTTGACAAATATGATTTCAGGCAGTGAGATTTCTGATATTGTAACCAGCGACATTTCTTTGGCAGATAAGGCAGCAACCTTGATCCGTTTTGCCAACAATGCAGGTGGTTTAGACAACATCACAGTTGCCCTTATTGCTGTTACTGAGGAGGAAACAGAATGATCCAAATCGGCAAGATTTTTGCCGGGCGGTATCGGATTCTCAAACAGATTGGTCGAGGAGGCATGGCAGATGTTTACTTGGCTAAAGATTTGATTCTAGACGGGGAAGAAGTGGCAGTAAAGGTCCTGAGGACCAACTACCAGACAGACCCGATTGCTGTGGCGCGTTTCCAGCGGGAAGCAAGAGCCATGGCGGATCTGGACCATCCTCATATCGTTCGGATTACAGATATCGGTGAAGAAGAGGGACAACAGTATCTCGCAATGGAATATGTTGCTGGATTAGACCTCAAACGCTATATCAAGGAACATCACCCTCTTTCAAATGAAGAAGCGGTTCGAATCATGGGACAAATCCTCTTGGCTATGCGCTTAGCCCATACTCGAGGAATTGTTCACAGGGATTTGAAACCGCAAAATATCCTTTTGACCCCAGATGGGACTGCCAAAGTTACAGACTTTGGGATTGCAGTAGCCTTTGCAGAGACAAGTTTGACTCAGACCAACTCAATGCTAGGTTCCGTTCATTATTTATCGCCAGAGCAGGCGCGTGGTTCTAAAGCAACTGTGCAGAGTGATATCTATGCCATGGGGATTATTTTCTATGAGATGCTGACAGGTCATATTCCTTACGATGGGGATAGTGCAGTGACCATCGCCCTCCAGCATTTCCAGAAACCTCTGCCGTCGGTTATAGCTGAAAATCCATCTGTGCCTCAGGCTTTAGAAAATGTTGTTATCAAGGCAACTGCTAAGAAATTGACAGATCGCTACAAATCAGTCGCTGAAATGTATGTGGATTTGTCGAGTAGTTTGTCTTATAATCGTCGTAATGAACCAAAGCTAGTCTTTGAAGATGCGACTAAGGCAGATACTAAAACTCTTCCTAAAGTTCCACAAAGTACCTTGACTTCTATTCCTAAAGCTCCGGTACAAGAGGGAAGACCTCAACCTAAGCCCCAGCCTCATCAGACAGAAAAACCAGTACCTAGTCCAAAGCCAACCAAACGCCGTCGTATGAAAGCACGTTATCCAATTTTATTTGCGACCTTCTTGTTGGTTGTGGCATCTTTGGTATGGATTTTATATAGAACGCCCGCTACCATTGCCGTTCCAAAGGTGGCAGGTCAGACGGTTGCGGAAGCTAAAGAAGCGCTTAAGAAAGCCAATTTTGAGGTTGGTGAAGAAAAAACAGAGGCTAGTGATAAGGTTGAAGAAGGTCGTGTTATTCGTACCGATCCTGACGCTGGTACGACACGCAAAGAAGGAACAAAAATTAATTTGATTGTGTCTTCTGGTCAGCAATCCTTCCAACTTGGAAATTATCTTGGAAGAAAGTCCAGTGATGTAGTGGCAGAATTGAAGGGCAAGAAGGTTCCAGAAAATCTGATTAAGATTGAGGAAGAAGAATCCAACGAAATCGAACCCGGTACAATCATGAAACAAAGTTTACCGGAGGGAACAACCTATGATCTTAGCAAGGCAACTCAAATAGTTTTGACAGTTGCTAAAAAAGTAAATTCTATTTCAATGCCAAGCTATATTGGTTCTAGCCGAGAATTTGCAGTCAATAATCTTACAGAGATATATGACATTAAAAAAGCTAATATCGAAGTTGTAGAAGTTTCTAAAGCTCCTGAAGGAACTGCTGAGGGGACTGTTGTAGAGCAAAGTCCAAAAGCAGGCGAAAAAGTAGACTTGAGCACTACTCGTGTTAAAATTTCTATTTATAAACCCAAAACACCACCGTCAAGTTCCTCTTCAACGTCAGTTCAACGTGGTAACCAAGGTTCACCTACTACTCCAAATCAAGGAAATCAACAAGGTGGCCAGCAAGGAAATCAACAAGGAACGGTTCCTACTCCGACTCAACCAAATAGTGAAGGAAACCACGAAAATTCTCGTGATTAAACGAATCTTTGTCATGATTTCATGGCAAAGATTTTTTTTGAATCCAGATTTGTGATAGAATAGAGGGAGTTGATAAAAGGAGGAATGCATGGAAGAATCAAGAGAATTAAATGCCGTCATCGATGTGATTATGTTAGCTGGAACCATTCTTCTTAAAAGTGGCTCAGAGATTCATCGTGTAGAAGATACCATGATCCGTATTGCGCATTCGCAGGGGATTGTGGATTGCAATGTTCTTGCCATGCCTGCCGCTATCTTTTTCTCCATTGAAAATACCAATATTTCTCGCATGAAGCGCGTGACTTCCTCTTCTTATAACATCGAAAAAGTCTGCGATGTGAACCAGATTTCTCGTCAGTTGGTAGGGGGGCAGATTGATTTAGAGACAGCCTTCAAGCAATTGAAGGCCTTGCAAGCCCAGCCCCTTCCTTATACTAAGTTGCAGGTAACTTTGGCTGCGACCTTTAGTGCTCCTTTCTTTTCAATTATGTTTAGTGGAAATATCTACGACGCACTTGGGGCAGGAGTGGCTACCTTATTTGGTTTTGCCTTTTCCCTCTATGTGGAGAAGTTTATCCGAATTCCCTTTGTGACGGCCTTTGCTGGAGCCTTTGTCTTTGGGATGATTGCCCAGTTTTGGGCTCGCTACACAGGTTTTCCTTCAACGGCAGATTTGATTATAGCTGGTGCAGTCATGCCGTTTGTGCCAGGGATTGCCTTGACTAATGCGGTTCGTGATATTATGACTAACCACATAAACTCTGGTATGAGTAAGATGTTTGAATCCCTGCTCATTACCCTTGCTTTAGGGGCAGGAACTTCTGTCGCCTTGGTATTGATGAACTAATATGACACTAACAACCTTTTTATTACAAGCAGTAGCAAGTCTTCTTGCTATTATCACTTTTTTAATTGTACTCAATGTTCAACGCTCTATGCTCTTACCTGGAGGAATTTTGGGCATGGCTGTCTGGCTGATTTATCTCTTGCTCAAGGAACCGACCAATGTTATTGTGGCTACTTTTATTGCAGCCATTATCGGTTCTTGTGTCAGCCAGATTTTAAGTATTCTTTATAAGACGCCTGCTGTGGTCTTTATCTTGGCCATCTTGGCACCTCTGGTTCCAGGTTATCTATCCTATCGTACAACTGCCTTTTTTGTGACAGGAGATTACAGTCATGCCATTGCCAGTGCAACCTTGGTTGTTATGTTGGCTTTGGTGATTTCCATTGGAATGGCTAGCGGAACAGTGATTCTCAGACTTTATTCTCACTTACGAAAACAGCATAAAAGTTAGATTCATAAGAGACTTGATTTGGTGAATCAAGTCTTTTTTCTCTCTTTTACTGCCATTTGTGATAAAATAGTATAGAACGATTTTTTACAATGAATGATAAAACAGAGGTAAATATGACAATCGGTATTGATAAGATTGGTTTTGCGACCAGTCAATATGTCTTGAAATTACAAGACTTAGCAGAAGCGAGGGGAATTGACCCTGAAAAATTAAGCAAAGGACTCTTGCTCAAGGAATTGAGTATTGCGCCCCTAACTGAGGATATCGTGACCTTGGCGGCCAGTGCTAGTGACTCTATTTTAACTGAGCAAGAAAGACAAGAAATTGATATGGTCATTGTGGCTACCGAGTCAGGAATTGACCAGAGTAAAGCTGCGGCCGTCTTTGTGCATGGCTTGCTGGGCATCCAGCCCTTTGCTCGTAGTTTCGAGATTAAAGAAGCCTGCTATGGAGCGACTGCCGCCCTTCATTATGCCAAACTGCATGTGGAAAATTCTCCAGAGTCCAAGGTCTTGGTCATTGCCAGTGATATTGCCAAATACGGTATTGAAACTCCAGGAGAACCCACTCAGGGTGCTGGAAGTGTGGCCATGTTGATTACACAAAATCCACGCATTATGGCCTTTAATAATGACAATGTGGCTCAGACTCGTGACATCATGGATTTCTGGCGTCCAAATTACTCAACAACTCCTTATGTAAATGGTGTCTATTCTACCCAACAATACTTGGATAGTTTGAAAACGACTTGGCTTGAATACCAAAAACGCTACCAGCTTACTTTGGATGATTTTGCAGCTGTTTGCTTCCACTTGCCTTATCCTAAATTAGCGCTAAAAGGCTTGAAAAAAATCATGGATAAGAACCTGCCTCAAGAGAAAAAAGACCTCTTGCAAAAGCATTTTGAACAGTCTATTCTCTACAGTCAAAAGGTGGGGAATATCTATACAGGTTCCCTCTTCCTCGGACTTTTGTCTCTCTTGGAAAATACAGATAGCTTGAAGGCTGGGGATAAAATTGCCCTTTATAGTTACGGAAGCGGTGCTGTGGCTGAGTTCTTCAGTGGTGAATTGGTTGAAGGATATGAAGCTTATCTGGATAAAGACCGTTTGAACAAGCTCAACCAACGAACTGCCCTGTCTGTTGCTGACTATGAAAAAGTCTTCTTTGAGGAAGTAGACTTAGATGAAACAAATTCTGCCCAGTTTGCTGGCTATGAAAATCAAGATTTTGCCTTGGTTGAAATTGTTGACCACCAACGCCGTTATAGCAAGGTTGAAAAATAATGAAGATAAGTTGGAATGGATTTTCTAAAAAATCATACCAAGAGCGCCTCGAGCTGTTAAAAGCTCAGGCGCTCCTTAGTCCTGAGAGACAAGCGAGTCTGGAGCAGGATGAACAGATGAGTGTGACTGTGGCAGACCAGCTGAGTGAGAATGTAGTGGGAACTTTTTCTCTGCCTTATTCGCTGATCCCAGAGGTTCTCGTTAACGGTCAGGAATACACAGTTCCCTATGTGACAGAAGAACCCTCCGTGGTTGCTGCGGCTAGCTATGCAAGTAAAATCATCAAGAGAGCAGGTGGCTTTACTGCTCAGGTTCATGAGCGCCGGATGATTGGTCAGGTAGCCCTTTATCAAGTTGCTGAACCTGAACAAGCGCAAGAGAAGATTGCTAGTAAGAAAGAGGAACTCTTAAAACTTGCCAATCAAGCCTATCCTTCTATCGTTAAACGCGGGGGCGGGGCGCGTGATTTGCATGTAGAACAGATCAAAGGTGAAACAGACTTTCTCGTTGTTTATCTCCATGTCGATACCCAGGAAGCTATGGGAGCTAATATGCTCAATACCATGCTGGAAGCCTTGAAACCAGTCTTAGAAGAACTCAGTCAGGGACAAAGTCTTATGGGAATCCTGTCCAACTACGCGACCGATTCTCTGGTGACTGCGAGCTGTCGCATCGCCTTTCGCTACTTGAGTCGCCAAAAGGATCAAGGACGAGAAATTGCGGAGAAAATGGCTTTGGCTAGTCAGTTTGCGCAAGCTGATCCTTATCGAGCAGCTACTCATAATAAAGGGATATTTAACGGCATTGATGCTATTTTGATTGCCACTGGTAATGACTGGCGTGCCATCGAAGCTGGGGCCCATGTCTTTGCCAGTCGAGATGGACATTACCAAGGTCTTAGTCAATGGACGCTGGACCTTGAAAGAGAAGAATTGGTCGGTGAGATGACCCTGCCCATGCCTGTGGCGACCAAGGGTGGTTCTATCGGTCTCAACCCTCGTGTAGCCCTTAGTCATGAACTACTGGGAAATCCTTCTGCCAAAGAATTAGCCCAGCTTATCGTTTCTATCGGACTTGCCCAAAACTTTGCAGCCCTCAAAGCCTTGGTGAGTACAGGCATCCAGCAAGGCCACATGAAATTGCAGGCCAAATCCTTGGCTCTCCTAGCAGGTGCCAGTGAATCTGAAGTTGCTCCCCTAGTCGAGCAACTTATCGCAGATAAAACCTTTAACCTTGAGACAGCCCAGCGCTATCTCGAAAATTTAAGATTATAAAAAACTCAGACGAAGGCAGTCTGAGTTTTCTTGTGCTTATACTCAATGAAAATCAAAGAGCAAACTAGGAAGCTAGCCGCAAGCTGCTCAAAGCACTGCTTTGAGGTTGTAGATAAGACTGACGAAGTCAGTTACATATATCTACGGTAAGGCGACGCTGACGTGGTTTGAAGAGATTTTTGAAGAGTATTAAATACTTTTTCCTGGTAATAGGGTGACTGGTAAGAAGTAACCAGTTGTCGCGACTTCCTTACCTTCGATTTTTTGTAAGAGTAGGTCAACAGTGAGTTGGGCAATCTCTTGCATAGGTTGCTTCACAGTCGTCAAATGAGGATAGTAATTCTCGATAAAGTAGGTACCATCATAGCCGATGACCTTGAGCTCTTCAGGAACAGAAATACCCAGTTCTTGGGCAATTTTAATGACTAGAATAGCGGTCAAATCATCCGAAGCAAAGATGGCATCTGGTTTTTGATGGGTCAAGATATTCTTGATTTCCATTTCTTTTCTGACTGGAGAAAAGTCACTGGAAACATTGATAATAGGTGCTTTGGGGAGAATAGATGCAAAGCCAGCGTGGCGTAGTCCGGTTGGCGAATTAGAATTGTCATTCCCTGTAATCATGATGATAGACTGGGCACCTGTCTTGACTAAGGTCTGGGCTGCGAGAACCCCACCAGCATAATTGTCAGAGGAAACGACTGGAATGTCTGGAGACAGATTTCGGTCAAAGGAAATAATCGGTGCTGTCACACGATTGTAGTCTTCGATTCCCAAGTTGTGACTACCAGAAATGATGCCGTCTACCTGATTAGCTTCCAACATTTCGATGTATTCGCGTTCCTTCTCAGAATCGTGCTCGCTGTTGCAAATGATGGTCTTATATCCATTTTTGAAGAGTTGGTGTTCCAACTTATCAATCAATTCTGCATAGAAAACGTTAGAAATATTGGGGAAAATCAAGCCGATTAACTTAGCTGATTTTCCTTGTAGACTGCGAGCCAGGTTGTTGGGTTTATAGCCCAATTCTCGCATAGCTTCATTGACCTTTTGAATGGTTTTTTCAGATAGATAGCCTTTTTTATTGATAACCCGAGAAACGGTAGTAGGGCTGACGCCTGCAAGTTTGGCGACATCAGTTAGTTTTGCGACCATAATCTAATTCATAGTAAGTTCCAGTTGGGTTTCCAGATTTAATTAGGATCCCATTTTGGTCCGCATGTGGGAAGACACGACCAGAAAATACTTTTTCTCCTTTATTGATGAAAATTTCAAAGACAGAATTATCGATGAAGATTGTAGCAGTAGTAGCCTGATTCTCGATTGGGCAAGAACGAATAGTTCCAAATTCTTGGGCATACTGTTCACCAGCCTGGCTACGATCTACTGTCACTTGACCATTTACAAGGTCAAAGTTGATGGAAAGTCCCTTGCCTTCTTTATCAGCAAGTAAGACAATCTCGCTCTGGCTATTGGCTTCCAAGTTGAGTTCAAGTTCGTAAGTGTTATTGGTTTGGGCACGATTTGAGAAGGCTTCTTCAGAAGCACGAAGGTCCTTGACAGCTGCGACTGGGTATTGGTAGAGTTTACCGTCTTTGATAGTGAGTTCTTTGACCAAAGAGAAGGTTCCTTGGTGGTCAAAACGATCAGAAGGGTAAGAAACATCTGGCAAACCAAGCCAGCTAACAGCTAGAGCACGTCCATCAGGAGAGTTGAAGGCTTGAGTTGCATAGGCTTCGAAACCATAGTCCATGTTTTGAAGTTGAGACACATCTACCATTTTGGCATTTTCAGGGTCAAAGGAAGCCCCAATCTTATACATATTTGGATAGATATTATCGTAATCTAGAACTTTCTTATCCAATCCTTGTGGGCAGTAAAGAAGGACAGGTTGCTCCCCTACAAAGATCAGATTTGGGCATTCCATCATATAGGCAGTGCGGTCGTTAGCAAAGTCAAGGTCGCCAACAGCTTGCCAGTTTGTGTAGTCGTTGTCAATAGCTTTGTAGAGACGAACGAAGCCTTTTTTCTCCAAATCTTGTCCACCGACGATGGCATAGTATTGACCTTTAAAATTAAAAATTTGCGGATCGCGGAAGTGGTCTGTAGAGTCTGCCGGCTGGTCAATTAAGATCTTGTCAATCTTCGTAATATTGCCTTCCTTATCCATCAAAGCCCCAATCTGGTATGGGTGACGGATCCAATTTTCATCGCGGACATTTCCTGTATAAAATAGGAATAAGTTATCGCCAAACTGCATGGCAGAACCAGAGTAGGCACCGTGGCTATCTAATGGAGTGTCAGGCAAAACTTTGACTCCAGTTTCTGTGAAATGAACCAAGTCCTCACTTTCCAATTGAACCCAAGATTTCAAACCATGGGCTGCACCAAAAGGAAAGTTCTGATAAAAAACAATCCACTTTCCATCAAAGTAAGAAAAGCCATTTGGGTCGTTTAGGAGTCCTGTTTTTGGCTCAACATGGTAATGAGTATGCCATGGAGATTGTGCCATATTTTCTTTTATATGTTGAATTTCTTCTTGCGTCCAATCTTGATAAAGTCTGTAACGACGCTCAGTTGTCCATTTCATTCATTCATTCCTCCAAAAATCTTATCACTTTTAATAGTAACCGTTTTCGGAAAAAAAAGCAAGCCTTTTATGTTAAAAAAAAGAAAAAACTGTCAAACGTTTGTCACAAAATAAATGCAGGAAATCAATCAAATTTTCACGAAAATATGAAAGAGAATGAAACAAAACCCTTTTAAATAAGATTTTAAACTTATTTTTTCAAGGAATACCTGATAAAACAGTCAAAATCAATCAATCTAAAGCATGCTTACTAAGTGGATAGAATATTTTTTCTGCAAAACGCTTGACATATTTCTAAAACATGATAAAATAATAGTCGTAGGGCGGATAAAATCGCTTTCAAACAAGAACAAAATTTTATATAAGGAGATTTTTGCAAATGAACAATCAGGAAATTGCAAAAAAAGTCATCGATGCCTTGGGCGGACGTGAAAATGTCAACAGTGTTGCCCACTGTGCGACTCGTCTTCGTGTCATGGTCAAAGATGAAGGAAAAATCAATAAAGAAGTGATTGAGAACTTGGAAAAAGTTCAAGGTGCTTTCTTTAACTCAGGTCAATACCAAATCATCTTTGGTACAGGTACAGTTAACAAAATGTACGATGAAGTTGTTGCACTTGGTTTGCCAACATCATCTAAAGATGATATGAAAGCAGAAGCTGCCAAACAAGGGAACTGGTTCCAACGTGCTATCCGTACTTTCGGTGACGTTTTCGTTCCAATCATCCCAGTTATCGTAGCAACAGGTCTTTTCATGGGTGTACGTGGTCTATTGACTGCTCTTGGAATGACACTTCCAGCTGACGTGACAACTTACACGCAAATCTTGACAGATACAGCCTTTATCATCTTGCCAGGTTTGGTTGTGTGGTCAACCTTCCGTGTATTCGGTGGAAATCCAGCCGTTGGTATCGTTCTTGGTATGATGCTTGTTTCTGACTCGCTTCCAAACGCTTGGGCAGTCGCTTCAGGTGGTGAAGTAACAGCTATGAACTTCTTTGGTTTCATCCCTGTTGTTGGTTTGCAAGGTTCTGTTCTTCCAGCCTTCATCATCGGGGTTGTCGGAGCTAAATTTGAAAAAGCTGTCCGCAAGGTTGTTCCAGATGTCATTGACCTCTTGGTAACGCCATTTGTTACACTTTTGGTCATGTCTATCCTTGGACTCTTTGTCATTGGACCGGTCTTCCACGTCGTTGAAAACTACATCCTTATCGCTACAAAAGCGATCCTCAGCTTGCCATTTGGTCTTGGTGGTTTCTTGATCGGTGGGGTTCACCAATTGATTGTCGTGTCAGGTGTGCACCACATTTTCAACTTGCTTGAAGTTCAATTGCTTGCTGCTGACCATGCTAACCCATTCAACGCGATCATCACAGCTGCTATGACAGCTCAAGGTGCTGCGACTGTTGCGGTTGGTGTTAAAACTAAAAATCCAAAACTAAAAACACTTGCTTTCCCAGCTGCTCTTTCTGCCTTCCTAGGTATTACAGAGCCTGCTATTTTCGGGGTTAACTTGCGTTTCCGTAAACCATTCTTCCTTTCATTGATTGCTGGTGCAATCGGTGGTGGATTGGCTTCTATCCTTGGACTTGCAGGTACTGGTAATGGTATCACCGTCATCCCTGGTACAATGCTTTACATCGGTAACGGACAACTTGCACAATACCTTCTTATGGTAGCTGTATCATTCGTTCTTGGTTTCGCTCTTACTTATATGTTTGGTTATGAGGATGAAAAAGAAGTTGCTACTGAAGTAGAGACAGAACGTTTGGTCCAAGAAGAAACAACTGGTAACATTCCAGCAACTCTTCAAAATGAAACACTTGTAACTCCTATCGTTGGTGACGTTGTTGCTCTTGCTGATGTTAATGACCCAGTATTCTCAAGTGGAGCTATGGGACAAGGTATCGCTGTGAAACCTAGCCAAGGTGTGGTATATGCACCAGCTGATGCTGAAGTTTCAATTGCCTTTCCAACAGGACACGCTTTTGGTTTGAAAACAACTGATGGTGCTGAAGTTTTGATCCACGTTGGTATTGACACTGTATCTATGAATGGTGAAGGTTTTGAAGCAAAAGTTGCTCAAGGTGACAAGGTGAAAGCTGGCGATGTTCTTGGAACATTTGACTCAAACAAAATCGCTGCAGCTGGACTTGATGATACAACAATGGTTATCGTTACAAATACAGCTGACTACGCTTCAGTAGCTCCAGTCGCAACAGGTTCAGTTGCGAAGGGGGATGCTGTGATCGAAGTGAAAATCTAATCAATCCTCTCTAATGTGAAAACGAACAAATGACATGTTTGTTCGTTTTTGCTTGAATGGTAAGATTTACAGAGGAAAATCTAAAAAATTGAGAAACTTAGATTTTTAAAATATGCTATAATAAAGAAAATAAAAACAAGAGGTTTATCATGACAAAATTATATGGAAGCTTGGAAGCGGGCGGTACAAAGTTTGTCTGTGCTGTCGGTGATGAAAACTTTAACGTTGTAGAAAAAACACAATTTCCAACAACAACTCCAATCGAAACAATCGATAAAACCATTGAGTTCTTCTCAAAATTCGATAACCTTGCTGGTCTTGCAGTTGGTTCATTTGGTCCCATTGATATTGACAAAAACTCAAAAACTTATGGTTTTATCACAACGACTCCAAAACCAAACTGGGCAAATGTGGACTTGCTTGGTGCCCTTCGTCGCGCCCTCAACGTGCCAATGTACTTCACAACAGACGTAAACAGCTCTGCTTATGGTGAAGTGGTTGCCCGTAACAATGCTGGTGGTCGTATCGAAAACTTGGTTTACTACACAATCGGTACAGGTATCGGTGCAGGTGTTATCCAACGTGGTGAGTTTATCGGCGGTGTGGGTCACCCTGAGATGGGTCATTATTATGTTGCTAGACACCCAATGGATATTGAAAAAGAGTTTAAGGGTGTTTGTCCTTTCCATAAAGGATGTCTGGAAGGCTATGCAGCTGGTCCAAGTTTGGAAGCTCGTACAGGTGTTCGTGGGGAAAACATTGAACTCAACAACCCTGTTTGGGATGTTCAAGCCTACTATATCGCTCAAGCCGCGGTTAATGCGACAGTGACTTTCCGACCAGACGTGATTGTCTTTGGTGGAGGGGTCATGGCTCAACAACACATGCTGGATCGTGTCCGTGAGAAATTTACAGCTCTTCTCAATGGTTACCTACCAGTGCCAGATGTGCGTGAGTACATCGTCACTCCAGCAGTCGCAGGAAATGGTTCTGCTACTCTTGGAAACTTTGTTCTTGCAAAAGAAGTTTCAAAATAAAGCACAAAATCCGCTTGGGAAACCAAACGGATTTTGTAGTTGAAAACAATATTTTTGAGCTTTTCCTTAAGTGATTACGGACGGTAGCGACTTTCTTCGAAATTCCATACCTAAACTTTGAGCCTAATGTCTCAAAGTTTCCGAACACCTGAAACCATTAGATTTCAGGTGTTTCTATCACGGCGGAAAGGCTAGGTAAGTCCTCGCCTCACTATCGAAAAATAGGTATGATTTTCATACCAAAGTATATTTAGTATCAAGCTATAGTCAATCTACGTTCTAAAAATCCGCTTGGGAAACCAAACGGATTTTTTACATGTCAAAGCATTTGCCAGAAAAAGTCGATAATATAGGTCAGACCGTAGGTATAAACCACGAGGGTAAAGGGCTTGGTCAGAATGATGATAGTCATATAGCGCTTGAAGCTCATCTTGGTCAGGGCAGCCAGCATACAGAGAAAGTCAGCTGGACTAATGGGCCAAATCATCATAAAGATAAAGAAACGGTCAAAACGATTGCCCTTATCCAACCAGCCGATATACTTGTCATAGGTACGCTTGCTGACGACAGACTGGACAAAGGCAGCCCCATAGAGGCGCACCAGATAAAAGATAATGGCACAGCCAATCACAATCCCGATATAGTTGTAGATAGTCCCGATGATGTGGCCGTAGATAAAGACCCCAGCAACCGATGTCAAGGCTCCAGGAATGATAGGAACGACAGTCTGTAAAATCTGTAAAAAGATAAAGAGAGGTGGCCCCCAGATGCCTGCCTGCTGGATAAAGGCAGAGAGGGTTTCCTTAGACTGTAAAATCCCAGCCTGATAAGCCCAAATACAGAAAATCAAACTCCCAACCCCGCCGACAATCGATGAGATGTTGATAACTTGCTGCAGAAGGGGAGAAACAGCTTTCATTTGTTTATCCTGTGACATGTAAACTCCTCGTAGATAGTATAGTTCTACTATACCATATTTTGGAGGAGAAAGGGGGGATGAGTGTTTTTGATAAGAAATAGATGGGAATACAGGTCTTCGAGACTTAGAATAGATCTCTTTCCTAAAGTTTACATGTATTCTAGGTTTAGAATAAGTGTAATTACATAAATTTATAAGTAAATTACGTTTCGAATAGCTTATATGAGAAAGTTTTGAGGTCTTCGAGCTTTCGAATAGTCGTATTTACTAAAGTTTATATGTATTCTAAGGCTAGAAAAGTTAAAATCTAAAAATAGTAAGGGTCTCTATCTGATGGACGAAGTTTATGTCCAGTATGAATCCTTCGAATCGTTAGTTAATTTTAATATTAATCAGTTCTGAAATAATCGCTAAATATAGTTAGATATGGAATTAATTATTACTTGACTTCGTTTTTTTAAATGGTAAAATAAAGTTGTCCATAGGTTTAGCCGTATGGGAAGTCGAATTTATCTGTCACAATGATAGACGCTTGCTCACAAGCTACAAATTGTGCTATAATTAATATAGGTGAGAAGATGTTAATTTTGATTATCGTTGCAATCTGCCTCGGTCGGCAGTTTGGATTCGAACTTAGACAACGTCCTCGTCTACGTTCGACTCTTAGTCAAATCAACCAGTTTACAGAATCGGAGGGACTACTGATGGATTTCTTTGAAGAAATCGTTCTAACATTCGTGACTAATTTGGTATTCGGTATTATAAAATAAATTAATAAGTGTGCAATATTAGCTTTTATTATAGGAATACCGACCTATTGCTAATATTGCTCCTTTTGTTTTATGGAAAAAATAAATTTCAAATCGTATAAGTGTAAGAAATATCGTCATATTGATAAAAGGATAATGATTGATAGGGTAATAGATTATATTACAGACCCAGAGAAAGTTGCTCGTCATAGCTTTCTTCCTTTTTTGCGTTATGAGCGGAAAAATTCTAAGTACGTTGGTTATGAGTTTAGTGATATTGATGGTAGACCTGTAAAGTTTAAAATTCGTCCTCTAATGTATGCAGGCCATTTAGATGGTTTGATATATAAATATTACTCTGAATTACTAAATATTTGCTACAATGAGTGGATGGAGGATAATGAATTAAATTTCTTCTCGGTGGCATATCGTACGAATAAACAACATCAAAGTAGTATAAATTTTGCTGCGGAGGCGATTTCTTTTATAGAGAAGCAAGACAATGCTTTGGTAATTATTGGTGATTTTGAAAAGTTTTTTGATACATTGGATCACAAATTATTAAAGGATAGATTGCAGAGAGTATTAAAAGTTCAACAATTACCCAGTGATTGGTATAACATATATAAATCACTAACTAAATTTGCCTTTATTGAAAAAAGTACTTTAGATTTTTCTGATGATTCTTTGGTACTGAAAAATGATGTTAGTTATTTTCGAAGTATAGGTGATTTTAGAAAATTTCAAAAATATAATAAATGCAAATTAAACAAAAATATTTTTGGAATCCCTCAAGGAAATTCATTAAGTGGAGTTCTTGCTAATATCTATGCTATTGATTTTGATAGGAGCTTAGCTGAACTTTCAAAAGAATTTGATGGTTTTTATCAAAGATATTCTGATGATTTTATAATTGTATTAGATGTTGAAAAACTGTATTCTAGGTATGGAAATAATTTTGTAGAGGAGATTACAAATTTATTAAAAGAACTATCAGATGAAAATAAAATTCATTTACAGACTGATAAAAATAAAAAATTTTTTATTAATGATAATGTGGTATTGGATGAACACAACAAAGTAAATGGTATAGATTATTTAGGTTTTCGATTTGATGGTAATAATGTCAAAATTCGTGAAAAGAGTATCTATAAATTTTACCGTGAAGGTAGAAAATTGATATACAAATCTAAATGTATTCAAAGAAAGAAAGGATTAAAGAAGCTACCAAATCGTCACAAAATTTACTCGTTGTATACTGATTTTGGAAAATCAAAAAAATATCCTAGTAATTTTATAAAATATGCTCAGAGATCCCAGGAAATATTTGATAAAATTAGTCCAAATACTTCTAATCTAATGTTATCACAATTAAAAAATAGAAAGAAAAAAATTGAAAAAGCATTAGGATATAGGATTCACTCTAAAATGAACATCACTCGCTCTTCTGTACTGCATCCCAAAAGTTAGATTTTTTCTGTCTAACTTTTAGGACGCACTTTTATTCTTGGTTTAAGTGCTTTTTCTTAAAATATGATAAAATATAAAGGATAATGCATTGAATTAGGGAAGTGAAAATGGCAAGTAAAGAAAATGCAGAACGCAAGGAACTGCATCGTAAGATTTGGTCGATTGCGGACGATGTTCGAGGAGCTGTAGATGGTTGGGATTTTAAACAATACATTTTAGGAATCCTTTTCTATCGCTTTATTTCAGAGCATATGGCTGATTATTTTGACCGCGCTGAGCATGAGGCTGGGGATCTAGAATTCCGTTATGCTGAATTGAGTGACCAAGAAGCTGAGCAAGATTTTAAACCAGGGACAGTTGAGGATAAGGGATTCTTTATCCTTCCGAGTCAACTATTTGAAAATGTAGTCAAGGATGCTTCACAAAATGAAAATTTAAACGAAGAATTGGCCAATATTTTTCAAGCTATTGAGAAGTCAGCGATTGGCTTCAAATCAGAAGATGATATCAAAGGTCTGTTTGATAACTTGGATACAAGAAGCAACATCCTTGGTGGGACTGTTCCAGAAAAAAATAAGCGCCTATCTGATATCCTAAATGGTATCAATAGCATTAACTTTGGTAACTTTGAGGAAAATGACATTGATGCTTTTGGGGATGCTTATGAGTTCTTGATTTCCAACTATGCAAGTAATGCAGGAAAAAGTGGGGGTGAATTTTTCACACCTCAGACAGTCTCTAAACTACTAGCTCGTCTAGTGATGGTCGGCAAGGACAAGATTAACAAGGTCTATGACCCAACATGTGGTTCAGGCTCTCTCCTTCTTCAAATGAAAAAACAATATGAAGACCATATTCTAGAAGATGGATTCTTTGGTCAAGAAATTAACATGACCAACTATAACTTGGCTCGTATGAATATGTTCTTGCACAATATCAACTACAATAACTTTGATATTAAGCGAGGAGATACCCTTTTAAATCCTCAGCATTTAGAAGAAAAGCCATTTGATGCTATCGTTTCTAACCCTCCGTATTCTGTCAAATGGGTGGGAGATGGAGATCCAACTCTAATAAATGATGACCGCTTTGCTCCAGCTGGTAAGCTAGCTCCTAAATCAAAAGCTGACTTTGCCTTTATCATGCATAGTCTAAATCACTTATCCAATAAAGGTCGAGCAGCTATTGTATGTTTTCCAGGAATTTTCTATCGTGGAGGAGCTGAAAAGACCATTCGTCAGTATCTAGTAGATAACAACTTTGTTGAAGCAGTGATTTCCCTTCCAGACAATCTCTTCTTTGGAACTTCTATCGCAACGACTATCTTGGTTTTGGCAAAAAATAAACTAGAGAACAAAACGCTCTTTATCGATGCGAGTAAGGAATTCAAAAAAGAGACTAACAACAATGTTTTGACGGGTAGCAATATCGAACATATAGTTGAATTATTCTCTAATTATCAAAATGTTGACTATAAATCTGCTCTTGTTGATAATGATGTGATTGGTTCAGAGCAGAATTATAACCTATCTGTTTCAACCTATGTCGAACAAGAAGATACACGTGAGAAGATTGATATTGATGTGCTTAATAAAGAAATAGCTGAGACCGTTACTAAGATTGACCACTTGCGTGCAGAGATAGATAAGATTGTCGAGGAGCTGAGCTATGGCAAATGATGTGATTCTCTATCGAACAGATGATGGTGAGTCAGCTATTGAACTCCACTTGGATAATGGAACGGTTTGGCTGACTCAACAAGAACTAGCTGAGCTCTTTCAAACTTCCAAGCAAAATATTAGTAAACATATTAAGGCTATTTTTGAAGATGGTGAGTTGGATGAAGCAGTGGTTGGTAAAACTCAGTCAAAAAAAGTCGCCTACTATAATCTCGATATGATTTTAGCGATTGGCTACCGTGTATACTATATTGAAAATATTGAAAATAATTCCAAAAATAGTAAAAAATCCTTGAATTATCTGTTAAAAACGGTATAATAGAATTAATAGGACCGCCCACCTCTCTTTGATGTGACAAGGCGGACATTTTTTTATACGGAAGTTACTATGAAAATTAAAGAATTTAAAACTTGGGATGAGCAGGTGGCCAAATTAATTGAGCACGGATGTAAAGATATCAAATCAAATGAGTATGCGATTGATATTTTACAAAAGGTTAATTATTATCGGCTAACTGCTTATTTTTTACCTTTTCGTGACAAAGAGACGCAGAAGTATGATTCCAGCAAGGTTTCTTTGGAGAAAATTTATGGAATTGCTTGTTTTGATTCAGAGTTACGTTTGCTTATTTTCAAGTATTTAGAGGACATTGAGTTGTATTTTAGGACTCAAGTCGCCTATCATCATGGAAATAAATACGGAGCTTTAGCTTATAAAGAAGCGACTGCTTTTAATAAATTTCATAAACATAATGAATTTTTAGGAAATGTTGAAAAGGAGTTGGAACATAGGAAGAAAAGCCCTATTTATAAGCATCACCACCGAAAATATGATGGAGAATTTCCTATCTGGGTTTTAGTAGAATTTTTTACTTTTGGAATGACTTCGAAATTTTTTGCAGATTCTCCGATAGATATCCAGAAAGATATTGCTAAAAATGTTGGTATAAAGTCTACTCAAGTTAGAACCTATCTAGAAGTTGCAGTGGTTCTAAGAAATTACTGTGCCCACTATAATCGTTTATATTATACAAGCTTCACAAAGGTCCCTGGTCAACTCCCTACTTTCATGAACGAAAATAGTAAATTGAAAAATAGACTAATGGCACAACTTTATGCGGTTAAAAGCCTCCATCCTGATAAGAAAAAATGGAATGAAGGATTTCTAGGTGAATTGTCAGCACTCATTAAACGTTATCAAGCAGTAATTCATCTGCATCATATTGGATTTGTAGAGGAGTGGGAAAAAGTACTAAAGAAATGAGGAAGTATAATATGAACATCCTAGAGGAAATCCAAAACTGTCCTGTTGAGTGGAAAGATTTAGGGGAAGTGGTATTTCTAAAACGTGGAAAAACAATTACCTCTAAAACAGCTACTGATGGACCTTATCCAGTTATTTCTGGAGGTCAGAAGCCTGCATACTTCCATGGAGACTTTAACAGAGAAGGTGAAACAATAACTGTTGCAGGTAGTGGTGCATATGCAGGTTTTGTGATGTATTGGAATGAACCGATATTTGTATCAGATGCTTTTTCTATTAAACCATTTGATAAAATGTTAAGTACAAAGTATTTATACCATTATCTCCTTGAAAAACAAGGAATACTTTTTAGTCTAAAAAAAGGATCAGGAGTACCACACGTGTATCCTAAGGATGTTTCAAGAATTTCCATCCCTATTCCTCCGTTAGAAATTCAAGAAAAAATCGTGCAAAAACTTGACAAAATGACTGAGTATGTTACAGAATTGACCTCAGAATTGACCTCACGTAAAAAGCAATATTCTTATTATCGAGATAAACTCTTATCCTTTGAGGATGAAGTTTATCAGGTTGAGTGGAAGATGTTAAGTGAGTGTCTAAAAAAAGGAAAAGGGACTAAAATTACAGCTGGTCAGATGAAACTACTTCACAAAGATGGTGCACCAATCCGTATCTTCGCAGGAGGAAAGACTTACGCTGATGTGAACTATGGAGATATTCCTGATAAAGATATTCATACTGAAGAAGCAATTATTGTAAAATCTCGCGGGATTATTGATTTTGAATATTGTACAAAACCATTTAGTTTTAAAAATGAATTTTGGTCATACAGTTCAGACAATGAAAATATCAATTTAAGATATATTTATCATTACTTAGTTCATAATAAAGAACATTTTCAAAACATCGCTAATAATATGCAGATGCCACAAATTTCTAGTAATGATACTGAAAAATTCAAAATCCCAGTCCCTTCTCTCGAAATCCAGTCTCGTATTGTTCAAGTTCTGGACAATTTTGACAAGGTTTGTAATGCCCTCAACATCGGACTGCCCAAAGAGATTGAACTTCGACAAAAACAGTATGAATATTTTAGAGAAAAACTCTTGACATTCGTCGCCGAAGGCGAGTACACTGAGAGTAGAGTAGAGTAGAGGAGTGGGACAACTCCGCTATTATCAAGCTTTTACAGTGGGTATTTGGGCCAATTCGAGTGAAGGTGGGACAAGTTGTCAATTTGCAACGTGGGAAACGACTTGTTAGAAAGCAACTAACTACTTCAGGAAGTGTTCCAGTTTATCAAAATAGTTTGGCCCCCTTAGGATATTATACCGAATCAAACAGAGTGAAAAATACTAGCTTTGTAATTTGTGCAGGGGCGGCTGGTGAAATTGGGTATAGCACTGTGGACTTTTGGGCAGCAGATGATGTCTACACGTTAGAGACGTCAGATAATATTTCTGATAAATTTATGTACTATGTCTTGTTAAGTAAGCAAGATAGACTCAAATCACAGGTTCGAAAGGCTAGTATTCCTAGATTGTCTAAGGATATTATTGATAAAGTAACGTTCTACTTACCATCTCTTACTGAACAAGTAAGAATCGTCTCTACCCTTGACAATTTCAATACTTTAACCAACTCTCTTTCTGAGGGCCTTCCAAAAGAAATCGAACTAAGACAGAAACAGTATGAATACTGGAGAGAACAATTATTAAACTTTACTAGATAAATTCTTTAATCATTTTGAGATAGAATCTCAATTAAAATAAAAAAAGGAAGCATGCAATGGTTGATTATTCAAAAGTACATGAAGTAATTGCGGAAACAAATGAAGGGATTCTCTTGGCTGAGTATCAACCAGAGTATCGCACAGATAGAGAATTTCAGTCTGAGGCAGATTTGGAAAGACAATTGCTTATGGATTTAGTCAATGGTCTCAATTATGAACGATTGGATATCCATACACCTGCGGAGCTTTTAGCAAATGCAAAGGTCCAAATTGAAAAGCTTAATAAGGTGATCTTTACGAATGCTGAATGGCAACGTTTTGTAGTCGAGTATTTAGACTGTCCCAATGAAGGTTTGGTTGAAAAAACACGAAAAATCCAAGAAAATCATATCTATGACTTTGTTTTTGATGATGGACGGATTAAAAACATTTTTATCCTTGACAAGAAAAACATTCACAACAACAGTATGCAGGTCATCAACCAAGTGACGCAAGTGGGGAGTCATACCAACCGTTATGATGTGACCATTTTAGTCAATGGTCTTCCGCTAGTTCAGATTGAATTGAAGAAGCGTGGAGTTAGTCTACAAGAAGCCTTTAATCAGGTTCACCGTTATAGTAAGGAAAGCTTTAACAGCGAAAATTCTTTGTATAAGTATGTTCAGATTTTTGTGATTTCGAATGGCACTTATACACGCTACTTTGCAAATACGACAGCTCAAAATAAAAATCACTATGAGTTTACCTGTGAGTGGGCAGACCGTAAGAATAAGACTATTCACGAATTGGAAGATTTTACTGTTACTTTCTTAAGCAAGCGTGTCCTCTTGGAAGTTTTGACCAAGTATTGTGTTTTTGATGTGGACAATACCTTGCTCATCATGCGCCCTTATCAGATAGCAGCTACCGAGAGTATTTTGAGAAAAATTCATTCCTCTAATGAGATGAAGAATTTTGGAACAATCAATGCTTGTGGCTATATCTGGCATACAACAGGGTCAGGGAAAACCTTGACCAGCTTTAAGACTGCACGCTTAGCGACAGAGTTGGACTATATTGACAAAGTGATATTCGTTGTAGATAGAAAAGACATAGACTATCAAACTATGAAGGAATATCAAAAATTCCAACCAAATTCAGTCAATGGTAGTAACAATACAAAAGAACTACAACGCAGTATCGAAGAAAATGATGATCGAATCGTTGTCACAACTATTCAAAAATTAAATAAGTTTATCACTGCGAATCCTAATCATGAAGTCTATGCTAAGAAATGTGTCTTGATTTTTGACGAGTGTCATCGTTCTCAGTTTGGGAAGGCTCAAAAGCGCATTAAGAAGGCTTTTAAACAGTACGCTCTATTTGGTTTTACAGGGACACCGATTTTCCCAGAAAATAGTTTAACGGGAGAAACAACTCAAGAAGTTTTTGGGGAGCAACTTCATAACTATGTTATCACGGATGCTATTCGAGATAAAAAAGTCTTGAAGTTCAAGGTTGATTACAACTATATCAAGCCTGAAATCAATAAGTATAGAGAAGCTGAAAAAGCAGTTGGCCGAGAGATTGATGAGAAGAAACTCAAAAAGATGGAGAAGGAGCTACTTCTACATCCAGAACGGATAGCAACCATCACAGAGTACCTGTTGAGAGTGTATAATACAAAAACACACCGAAATCAACACTATACTCATAAACAAAAACAATTGTCTGGATTTAATGCTATGCTGGCTGTACAAAGTATTGAAGCAGCAAAATTATACTATGAAGAACTCCAACGACAGCAAGCAGCTTTACCAGAGGCTAAGCGTTTGAAAGTTGCGACTATTTTTAGCTTTGCGCCTAACGAAGAACAGTCAGCTTATGGAGAAATTCAAGATGAAGAGCTAGAACCTCAAGATACAGCCATGCCTCTAACTTCTAAAGAGTTTCTTTCTAGAGCAATTGATGATTATAATCACATGTTTAAGACCAACTTCTCAGCTGATGGGAAGGAGTTTCAAAATTACTATCGTGACCTTTCCAAACGCGTTAAATCCAAGGAAGTGGATTTGCTGATTGTGGTCGGTATGTTCTTAACGGGATTTGATGCCCCGACTATGAATACACTCTTTGTCGATAAAAATCTACGTTATCATGGTTTGATTCAGGCCTTCTCGAGAACCAATCGGATTTTTAACAAGGTTAAACCTTTTGGAAATATTGTTTGTTTCCGTGATTTAGAAAAGGCTACGCAGGAAGCTATTAAGACTTTTGGAGACACCAACAAGCTTGAAATCATCTTAGAAAAAAGCTTTAGTGAATATATGGATGGTTTCGTTGACCAAGTAACGGGTATCGAGGTCAAAGGCTATACTGCAGTTTGTCAGGAAATTCTGGAAAGATTCCCGAATCCGCAAGAAATTGAAACAGAGCATGATAAGAAGGAGTTTGTTAAGTTATTTGGTGAGTTGTTGAAGCTTGATAATGTCCTTCGAAATTATGATGAGTTTCAAGAAATCGACAAACCTATTTCAGAAGGTTATCTTCAGGATTTAAGAAGCACTTATGTGGAAATTCGAGATGAATTTTTGAACCTTAAAAATTATGAAAAGGCCAAGGACTTGGATATTGATCTTTCAGATGTCGAATTTGAGATTGAACTCCTAAAAACAGATGAGATTAACCTGGACTACATTCTTGCATTGATTGTTGAAAAATCGAAGAATTCTGAGTCTAAAGAAGTAATGAAAGCAGAAGTTAGTCGTGTGATTCGCTCTAGCATTGATATCCGTGCTAAAGAAGAGTTGGTTATTGGATTTATCAATGACACTGATTTGCAAAAATTGAAAGACCATGATGGGATTATTAATGCTTTCTATGAATATGGCAAAGAGCGCAAGAAAATTGCGATTCACGACCTAGCTGAGGCTGAGAAACTTGTAGCTGATTATCAATTATTCATAGACAAATCAATTCAACGAGGTTATGCTGAAAATAGTGGGACTGATTTGGATTCGATTATTCCACCAACTTCTCGTAGACAAGGAGCGCGTGAACGGAAAAAGCAAGAAGTTTTACGTAAGATTCAGTTGTTAGTAGAGACTTATTCAGGTATTTAAGGATTGTTGACTAATATTTATTAGAAAAATCAGGCTCTACAAAAAATACTATTTATTCGCTCATAATTCGCTCATTTTTAAGATATAACTTTGTTTCCTTATTTCCGGGGAACTAGTAGAAAGTAAGGAGAAATATGGAAAATCGCAACCAACGTGCCCTTTGCCAGCAACTCTGGGCGAGAAACAAATATCTCGTTTTGAGTCATTCTAGCAATATATACAATGAGATTCGTCAGTATCTCAAGAATGAAGAGGTGGAGGTGAGTATGGTTCAAGAGATGATTGACCGTGCCTGCCAGATTCCAGAACACAGGGGTCAGGTTTGTAATGCTTTTCAGCATATTTGGGGATATTTCAAGAAGAAAGCGACTGATGCTGAGCGCAAGGACTATATGTTTTTACTGGAGCGTTATCACTCTGGCCATGCCACCAAAGAAGACTTAATTGTTAAGACGAGAGATTTACTTGAACGTTACCCAAATACATACTTGCAACATTCGACTTTACTGAAAGGAGACGCCCATGAGACTTTGGCATGAGGCTTTGATTTCACAACTTCCCCGTCCTCAACTCTTGGGGCAGCATCGAGAGTGTTGCGCTCTACGTGGCAATGGCTGGGGTAGAAAGCATGCGACGGTGGACTATGTCTTTACTCACTCGCCCTATTGTCTCTATGCCTATCATCGCTTGATCATGGAGGAGATGGCTAACCATGGCTATAAGGTAAGTCAAGAGTGGCTGGACAAGAACTACCGAGGTAAGACCTGCCCTCCTTATCAAGACTTAGTAGAGGAAAAGATGAAAAGTCCTATCTATAGTGAGCATGATGCTACCTACTATGAGGAGTGCCTGGAAAATCTCCGAGAGAAGGGAATCAACATATAGTCTTTTCTAATAACAAGCCATAGTCACTTATAAGAGTTACTAATAACGCGTTTGAACCGTCTAACTGAAATAAAGCTATAAAACAAGCTACACAAAGGATTTGAGGCATTTGTCTCAAGTCTTTTTCTTTTGTTTAAAACAGAGATATAGTTTCAAACTATATCAAAGCCTAATTTTTTACAATTATACAGATGATTTCTTTTCTGTTAAGATAGTTTCAACAACAAATTTTGGAGGACACATCATGTCAACTACAATCATCGGTTTCCCTCGTTTGGGCGAATTCCGCGAATTAAAATTTACAACTGAAAAATATTTTAGAAAAGAAATCTCAGAAGAAGAACTCCTTGCAGCCGCAAAAGACTTGCGTGCTAAACACTGGAACATTGTCAAAGAAAAAGGCATCACTGAAATTCCATCAAATGATTTTTCTCACTATGACAACTTCCTAGATGCTGCTTTCCTTTTCAACGTGGTACCTGCTTCAGTTCAAAACTTGGACTTGTCTGACCTTGAGCGCTACTTCGCTTTGGGTCGTGGTTACCAAGGAGAAAAAGGGGACGTTCGCGCGCTCCCAATGAAGAAATGGTTCAACACCAACTACCACTACATCGTTCCTAAATTTGAAAAAGACACTCAAGTTAAACTTGCAGGTCACAAGATCTTCGATGAGTTCCAAGAAGCAAAAGAACTTGGTCTCAACACTCGTCCTGTTCTTGTAGGTCCATTCACTTTCCTTCAATTGTCAGACTTTGAAGAAGGCGTGAAAGCAGAAGACTTCGTAGACAGCTTAGTTGCTGCTTACCAAGAAGTTTTTGCTAAATTGGCAGAACTTGGTGCGACTCGTATCCAACTCGACGAAGCTGCTCTTGTAAAAGATTTGACAGCTGAAGAAAAAGCCCTCTTCTTGAACCTTTACAACAAACTCTTGGCTGACAAAAAAGGTCTTGAAGTCTTGCTTCAAACTTACTTCGGAGACGTTCGTGACGTTTACGCTGACCTTGTGACCTTGCCAGTAGATGCTATCGGTCTTGACTTCGTTGAAGGTAAGAAAACTCTTGAATTGGTTAAAGGTGGCTTCCCAGCTGACAAGACTCTTTATGCAGGTATTGTCAATGGTAAAAACATCTGGCGTAACAACTACGAAAAGAGTTTGGCTGTTCTTGAACAAATCCCAGCTGAAAACATCGTATTGACAAGCTCATGCTCACTTCTTCATGTGCCATTTACAACTGCTAATGAAGAATTTGAACCAGCAATCTTGAACCACTTTGCTTTTGCGGTTGAAAAATTAGATGAAATTCGTGATTTGGATGCTATCCGCAATGGTCAAGGTGAAGAAGCACTTGCAGCTAACAAAGAACTCTTTGCGACTGAGCGTGTTGGTGAAAATGCTGAACTTCGTGCGCGTATCGCTGGCTTGACAGACGCAGACTACACTCGTTTGCCAGCCTTTGCAGAACGTGAAGCTATCCAAGAAGAAGCTTTCAAACTTCCAGCTCTTCCAACAACAACTATCGGTTCATTCCCTCAAACAAAAGAAGTTCGTGCGAAACGTTTGGCTTACCGTAAGGGTGAATTGTCTCAAGAAGAGTACGATGCTTTCCTTGCTGAAACAATTGACGAATGGATCAAATGGCAAGAAGATATCGACTTTGATGTCCTTGTTCACGGTGAATTTGAGCGTAATGACATGGTTGAGTACTTCGGTCAAAACTTGTCAGGTTACCTCTTCTCTAAAAATGGTTGGGTACAATCATACGGTATGCGTGGAGTTAAACCACCAATCATCTGGGGTGATGTCACTCGTCTTAACCCTATCACTGTTAAATGGTCTAGCTATGCACAAAGCCGCACAAACAAACCTGTTAAAGGTATGTTGACTGGACCAGTAACTATTCTCAACTGGTCATTCCCACGTGAAGACATCTCTATCAAGGATTCTACTCTTCAAATCGCCCTTGCTATCAAGGATGAAGTGCTTGACCTTGAAGCTGCTGGTGTGAAAATCATCCAAATCGATGAGGCTGCTCTTCGTGAGAAATTGCCACTCCGTCGTAGCGACTGGTACGAAGACTACCTTGACTGGGCAATTCCTGCCTTCCGCTTGGTACACTCAACAGTAGCGCCAGACACACAAATCCACACTCACATGTGTTACTCAGAATTTACAGATATCATCCCAGCTATCGACAACATGGATGCAGATGTTATTTCCTTTGAAGCTAGCCGTTCAAACCTTGAAATCTTGGACGAACTCAAAGCGAAAAACTTCCAAACAGAAGTGGGACCTGGGGTTTACGATATCCACTCACCTCGTGTGCCAAATGAAGGCGAAATCGACCACACAATCGAAGCTATCCTTGCTAAAGTGCCAAGCAAGAAAGTTTGGATCAACCCTGACTGTGGTTTGAAAACACGTGGTATTCCAGAAACAAAAGAAAGCTTGATCCGCCTTGTGGAAGCAGCGAAAGCTGCGCGTGAGAAATTGTAAGATAGGATTTCTCAAGAAGCGCTGTTTGGTCAATCTGCCTGTTTCACTTAGATTCTAGGAATCCAGCTAACGAAAAAAATCAACTAGAAAAGGATAATGACTATGTCACGCCAAACACCGTCACTCTCATTTGAAGTGTTCCCTCCCAACCCAGCCGTGGGTAATGATAACATTATTTCTGCTCTTCAAGATATGCAGGAGTTGGCTCCTCACTTTATCAGTGTAACTGCCAGCAATAATAAATTTAATATCAAGGAAACGACGGTTCGTTTGGCCGACTTTATCCAAAATGACTTGGCGATTCCGACTATTGCTCACTTGCCAGCCATCTATTTGACTAAGGACAAGGTTGCTGAAACCATTGCCGACTTAGACAAGGTTGGGGTGCAGAAAATCTTGGCTCTTCGTGGGGATATTATTCCAGATGTGGAGCCGCAAAAAGATTTTCGCTACGCAACGGACTTGATTGAGTTCATCAAGGAGCAAGCCCCTCACTTTGATATTGTCGGAGCTTGTTATCCAGAAGGTCATCCAGATTCACCAAATCAGATTTCAGATATTCAAAATCTTAAGAAGAAAGTGGATGCAGGCTGCTCGAGCCTTGTAACTCAACTTTTCTTTGACAATGAGCGCTTCTATGATTTCCAAGACAAGTGCATCTTGGCTGGGATTGATGTTCCCATTCATGCAGGGATTATGCCAATTCTGAATCGAAATCAGGCTCTCCGCCTCTTGAAGACTTGTGAGAATATCCATCTTCCACGCAAATTTAAAGCCATCTTAGACAAGTATGAGCATGACCCTGAGTCGCTCAGAGCAGCAGGACTTGCCTATGCAGTGGACCAAATCGTGGACTTGGTAACTCAGGATGTTGCAGGTGTGCATCTCTACACCATGAACAATGCAGAAACAGCAAAATACATCCACCAAGCAACCCATGCCTTGTTTAATCATCAGTCTCTAGGATAATAAAAAGCAAACCATTCTTCTCAGGTGAGGGGAGTGGTTCCTTTTTAATGGTAAAGGCCGCACTTTTTAAGAAAAATATGATAAAATAGACTCTGTACGTACTTGATACAAAGATGAGGGTATTAAAATTTTAAAGGCTTTTCAAATGTGGTTGGAGCGACACGAGCGAGTCAAATCGATGTTATATGAGGAAAGAGTTAGTAAAGCGTTTAGCTAATCGCCTGATAGCGATTAGCGTGAAAGGTTCAGATGCTTTAGTATCAAACCTTTCTAATGATTTGTATCTTGAGTAATTGAACACGGGCTAAATCCCTAGTGAAAAAGATAGATTTCCTGGTGTGCATGGCACACTGCGTCAATCGAATGCTATCTTGAGTAATCGAACCCGGCCGAAAAGCTGTGTAAAAAAGATAAACTGTCTTGTCTTCATCGAAGACTTCGTCAGTTTCCTATTTTACTTTGCTTTTGACGCCCTTTGTATCCTGATCTTTGTAGGCAAGGCGTATAATTTCATCAATCCAAAGGGGATTAAAATGACAAAACAAGTGTTTCAAACGACTTTTGCGGGTCGTGAGTTAATTGTAGAGACTGGTCAGGTTGCTAAGCAAGCAAATGGCGCAGTTGTCGTGCGTTACGGTGAGTCAACTGTCTTGACTGCGGCCGTGATGTCTAAGAAGATGGCAACTGGGGATTTCTTCCCACTTCAAGTCAACTACGAAGAAAAAATGTATGCAGCTGGGAAGTTTCCTGGTGGCTTTATGAAACGTGAAGGACGTCCTTCAACAGATGCGACTTTGACAGCGCGTTTGATTGACCGTCCAATCCGTCCTATGTTTGCAGAAGGTTTCCGTAACGAAGTCCAAGTCATCAACACCGTGCTTTCTTATGATGAAAATGCTTCTGCACCTATGGCAGCTATGTTTGGTTCATCCTTGGCGCTTTCTATTTCAGATATTCCATTTGACGGTCCAATCGCTGGGGTGCAAGTGGGCTATGTAGATGGTCAAATCATCATCAACCCTAGCCAAGAACAAGCAGAGCAATCTCTCCTTGAATTGACAGTAGCTGGTACCAAACACGCTATCAACATGGTAGAGTCTGGTGCTAAAGAATTGTCAGAAGAAATCATGTTGGAAGCTCTCCTTAAAGGGCACGAAGCAGTCAAAGAATTGATTGCCTTCCAAGAAGAAATCGTTGCATCAGTCGGTAAAGAAAAAGCAGAAGTGGAATTACTTCATGTGGACGCTGACTTGCAGGCTGAAATTATCGCAGCCTACAACAGCGACCTCCAAAAAGCGGTCCAAGTAGAAGAAAAATTGGCTCGTGAAGCTGCAACTCAAGCAGTTAAGGACCAAGTTACTGCCGTTTACGAAGAAAAATATGCGGACCATGAAGAATTTGACCGTATTATGCGTGATGTGGCTGAAATCTTGGAACAAATGGAACACGCTGAAGTGCGCCGTTTGATCACAGAAGACAAGGTTCGTCCTGACGGCCGTAAGGTCGATGAAATCCGTCCTTTGGATGCGGTTGTTGACTTCCTTCCTCGTGTGCACGGTTCAGGTCTCTTTACTCGTGGACAAACTCAGGCTCTTTCAGTTTTGACCTTGGCTCCGATGGGAGAAACTCAAATCATTGATGGTTTGGATCCAGAGTACAAGAAACGCTTTATGCACCACTATAACTTCCCACAATACTCTGTAGGGGAAACTGGTCGTTACGGTGCACCTGGTCGTCGTGAAATTGGTCACGGGGCTCTCGGTGAGCGTGCTCTTGCTCAAGTCTTGCCAAGTTTGGAAGAATTCCCATACGCTATCCGTTTGGTAGCTGAGGTCTTGGAATCAAATGGTTCTTCATCTCAGGCTTCTATCTGTGCTGGAACTCTTGCCCTTATGGCTGGTGGTGTGCCAATCAAGGCGCCAGTGGCTGGTATTGCCATGGGACTTATCTCAGATGGAAACAACTATACAGTCTTGACAGATATCCAAGGTTTGGAAGACCACTTTGGAGACATGGACTTCAAGGTTGCAGGAACTCGTGACGGAATTACAGCCCTTCAAATGGATATCAAGATCCAAGGGATTACTGCAGAAATCTTGACTGAGGCTCTTGCCCAAGCCAAGAAAGCCCGTTTTGAAATTCTTGATGTGATTGAAGCAACCATTCCAGAAGTTCGTCCAGAATTGGCTCCAACTGCTCCGAAAATTGATACCATCAAGATTGATGTGGACAAGATTAAGATTGTCATCGGTAAGGGTGGAGAAACCATCGACAAGATTATCGCTGAAACAGGTGTTAAGATTGATATCGATGAAGAAGGAAATGTGTCTATCTACTCTAGCGACCAAGATGCTATTAACCGTGCTAAAGAAATTATTGCTGGTTTGGTCCGTGAAGCTAAGGTGGACGAAGTTTACCGTGCTAAAGTCGTTCGTATTGAGAAATTTGGTGCCTTTGTTAACCTCTTTGATAAGACAGATGCCCTTGTTCATATCTCTGAGATGGCTTGGACGCGTACCAATAATGTCGAAGACTTGGTAGCAATCGGGGATGAAGTTGATGTTAAGGTTATCAAGATTGATGAAAAAGGACGTGTGGATGCTTCTATGAAAGCTCTTCTTCCTCGTCCTCCAAAACCTGAACGTGATGAAAAAGGCGAAAAGTCTGAGAGACCTCACCGCCCACGTCATCACAAGGATCACAAACCTAAGAAAGAATTTACAGAAACACCAAAAGATTCAGAATAAGAAAAGGAGAAATGTATGGGATGGTGGCGCGAAACCATTGATATCGCAAAAGAAAATGATCCAGCGGCCCGCACCACTTTGGAGGTTTTGCTGACTTATCCAGGTGTCAAGGCCTTGGCGGCCCACCGTCTCTCGCATTTTCTCTGGAAGCATGGCTTCAAACTCTTGGCTCGTATGCACAGTCAGTTTTGGCGCTTTTGGACTCAGATTGAGATTCATCCAGGTGCCCAGATTGATTCAGGTGTCTTTATCGACCATGGTTCTGGCTTGGTGATTGGGGAAACAGCGATCGTTGAAAGAGGTGTTCTTCTTTATCACGGAGTGACTCTTGGGGGAACAGGAAAAGACTGTGGCAAACGCCATCCGACCGTTCGAAAGGGAGCTCTCATTTCGGCCCATGCCCAAGTTATCGGACCAGTGGAAATTGGCGAAAATGCTAAGGTCGGTGCTGCAGCAGTTGTCGTAGCAGATGTACCTAGTGATGTGACGGTTGTCGGTATTCCGGCCAAGATTGTCCGAGTTCATGGACAGAAGGATGAACCGACGATCCACGAAGTCGAAGAAAAACGAGAGTACTACGTCAATAAACTCGAGCAGGCTAAAGAAGCCAGTCACAGATCGTCGGGGTTGTAGAGGGTACCTATATGATTCAAGCAAGAAACAAGTTAAGCCAAGAGGAGCTATCTGAGGCGAAAAAACTAATTAACTGTTGCCAAAACTATGACGGTACCTATCGTGATCCCTATCTCTCTAACATGCTTAATTTTGACCCAAACATGCCCGCCTTTTTCCTTTATTATGAAAAAGGCGAACTTGTTGGTTTATTAACTGTCTATGCAGATGATCAAGATGTGGAAGTGACGATACTGGTTCATCCAGCTCATCGCCGTCAGGGGATTGCGCGTGCATTGTTTGCTAGTTTTGAGAAAGAAACGGCTTCTTTCCCTATTCGTTCAGTTACTTTTCAGACAGAGCGTGTTTTTCTAGACCGCCATCCTGATTTTATTAGCAACTGGGGATTGGTCGAGGATGAAGAGACAGAAACTTGGTTAGGTAAGGATAGAAAACCTTATCCGTTAGCAACTGTTTCCAATCTTGAAGTTTTGTTAGCAGATAGTTCGTATCAGGAGCAAATTAGTCAGTTGAAATTTCAGGCATTTTCAGAGGAACATGAATCTAGAGAAGTTGTGGATAGATATGTCGCTGAAGCTCTGAAAGATCCAGAAAGTCGCCTATATATTTTGTTAAAAGACGATCAGGTTATTGGAACTTGCACGGTTGATTTATCGAGCGATACGAATTACTTCTACGGTTTAGCAATATCTGAACCTGAACGTGGAAAAGGCTATGGAAGCTACTTAGCAAAATCCCTTGTCAACCAACTAATTGAGCAAAATGATAAGGAATTTCAGATTGCAGTGGAAGATAGCAATGTAGGTGCCAAACGCTTGTATGAAAAAATTGGCTTTGTCAAACAGACTCAGGTGGTTTATCTGAATGAGAAAGGAGCAAGGGATTCCGAAGTGTAGAGACATTCGGACTGAAATTCAATTGAACTCTTAGTGATGAAACTAACTGTTCTCGGATTTTAGTTTTCTTGACTATTACTTTATGATTAAAATCTAAGACACCTTGAGCCGTAAGTAGACAGGAGAGGCGCTTGAATGTTTAAGAATGAACCGTTCTGTTGCAGATTGGAATTGCTGTTGTCTGGCTTATTTTTCTTGTCCAGCAAGGATTTTGCTGAATACTTTGATTAGCTTAGGTCTAATCATCTGGAGCTATCCCGCTAAGTGAAGGCGAAGTAGAACTAGAAAGGAAACTACAAGAATGGCAGTATATTTTTACGGCTGTATCACCATGGATGGCTACTTGGCAGACAGCCAGCACAGGATAGACTGGCTGCATCAGCTTGGTTCTGTAGAGGATACAGGCTATGATGACTTTTACAGGCAAATGGATATCACCATCATGGGCAAGCGGACCTTTGAGGAAATCCAAGATTTGCAAGATGTAGAAAGTTTTTATCAAGCTACGGAAAACTATGTCTTTACGCATGATAGAAACCTGCCTGTCAGCAATTACCAGCCAGTAGCTGGGGATGTGGTGGACTTTGTTCACCAAATTGACAAAGGCAAAAATGTCTTTGTGATTGGTGGTAATTCCTTAGTAGGACCGCTCTTGGATGCGGATCTTTTCGACCACCTCATTGTTCAGATAGCGCCCCTTATCCTAGGAAAGGGGGTTCCCTTCTTTACCCAAGAGGAAGGGCAGCGCTTTTACCAACTGGATAGCCTCAGACAATTTGGTCCTTTTGCAGAGCTGGTTTTCAGCCGAAAAAGTCAGAAATAGAGAAGGGAGTGGACCGCATGATTAAAATTTACGATACCATGTCTCGTGATTTGCGAGAGTTTGTCCCGATTGAGGACGGCAAAGTCAAGATGTATGTTTGTGGGCCAACCGTGTATAACTATATCCACGTGGGGAATGCCCGTTCGACGGTAGCTTTTGATACCATTCGTCGATATTTTGAGTACCGTGGGTATGAGGTTGCCTATATTTCCAATTTTACGGATGTGGATGATAAGATTATCAACCGTGCCAAGGAAGAAGGCATTACGCCACAGGAGGTTGCGGACAAGTACATCGTTGCCTTTCGTGAGGATGTGACGGCCTTGGGCGTCAAACCTGCGACTCGCCATCCGCGTGTAGTGGAGTTTATGATTGACATCATCCGTTTTGTGGAAGACTTGATTGAAAAAGGTTTTGCCTATGAGAGCCAAGGAGATGTTTACTTCCGTGTGGAAAAATCCCACAACTATGCTAAATTAGCAAATAAAACCTTGGAAGATTTGGAACTAGGTGCTTCAGGTCGTACCGATGAAGAAACGGCACGTAAGGAAAATCCTGTAGACTTTGCCCTCTGGAAAGCTGCCAAATCAGGCGAGATTTCTTGGGACAGTCCTTGGGGACCTGGTCGTCCGGGCTGGCACATCGAGTGTTCAGTCATGTCGACAGAGATTTTGGGCGACACCATTGATATTCACGGTGGTGGAGCCGACCTAGAGTTTCCTCATCATACCAATGAAATTGCCCAGTCAGAAGCCAAAACTGGCAAGACCTTTGCCAACTATTGGATGCATAATGGCTTTGTCAATATTGATAATGTCAAGATGTCCAAATCCTTGGGTAACTTTATCACAGTGCACGATGCCCTTAAAACTCTTGATGGGCAAGTGCTTCGTTTCTTCTTTGCGACTCAGCATTACCGCAAGCCTATCAACTTTACGGAAAAGGCAGTGCGAGACGCTGAGACCAATCTCAAGTATTTGAAGAACACTTATGAGCAACCATTTACAGGAAATGTGGACGCCCAAGAGTTACAAGCCTTTAAAGACAAGTTTATAGCAGCTATGGATGAGGATTTCAACGCTGCCAACGGTATCACAGTAGTCTTTGAAATGGCCAAGTGGATCAATTCTGGAAACTATGATGCAAGTGTTAAGGAAGCTCTTGCGGCTATGTTAGAGGTCTTTGGAATTGTCTTTATTGAGGAAGTTTTGGATGCAGAGATTGAAGACTTAATCCAAAAACGCCAAGAAGCGCGTGCCAATCGTGACTTTGCTACAGCGGACCAGATCCGTGACCAATTGGCTGCTCAAGGGATTAAGCTCCTTGACACCAAAGATGGAGTGAGGTGGACACGTGATTGATGTCAATCTCATTAACGGGATTGCGCTAGCCTTTGAAGGAGATGCGGTGTATTCTATGTATATTCGTCGTCACCTCATTCTTAAAGGTATGACCAAACCCAATAAACTCCACCAAGAAGCGACCAAGTATGTGTCAGCTAAGGCTCAGGCTCGCCTGATTTCTCTTATGTTGGAGGAGCAAGTCCTGACGGAAAAAGAAGAGGAAATCTACAAACGTGGTCGCAATACCAATAGCCATACCAAGGCTAAAAATGCTGATGTGGTGACTTACCGCATGTCCACAGGTTTTGAAGCAGTCATGGGTTATCTCCATATGACTGAAAATCTGGAACGTCTTGAGAGCTTGATTTCTTGGTGCATCCAAAAAGTGGAGGGCTAGGACATGATGGCAAAAGAACTACAAGACTGGTTTCCTGAGGCTCAGATTTCAGACCAACCAGTAGAGAAAGAGGGCTATCTCACTCTCCCTTTAGCTTCTCAGCAGTGGATTTTGCTGGAGGAAGCTGGGCTCAGCGAGCGTGAAAAGCAGTTGGTTGCCCTTTTGACTCAGCAGGAGCAGGCTCGTTCGCTCAATCCTTGGTATTCTTATCTGGTTGAGGGCAAGGGACAGGCACCGAAAACTTTTAAAAAGATTCAGTTGGTTTATTGCCATCTTTCCTATTTTCAGCAGGAAAATCTAGCTTCTTGGCTAGATATGATGCGGACTCTTTTTCCGAACTGTCAGACGGTGATTCAGGTCGGAGCTCAGGATTATGTTTTCGTACTTCAACAAGATAAAT
The DNA here is from genome assembly GCF_946190325.1 of Streptococcus mitis. Taxonomy (GTDB): domain Bacteria; phylum Bacillota; class Bacilli; order Lactobacillales; family Streptococcaceae; genus Streptococcus; species Streptococcus mitis_CF. The sequence continues at coordinate 21,028 of NZ_CAMHZR010000002.1, read as the reverse complement.
ACACTTCTGTACGAGCTATTTTAAGTGATACAATTGAAGCGGTTGAGTATGACTTTGGACTGCGTCTCTCTATCATGTTAGGCCAGGTTTGGTCTCAGACTGGAAATCAAGCCCTATCAGACTTAATCAAAGCTGAGCGCGATTTGTTCAAGACTTGGTGGCGTCAGGGTCACCAAGGTGTTCATACTTTTTCTCAGCTCTATCTTTGGAGTATGGGAGAAAGGCTCGTGGATTTGAAGGCAATCAAGGAATGTCTACATCAGATGATTTTGGACCAGGATCAGATTCAGGAAATCATTCTCTCTCTTTGGGAAAATAGTGCTGTTCTTACTAAAACAGCCCAGCAACTCTATCTGCACCGCAATTCTCTCCAATACAAGATTGATAAATGGGAAGAATTAACAGGGCTTCAGTTGAAGGAATTGACCGACCTGACCTTGTGTTATCAATTGATTTTACCAGATATTTTATAAAGTTTTGTGCAAGTTGCACAGAACTTTTTTATTTTTTTGGTCATCTTGCCATAGAAATGTAAAGCGTTTTCATCTATAATAAAACTATCAAAAGACAAAAGGAGTTCACCTCATGGTAGAATTGAATCTTAAAAACATTTACAAAAAATATCCAAACAGCGAACACTATTCAGTTGAAGACTTCAACTTGGACATCAAAGACAAAGAATTTATCGTTTTCGTAGGTCCTTCAGGATGTGGTAAATCAACAACTCTTCGTATGATTGCTGGTCTTGAAGATATCACAGAAGGAACTGCATCTATCGATGGCGTGGTTGTCAACGACGTAGCTCCAAAAGACCGTGACATTGCCATGGTATTCCAAAACTATGCTCTTTATCCACACATGACTGTTTATGACAACATGGCTTTCGGTTTGAAATTGCGTAAATACAGCAAAGAAGACATCGACAAACGTGTGCAAGAAGCAGCTGAAATCCTTGGATTGAAAGAATTCTTGGAACGTAAACCTGCTGACCTTTCAGGTGGTCAACGTCAACGTGTTGCCATGGGTCGTGCAATCGTCCGTGATGCAAAAGTGTTCTTGATGGACGAACCTTTGTCAAACTTGGATGCCAAACTTCGTGTATCAATGCGTGCTGAAATTGCGAAAATCCACCGTCGTATCGGAGCTACAACTATCTACGTAACTCACGACCAAACAGAAGCGATGACACTGGCAGACCGTATCGTTATCATGTCAGCAACTAAGAACCCTGCTGGTACAGGTACTATCGGACGTGTAGAACAAATCGGTACTCCTCAAGAAGTTTACAAAAACCCAGTTAATAAATTCGTAGCAGGATTTATCGGAAGCCCAGCTATGAACTTCATCAACGTGAAATTGGTTGGTAGCGAAATAGTTTCTGACGGTTTCCGTTTGAAAGTGCCAGAAGGAGCATTGAAAGTTCTTCGTGAAAAAGGCTACGAAGGTAAAGAATTGATCTTCGGTATCCGTCCAGAAGACGTGAATGCAGAACCTGCTTTCCTTGAAACATTCCCAGAATCAGTTGTCAAAGCTACTATCTCAGTATCAGAATTGCTTGGTTCAGAATCTCACCTTTACTGCCAAGTTGGTAAAGATGAATTTGTTGCCAAAGTTGATGCTCGTGACTACTTGCAAACAGGTGCAACAGTTGAACTTGGATTTGACTTGAACAAAGCACACTTCTTCGATGTAGAAACTGAAAAAACAGTCTACTAAGATAAATGAAACTCAAAACACTGCTAGAAATCTGGCAGTGTTTTTTGAGATGTGAATTGATTGAGAGGGAATTTTCTAGTTTTCATATTCTTAAAAAAGTGATAAAATGGTAGGAAGAATTGGAGAGTAGAGATGCCAAAAGAAGTGAATTTAACAGGCGAAGAAGTTGTCGCTTTAACCAAAGAATATTTGACGGAAGAGGATGTCCATTTTGTCCATAAGGCCTTGGTCTATGCGGTGGATTGCCATAGTGGTCAATACCGCAAATCAGGCGAGCCTTATATCATTCATCCTATCCAAGTGGCAGGTATTTTAGCTAAGCTCAAGTTGGATGCTGTAACAGTAGCTTGTGGTTTCTTGCATGATGTTGTGGAAGATACAGATGCGACCTTGGATGATTTGGAGAGAGAATTTGGCCCTGATGTGCGGGTAATCGTTGATGGGGTTACCAAGCTTGGTAAGGTCGAGTACAAATCAATCGAGGAGCAATTAGCGGAAAATCATCGCAAGATGCTCATGGCCATGTCTGAGGACATCCGTGTTATTTTGGTCAAACTGTCTGACCGCTTGCACAATATGAGGACCCTGAAACACCTTCGAAAAGACAAACAGGAGCGTATTTCTAAAGAAACTATGGAAATCTATGCCCCGCTTGCTCACCGTTTGGGGATTTCTAGCGTCAAATGGGAATTAGAAGACCTATCTTTCCGTTATCTCAATCCAACGGAGTTTTACAAGATTACCCATATGATGAAGGAAAAGCGCAGAGAGCGTGAAGCCTTGGTGGATGAGGTAGTCACAAAATTAGAGGAATATACGACAGATCGTCACTTGAAAGGGAAGATTTACGGTCGTCCCAAGCATATTTACTCGATTTTCCGCAAAATGCAGGATAAGAGAAAACGTTTTGAGGAGATCTATGACCTGATTGCCATTCGTTGTATTTTGGATACCCAAAGTGATGTCTATGCCATGCTTGGTTACGTGCATGAACTTTGGAAGCCGATGCCTGGTCGCTTCAAAGACTATATCGCTAACCGCAAGGCCAATGGTTACCAGTCTATCCATACGACTGTTTATGGACCAAAAGGGCCGATTGAATTCCAGATTCGGACCAAGGAAATGCACGAGGTGGCTGAGTACGGGGTTGCGGCTCACTGGGCTTATAAGAAAGGTATCAAGGGGCAGGTCAACAGCAAGGAATCTGCTATTGGAATGAACTGGATCAAGGAGATGATGGAACTCCAAGACCAGGCTGATGATGCTAAAGAATTTGTGGACTCTGTCAAGGAAAACTATCTGGCTGAGGAGATTTACGTCTTTACCCCAGATGGAGCTGTCCGTTCTCTTCCAAAAGATTCAGGACCAATTGACTTTGCCTACGAAATCCATACAAAAGTAGGGGAAAAAGCGACTGGTGCCAAGGTCAATGGTCGCATGGTTCCGCTGACAACTAAGCTCAAGACAGGGGATCAGGTTGAAATTGTTACCAATCCGAATTCCTTTGGACCGAGCCGTGACTGGCTCAATATGGTCAAGACCAGCAAGGCGCGCAACAAGATTCGTCAGTTCTTTAAAAACCAAGATAAAGAATTGTCTGTCAATAAGGGTCGTGAAATGTTGATGGCCCAGTTCCAAGAAAATGGCTATGTGGCCAATAAATTTATGGACAAGCGTCACATGGACCAAGTTCTGCAAAAGACCAGCTACAAGACAGAAGAATCCCTATTTGCGGCCATTGGTTTTGGAGAAATCGGTGCTATTACCGTCTTTAACCGTCTAACTGAAAAGGAACGCCGTGAGGAAGAGCGTGCCAAGGCCAAGGCGGAGGCGGAAGAACTTGTCAAAGGCGGCGAAATCAAAGTTGAAAATAAAGAGACCCTCAAGGTCAAGCATGAGGGTGGTGTGGTCATTGAAGGTGCCTCAGGTCTACTCGTGCGGATTGCTAAGTGTTGTAATCCTGTTCCTGGTGATGATATTGTTGGCTATATCACCAAGGGGCGTGGTGTAGCTATTCACCGTGTGGACTGTATGAACCTGCGTGCCCAAGAAAACTACGAGCAACGTCTCCTTGATGTGGAATGGGAAGACCAGTACTCTAGCTCAAATAAGGAGTATATGGCTCATATCGATATTTATGGCCTCAACCGTACAGGACTGTTGAACGATGTACTGCAAGTTCTTTCAAACACAACCAAGAATATCTCAACAGTCAATGCCCAACCAACCAAGGATATGAAATTTGCTAATATCCATGTGTCCTTCGGCATTGCCAACCTCTCAACTCTAACCACGGTTGTGGACAAGATTAAGAGTGTGCCAGAGGTCTATTCTGTCAAACGGACCAACGGCTAATTGTCCTAGCTCTTACTAGAAAGGCTATTATGAAAATCATTATCCAACGGGTTACAAAAGCCCAAGTGAGTATCGAAGGTCAGGTTCAGGGAAAAATTAATCAGGGACTCTTATTGCTGGTTGGTGTTGGACCAGAGGACCAAGAGGAAGATTTGGACTATGCTGTGAGAAAGCTTGTCAACATGCGGATTTTTTCAGATGCAGAAGGCAAGATGAACCTGTCTGTCAAAGATATTGAGGGAGAAATCCTCTCTATTTCTCAGTTTACTCTCTTTGCGGATACTAAGAAGGGCAATCGTCCAGCCTTCACAGGTGCAGCCAAGCCTGATATGGCATCAGACTTCTATGACGCTTTCAATCAAAAATTAGCGCAGGAAGTGCCCGTTCAGACAGGTATCTTTGGTGCGGACATGCAGGTTGAGCTGGTTAATGATGGACCAGTTACCATTATTCTTGATACTAAAAATAGATAAGAAAGACCAAGCCCGGCCGGCTTGGTTTTTCTCATCTATCATAAAATACTCCAAAATGAAATCTGTTCCTGATAGGCCTTGGGGAAGTCTCTTTTCAAACTTTGGCTTATGTGATAGGAAGGGATGAGGTGTCCTAGGATTAGGAGAATTCCCTGAAGGAAAAGTGGGATACCACTTAAACATATCAAGGAGAGAATCATCAGGCTATCCCATAGGAGGATTTGTAATGCAAAGCGCCAGAATCTCGGTCTAATCTGGGAATAGAGTTGACTAAAGTGGTCACAAAGCTGGTTGGACAGATAGGTCAATAGCACAGGATGAAAGAAAATGAGCCAACCACTATAAATCAAAATCCAATCCCAAGTAAGTTCCTCTTTAAATGCCAAAAAAGCCAGCATGATTCCATCAATAACAAGGATTTGAATGGTTTTGATGAAGATGATTTTTTTCATGCTAGAACCTCCTTCTCCTTAGAGACACTCCCATAAAGAGATGCGTTTGTCATAAAAGTCTGGATAGTTGTTTCTTAGGTAGTCCGCTGTCCTATAATAAAAAGTAGAATGGCAAGCAGTGATGATTGGCATAAGAGAGTAAAAACGCTGAGAACTAACGAAGGCTAAAAGGACAAAAAATAGAAAATCAATGGAGAGAACCCCTAAATAGTAGAAGCGAATCTTTTTATTGATTTGAGGATAAATCTCAGCGAATTGATGTTTGAGTCGGACAACCAAGCGAAATAGCAGTAGTCCCTGAGCAAGGATGAAAATAAAACCAGTGAGCAAGAGCCAGTCGAAAGCTGTCTCGGGTCTAGTGCTAAAGAATGCAAGTAGTAGCAAATCCATGACTGCAATTGCTGTAAAATGGATTCTAAAGAGATTTTTCATAAGATGACCTCCCTCTTTTATCTATCTTCATTCTACTCCAAAAGAATGGGAGTTACAACTAAAATGATAAAAAATAGCAGAAAGGGCATTTTATTAAGTCAACTTGCTTTCTTTATTTGAGTTTCCCTCTATTATCTAGTTTCTTCATCATTCCAGACAAATAAAGCTCCGATTGCATTGAGGATATAAAAGATGTATTTACCGATATTGGCGAAGTTTCCTTGAATGCCAGCCTTTGTCAGCTGTACAAAATTGTAAATCAACCAAAAGCCCCATTGAGTTGTCAGTTTCAGTGCGTTTAAAGCATTGGCAATGAGGGACAGTGCAAAGGCAATAGTTGTCACGTAGGCAAGGAGATTCATCTTGCCTCCATAACCGATATAGTTGGTCACAAAGGCAAAGAGGAAGGCGATGATGGAAATGATGATGGCCGCCAACTTTACCTGTTTTTGGCTCATTTGGTTGGGTCTGCCTTCTTGCGAAGCTTCCCATTTCTTAATCGCAAAGGTATAAATGAGGAAGGTGACGGGATAGGTGATAATGGCCGCCTTATTTCCAAGGATATAATCAATGCTACCAGACAAAATGGTATTAACAATACCAAAGTAATTTCCCCATTTGCTTAATTTTCCCGTGAAACGAGTGGACAACATAGAAATCCCAACGTTGGTTACGGAAATCAATCCAAAGGGGACAAGGGCAGTCCATGGTCCCCAGTCTACGAATTTATCGAGGCGTGAGTTGAGGTAACCAGATGCAATCGCAATCCCAACGACCAGAGCAACTCCAAAGAGGTCAAACCATTTGGATGTCGCAAAAATTTTTAGTGATTTTTTCATAGTTTAAACTATCTTTCTTTTTTAACAAATATTCTACAACTAAATGAAAGCAAAATCAAATGCTAGAAATAAAACCCTGAAAATTAAACTTTCAGGGTTGGTTGGGGTGCTTGAGAAATTAGTCGATTTTTTCGACGTAGAGTTGTTTGGCAATATCCATACTTACTTGTAAATTCTCGTTTTTACTGAAGATAGTGAAGCTATTGCTGAAGCCATCAAACTGCTGAACTTGGAGCTGATCACCGATGTGAAGCGCATGCTTGTCCAGATAATTGAGAATGTCAAAACTATCGTGAACCCGAGTCAGACGGTAGGCGCCAGCTTCTTTGATATCCGAAAGGGGGAGGTTATTGATTTCAACCAAGAGTTCTCCCTTGGCAGGAATGGTTCCGCCGTGGGGACAGGTCTTGGGGTATCCAAGTAATTTTTCTAGTCTCTCCACGAATAGGTCAGAGACAGTATGTTCTAAGACTTCAGCTTCCTCGTGAATCTGGTCACTCGTATAGTCTAAATGATGGACTAGAAAAACTTCAATCAAGCGGTGCTTACGATAGAGCTCAGAGACCAGTTTGAGTCCGAGATCAGTCAGTAGATAGCCACATTCCTTGTCCTTGAGGATGAGATTTTCACTCTTCATCCGTTTAATCATTTCAGTTACGGCAGGGGGAGAGACTTGCATGCGGGCAGCAATTTCCTTGTTGGTAATCTTATGCAGGTCTATGCCGATTTCATAAATACATTTTAGATAGTCTTCTTTATTCGGGGTCATTCGTTTCCTCTTGTTTAATATCTTTATCTAGTATATCAAAAAAAGCTAGATTTCTCTAGCTATCTGCCACAATGGCTTCTAATTTAGTTCTTTAGCAGCGGCAATTGCGGCTTCGAAGTTTGGTTCAGAGTTGATATTGTCCACATATTCAACGTAGCGAATCGTATTGTCAGTATCGAGGACAAAGACTGCGCGTGCCAATAGATGCCATTCGTTGATTAAGAGGGCGTAATCACGTCCAAAGGAATGGTCAAAGTAGTCTGAGAGCATGATGGCATTTTCAATACCTTCAGCACCGCACCAACGTTTTTGGGCAAAAGGAAGGTCCATTGAAACAGTCAAGACAACCGTATTATCCAGTCCAGCCAGTTCTTCATTAAAACGACGCGTTTGAGTTGAGCAGATGCCTGTATCGATAGAAGGCACGACACTCAAGACTTTTTTCTTGCCATCAAAATCAGCCAGAGATTTTTTAGAAAGGTCTGTTGTAGTGAGTGAAAAATCAAGTGCCTTGTCGCCGACTTGTAGTTGTTTACCTGTAAAGCTCACAGGATTTCCGAGAAAAGTTACCATAGGATACTCCAATCTTTTTTCTTCCATTTTAGCTGAAACAGCCAGAATTTTCCAATGATTTGACCGGAAATATGGGTATAGAAAAAACGCCAGCTCACGTGAGAATGACGTTTTTCAGAGGCTTATTTTGCCAATCCTTCAGCAATCTTGTCAAGGTTGTATTTCATCATGTTGTAGTAGCTGTCGCCTTCTTTACCTTGTTCTGCGATAGAGTCAGTAAAGATTTGTGCGTAGATTGGGATGTTTGTGTCTTGTGAAACAGTCTTCATTGGACGGTCATCCACACTTGATTCTACAAAGAGTGAAGGAGTTTTTGTTTGGCGAAGTTTTTCAACCAAGGTCTTGATTTGGTCAGGTGTTCCTTCTTCTTCAGTATTGATTTCCCAGATGTAGGCACTTGGGACACCGTAGGCTTTAGAGAAGTATTTGAAGCATCCTTCGCTGGTTACAATGAGTTTTTTCTCAGCAGGGATGTTGTTAAATTTCTCCTTAGCTTCCTTGTCAAGTTTGTCTAGCTTATCAGTATATTCTTTGAGATTTTTTTCGTAGAATTCCTTGTTGCTAGGGTCTTTAGCACTCAATTGTTTTGCGATGTTTTTAGCAAAAATCATCCCGTTTTCAAGGTTAAGCCAAGCGTGTGGGTCTTCTTTGCCTTTTTCGTTTTGGCCTTCAAGGTAGATAACATCAACGCCTTCGCTGACTGCAAAGTAGTCTTTGTTTTCAGTTTTCTTAGCATTTTCTATCAATTTTGTAAACCAAGCATTGCCACCATTTTCAAGGTTGATACCGTTGTAGAAAATCAAATCAGCTTGAGATGTTTTCTTAACGTCTTCAGGGAGTGGTTCGTATTCGTGTGGGTCTTGACCAACAGGAACGATACTGTGAAGATCAATCTTGTCACCAGCAATATTTTTAGTGATATCAGCGATGATAGAGTTTGTAGCAACAACTTTTAGTTTTTGACCAGAAGCTGCATCTTTTTTTCCGCTAGCACATGCTACGAGAACAATGGCGGAAAGAAAAAGAACCAACAATGTACCTAATTTTTTCATTAGATCCTCCAATTTATTGGGGCTTTACCCCTTATTTTAACAAATGTTTATTTTTTAGTTTCAAATATCGTTGTTTTGGAGCGATAAAGAAGCTAATGAGAAAGAAACTAGCGGCTGTAAGCACGATACTAGAACCTGCCGCAACGTTAAAGCTATAACCGATAAAGAGTCCCAAAACTGAAGCTGTAGCTCCAAAGGTTGAGGAAAGGAAAATCATGCTTTTCAGGCTATTAGCATACAGATAAGCAGTTGCAGCTGGGGTAATCAGCATGGCTACAATCAGGATAGTTCCGACACTTTGCATGGCTGTCACAGACACGAGAGTCAAGAGTACCATGAGAAGGTAGTGATAGAAATTGACAGGCATTCCCATGGCTTTGGCCAAGAGTTCATCAAAGGAAGTTATCAAGAGTTGCTTGAAGAAAATCCAGATTAACAAGAGAATGACTGCCCCAACACCCATAGTAATAAACATATCCGTATCTTGGACGGCTAGGATATTACCAAAAAGGATATGGAAAAGGTCAGTTGAACTTTTAGCGACACTAATCAAGATGATACCGAGGGCTAAGAAAGAAGAAAAGGTAATGCCGATGGCGGTATCGCTTTTGATAATCGAGTTTCCCTTGATGTAGGTAATGATGATAGCAGCTAGCAATCCAAAGACAATGGCTCCGATAAAGAAGTCAAGGCCCAAGATGAAGGAGAGGGCTACACCTGGCAAGACAGCATGTGAAATGGCATCTCCCATGAGTGACATCCCGCGTAGGATGATGAAACATCCTACAGCTCCAGCTACGACCCCGACGACAATGGCTGTTATCAAGGCATTTTGTAAGAAATGGAATTTTTGTAATCCATCGATAAATTCTGCAATCATAGGTCACCTCCATTGAAAAAGAGTCGATTACCGTAAGCTTCTTTGAGATTGGCTTCGGTAAAGGTTTCTTTGGTCGGACCAAAGGCAATCACTTCTCGATTGACAAGCAAGACTTGATCGAAGTAGTGGGGAACCTTGCTGAGGTCGTGGTGGACGATGAGAACCGTCTTACCGGCTTTTTTCAAATCTCTCAGCGTATTCATGATGATTTCCTCACTGACAGAGTCAATCCCAACAAAGGGTTCATCCAAGAGGATATAATCGGCTTCCTGCACCAAACATCTGGCAATCAAAACCCGCTGGAACTGACCTCCAGACAGTTGACTGATTTGCCGTTCTGCGTAGTCAGCTAGGCCGACGATTTCAAGGGCTTCCTCTACTTTTCTCCAATGTTTAGCGTTTAAACTGCGAAAGAGAGGGATAGAGGGAAAGAGTCCTAGCGAGACGCATTCCTTGACCTTGATGGGAAAGTTGTAGTCGATATTGATTTTTTGTTCGACATAGGCAATTCGGTGTAAGGATTTTTTAACTTCCTTGTCATCGAGAAATGCCTGACCTTGATGTGGGATAATTCCCAGCATACCTTTTAATAATGTTGATTTTCCAGCACCGTTTGGACCAATGATACCGGTAATTGTTGGTCCTTGGAGCACTAGTGAAATATCCTTAAGTGCCAATGTTTCTTTGTAGGAGACACTGAGGTTTTCGATACGTATCATACAGTTGTATTCCTCCTGCCTCTTAATATACCTTAAAAAAAAAATTAAGTCAAGTTAATTTTTGAAAAATTTAAAATAATAACTGAAAAATGATGGAAAAGGAAAGTCCATTTTTAATTGCATTCCCAAGCAATTTTTGTTAAGCTAGCAATAACTTAAAAAATGAAAGCGAGAACAAGATGACACGTTATCAAGATGATTTTTATGATGCCATCAATGGAGAATGGCAGAAGACAGCTGAAATCCCAGCAGATAAGTCTCAAACGGGAGGTTTTGTTGATTTAGACCAGGAAATTGAAGACTTGATGTTGGCGACAACAGACAAGTGGTTGGCAGGAGAAGAGGTGCCTGAGGATCCTATCTTGGCAAACTTTGTCAAATACCACCGCCTAGTTCGTGATTTTGATAAGAGAGAAGCTGACGGTATCACACCTGTCTTACCACTCCTTAAAGAATTCCAAGAGTTGGAGACTTTTGCGGATTTCACTGCTAGACTAGCAGAGTTTGAACTTGCAGGAAAACCTAACTTCCTTCCTTTTGGTGTATCGCCAGACTTTATGGATGCAAGAATCAATGTTCTATGGGCCAGTGCTCCAAGCACGATCCTGCCAGATACGACCTACTATGCAGAAGACCATCCTCAGCGCGAAGAGCTCTTGACTCTTTGGAAAGAAAGCAGCGCAAATCTTCTCAAGGCTTATGATTTCTCTGATGCAGAAATTGAAGACTTGCTAGAGAAAAGACTTGAATTGGATCGCCGAATTGCAGCAGTGGTGCTTTCTAATGAAGAAAGTTCAGAGTATGCTAAACTTTACCATCCATATGATTACGAAGATTTCAAGAAATTTGCGCCTGCCCTACCTTTGGATGACTTCTTCCAAGCCGTTCTTGGACAAGTACCAGACAAGGTTATCGTAGACGAGGAACGTTTCTGGCAAGCAGCAGACCAATTCTATAGTGAAGAGGCTTGGTCTCTCCTCAAGGCAACCTTAATTTTAAGTGTTGTCAATCTCTCAACCAGCTATTTAACAGAAGAAATTCGTGTCTTGTCAGGTGCCTATAGCCGTGCGCTTTCAGGAGTTCCAGAAGCTAAAGACAAGATCAAGGCAGCCTACCAGCTAGCACAAGGTCCTTTCAAGCAAGCTTTAGGTCTCTGGTATGCCCATGAAAAATTCTCTCCAGAGGCCAAGGCAGATGTGGAGAAAAAAGTGGCAACCATGATTGATGTCTATAAGGAACGCTTGGCTAAAAATGACTGGCTGACTCCTGAAACTCGTGACAAGGCCATCGTCAAACTCAATGTCATCAAGCCTTATATCGGTTACCCAGAAGAATTGCCAGAACGCTACAAGGACAAGGTAGTGGATGAGACTGCTAGTCTTTTTGATAATGCTCTGGCCTTTGCGCGTGTGGAAATCAAACACAGTTGGAGCAAGTGGAATCAGCCTGTAGACTACAAGGAGTGGGGCATGCCTGCTCATATGGTCAATGCCTACTACAATCCACAGAAGAACCTGATTGTCTTCCCAGCGGCTATTTTACAAGCACCTTTCTATGACTTGCATCAGTCATCTTCTGCTAACTACGGTGGTATTGGAGCAGTTATTGCCCATGAAATTTCCCACGCCTTTGATACTAACGGAGCTTCCTTTGATGAAAATGGTAGCCTCAAGGATTGGTGGACAGAGAGTGACTATGCTGCCTTCAAGGAGAAAACACAAAAAGTTATTGACCAATTTGATGGACAGGATTCTTATGGAGCAACCATCAACGGCAAATTGACTGTCTCAGAAAACGTGGCTGACTTGGGAGGAATCGCTGCAGCGCTTGAAGCAGCCAAGAGAGAACCAGACTTCTCAGCAGAAGAATTTTTCTACAACTTCGGTCGCATTTGGCGCATGAAAGGTCGTCCAGAATTTATGAAACTTTTGGCTAGCGTCGATGTGCACGCACCAGCCAAACTCCGTGTCAATGTGCAAGTACCAAACTTCGATGATTTCTTTACAACCTATGATGTCAAAGAAGGAGACGGTATGTGGCGTTCACCAGAAGATCGCGTGATTATTTGGTAATGAATCCAATCTAATACTAAAATCCGTAAATCTGCATAGAATGGGTTAAAGAGGTTAACATGAAGAAATTTTTAATGATATTTTCAGCTATTCTTACTGTTTTTGTTTTAGCATCTTGTGGAGCAAACAAAAAAGATGAAAAAATAGAACCTTCGGCAACACAATCATCTTCTACCAAAGAGGAACAGAAGGAAAGCTCTACGAAGTCAGAGAGCCAAACTAGTACAAGTTCTTCAATGGAAACACCGTCAACAACAATGGAAAAGAAAAGTGAAACAGGAAAAAATTTGTACGAGGAAGTAATAGAGCGGTACAATCACTATCAGGCACTTTTAAGTAGTGGTGACCGTGAATCCTTGTATGAAAAGTTGAAACAGAACAAGATTTTTTCTGAAGAGTATAGCTATATCTTTACACTAAGCACCTACGATAAACCAGCTAGTCTTCATTATGTGTTTGCTGATTTAAATAAGGATGGTCAGGATGAATTGATTATTGGAGATAAAAAATATATAGGGGCCATTTACTATTTGGAGAATAAACAACCCAAGTTGCTTCATACAGCTTATGTAGCTTCTGCAGGTGGTTTTCGTTCCAGTTTAGTTATCTATGAAAATGGTCAAGTCAGATATGCAGACTGGCAGTCAACACGACCAGAAATGAACTTAAGTCTATATGCTTTTGATAAAGACGGAGTACAGAAGATTAAAGAAGGAATCTTTCAAATTGGTAGTGATCAAAAGCCAGAGCAAATCTTAGGGATTTCTTCTAATGAACTTGATTTAGCTAAATTTGATTGGAAAGAATTTGCACCAGTCAACTAGTATTTGATGAAATTTAAAACTAGGCTAGATTCTAAAGTCAAAGAATGGAGAATTGAATAGCAGTACACAAAAACCAAGGAGAAAAATTCCTTGGTTTTTTGCTTGCTAGAAAAAGGGATTGAAAGTCTTTTCGTGGGCAATAGTAGTAGCTGGACCATGCCCTGGATAGACATCATAGTTTGGTAGAGTGAAGAGTTGGGTCTGGATACTATGAAGGAGTTGCTCCATGCTACCAGTCGGAAGGTCGGTCCGTCCGATGGTTTCTCGAAATAGAGCATCTCCCGTCAAGACTAGGTGAGCATCAGGAAAGACGATAGAAACACCACCGATAGAGTGACCTGGTGTTGGCAAGACAGTGAAACGAAATTCCTCTAGTTGGTATTCTTCATGAAAGACAAAGGTGTGTTCTGCAGGTTTTGCGACCACATCTGCCATATCATCGTGGCGGGGAAGTCCAGAGAGATTATCGACGGGAGTATAGAGCCAGCTGGCTTCGCTCTCTGCGATATAGACAGGAGGATTGCCAAAAGTTTCGCGAACCAAGTCCAGACTCATGATATGGTCATAATGGGCGTGGGTAAGGAGAATAGCGCAGATCGGTTTGTTGATGTTCTCTATTGTCTGACGAATGGCTTCCCAATGGCTACCGGGATCGACCACGATGAGGTGTTTTTCATCTTCCAAGTAATAAGTATTTTCATAGGCAACAGGATTCACAGTTTTATGGATTTTCATATTAGCTCCAATCTCAAAGAATGTACTAATACTCTTCGAAAATCTCTTCAAACAGCGTCAACTTTATCTGCAACCTCAAAGCGGTGCTTTGAGCAACCTGCGGCTAGTTTTCTAGTTTGCTCTTTGATTTTCATTGAGTATAAACTAAGTATAGCACAGTTAGGGAGAATAAAGTGGATAGAAAGTCCCTCTCTTTTAAGGAAGGTTACTTGCTATCTACTTCATTCTGTCTAAAATAGAGATAGCTATTTTTAGAGTTATGAACTAGCTAGATCTTTTAATTGACTGGGATTTAAAATAAAGCTAATGAGCTGGAGAGTGAATTAATGAAACAAGTAAATTGTACTCTTTATTAGAAGAAAGTTTGTAATAAAAGAAAACAAAATATACATGTATAGTTAATATAAATTAATATACTGATTATGAAAAAATATAGTGTGTGGCCTATGACAGTTTGATGCATCTTATTTTACAACTCAAAGAGTCTGAAAATTGTTGTATTTTTGGAAAATATTTATTTTAAATTTAGAATAAAAAAATAAGTCATTTTATTTGCTACAGACTAGAAAATATGATATCATAAAGTTGTATGTTGTAGACAATTTTATGATATCAAGCTTCACTTCTAACATCTTTTGTTTCATCTGAGGTTACCTGTGAGTTTTCGATATCAATAACTTGTAAATCGACATCAAAATAAAAAAGGAGGTTGTGGGTCTAAATGAAAGGCAAGCAACAACAAGATTTTAGAGTAGAAAAGTACATCCGTTATGGTATCCGGAAATATAGCTTTGGAGCAGCATCAGTAGCAATTGCAGCTGGTTTGATGTTCCTTGGAAATGGTGCGGTATCAGCAACGGAAGTTCAAGGTGCAGAAGCATCAGTAGCAGCAACTACTGCCCCAGCAAATCAAGCGGATTCTAATAAAGATAAGGAAGCCGTTAAGCCAGAAACTAAAGTTGAAGAAGCAAAACCTGAAGTTAAAGTACAGGAAGCTAAAAAAGTAAATAAAGCTGTCCTAGAAGCAAGCATTGCAACTTTGGAGTCTAAACTTTCAACTGCTAAATATGCAGATGCTACAGTAGTAAGCTCAGCTAAGGAAGTATTGGCAGCAGCTAAAGCAACTCTTGCAAAAGCAGATGCTAGTCAAGCTGATGTAGATGCACAAGCAGAAACTGTATCAGCATTGAGTACTGTAGTTACTGAATCAAATACTGCTGGTTTCGATAAAAAACAAGCAGCTGAAAAAGAAGCGGCTAAAGCAGAAGCTGAAAAGAAAGCTACTCCAGCAGAAAAAACTCTTTCAGAAGCTAAATCAGCGCTTGACAAAGCTTCATCAGAAGCAGATGTAACAAACAGACTTGCAAAATCTGAACTTTCTAAGAAGGAAGTGAAGGAAGAAAACAAAGCAGCTGTTGAAGCAGCAGTAGCTAAAAACCAAGCAGTTCTTGCTGAAACAAAAACTTTATTGGCTGATAAGAGTGTCACAAAAGAGCAAGTAGATGCTCAATTGGCTCGTCTTAACGAATCAATCCTTGCAGTTTACAATGAATTGAAAAATGCAGGAATCGGTCGTGATGGTAAGTTCGCAGTCAACTTGGAAGATGCTCAAACAACAGCACTTAAAGACTCCTCTACAGAAGCAGGACAAAAATGGTTGGCAGATCATGGTTACTCATCTTTGGCTGATATTCCTATCATGAACAAAGGAAAAGATGATAAAGAGATAAAAGAAGCTTCTAAGCAAATCCAATGGTTAGATTTTTCAGATACAGCGGCTTGGAGTAACTTAGATGCAGATGGTCAGCTTCAAATTGGTTCAACCTTCAGAAAAGAGTTGATGCCAGGTTATGTTGTAACATTGACTGTTAAGGAACTGAAACCATTCCATGCTACGGAAACTTATAAAAACCGTGTAGCAGGAACTGCTAATGAAGATACCTATAATCCAGATGCAGTAAATAGCTTTAAAAAGGCGACAGGTATCGGTGGTTCTGCTCAAACAAAATGGGCACACGTGAAAAATGCAGGTTTTGATACTGGAGATTATAAAACTACCATTGCTGGTACTGATGATAAATCTATTCAACAAAATGGTACTATTGGTGGTGTAGTATTTAGTGTTGATGCTGAGTACAATGGTAAGAAAACAAAACCAACTATTTTGATGACATCTGGTGAAGATATCAAGGTAAACGAAAGTGAAATCTACACTACAAACGGAACGCCTTGGGATTTATATGCATTGGTAGGTAACGCATCAGAAACAACTCCTTATCAACCTAATGTGAAAATGAAAAATGTCACAAGCCCTCAAGAATTTCGTCCTGCAGATGATAAACTTCAGAAGGCCTTAGCGAACGGTGCTTTCTCAACGCCTGATACAGCAACATCAGGATTAGGTTCTCAAGTCTTTGGTAGCTACATCAATGGTGAAGGTGGTAACAAAGCTACACCAATCGTATCTACAGCGGGAGCTACAGAAATTGGGTTCTACATCCTTTCAGGTGGAGCTCAGTCATCTATGATTGGTATCTCTTTATCAGACTTTGGAGATCTGCCAGAATCTTATGGTAAAGCAGAGCATTCTCTCAGAACATCTACTACTGACTATGCAACCAATCAAAAAGAAGAAATTCAACAACCATATCTAGGTACAGTAAAAGCTGACCCTGAAGCGAAAAATGGTGAGCGCGTACGCGGTATTGGATCAGATGATGCTACTGACAATGGCGATGAAGGTGTAGCACAACTTATTGCTCCAGAAAATGTTCATATCAATAAAGATAATGGTGAACCGGAAGTTAAACTTGTCCAAGGTGCAGATAATACATACCGTGTCAAAGTAGTTGCTTCAGCAAATGGTAATGACAAATACACAGGTACAGTAGAACCTGCTTATGTGCGTGGATTTATCGATTTCAACAATAACGGTAAATTCGATGAAGGTGAAGCATCTGATATCGTTAAAGTAACTGGAAACAATGAAACAGTGGAATTAGTGTTCCGAAACACTCAGGTTATTGATACAACTAAAGATAAAGTTAACTTCCGTACACGTATTGCTAAATCTGAAAAACAAGTAACCAAACCTACTGGTATTGCTTTCTCAGGTGAAGTAGAAGATAACCAAATTCAAGTTGCTTTACCTCCACGTGGAGATAAGGAAGAAACAACTGGTAAACAAGGTGAAACTCAGTCTGTAGGTATCGAGTTTGTATCACGTGCTCTAGGGGACGATGCTTCTAACCTTGGTTCAAACAACGGAAATACTACCTTCAATTCATACGGTAAACTAGATTACTCTGAACAACCAAACTCTATTAGCTTAGAAACAACTAAGAAAAAACAATCTCAAGGTGTTATGATTGTAGATCCAAGTGGAAACTTGGTGAAATCATACACTAAAGCAGGTCAAGGTACTTATACAGTAACTGATGACAAAGTTACCTTCACTCCAGAGCCTAACTTTGTTGGTAAAGCAGATGGTATCGTACTTCGTGCTGTAGATGCTAATGGTCATTCAACTGGATGGACAGCACTTACGGATCAACATGGTCTAGAAAACATTAATGATGGAACACATACTACTGGAACTAAAACAATGGATGCTGTTTATATTCCAACAGTAACTCCAAAAGAAATAGTTGGAACTCCTGAGACATCGACAGATATTCAAGGTAAATCACAAACGAAAACACCTAAATTCTCAATCGACGTAGATAAAGATGGTGATGGAACTGCACCAGATGCGGTAACTCCAAGTGCACAATACCCAGCTAAACTAGTTGATCCAGCTACTGGAAAACCAACAGCTGAAACAACAGTAACTGTAAAAGGTGAAGGAACTTATACAATCGATCCAACAACTGGAGCGGTAACCTTCACACCAGAACCACAATTTACAGGAACTGCTAAAGGTATTGATGTATCATTAACAGCGCCAGTAGGTCAAGATAAAGATGGGAACACTGTAACAGCTACAGCTACAGCTAAATACACTCCAACTGTAACACCAGTAACACCAACAGCTGACCCAGCTACTTCAACTGGAGTACAAGGTGAAACACAAAAAGGAACTCCTACATTTACAGAAGGAAATTCTGAAGTTCCAATTAAAGAAGGTTCTGTCAAACTATTGAATCCAGATGGAACAGAAGCAACTGGACCAGTTGATGCATTGGATCCAAATGGAAACAAGGTAGGTACATACACTGTTGATCCAACAACAGGTGAAGTAACCTTCACACCAACTGACAAAACTTATGTAGGACCAGTGCAACCAGCCAACGTACAAGCTGAAGACAAGAATGGAACTAAAGTTAAGACAACTTACACACCAACAATCGTAGGAGTAACACCAACAGCAGAACCAGCTACAAGTGAAGATGTTCAAGGTAAAACTCAAGAAAGTACAGTTTCATTCGAAGCTGGAAAAACTACAATTGCGGGTGAAGAAAAAACTGTAGAAATCGATCCATCTACTTACACACTTCTAGGTGAAGATGGACAACCAGCTACTGAAGTACCAGCTAAAGATCCAGAAGGAAACGTAATTGGTAAGTACACTCTTAAAACTGTAGATGGAAAAGCTGTTGCGGTATTTGAGCCAACAGATAAGACATACTCAGGTGATGTACAACCAGTACGTGTCCAAGCTAAAGATAAGAACGGAACTGCTGTAGAAACAACATACACACCGAAGATCACTCCGGTAACACCAACAGCAGAACCAGCTAAATCCGAAGCTATCCAAGGTGAAACACAAAAAGGAACACCAACATTCTCTCCTGGAGATAAGATTGCTCCAATCAAAGAGAACTCATACAAGCTTCTTGATAAGGAAGGAAATGAAGTTCCAGCAGGACAAACAACTCCAGCTTACGCTGAAGACGGAGTAACTCCAATCGGTACTTACTCAATCGATCCAGCAACTGGAGAAGTAACCTTCACACCAACAGATAAATCTTATACTGGTAAAGTATTACCAGCTGAAGTTCAAGCAGAAGATGCAAATGGAACAAAAGTTTCTACAACTTACACTCCAAATATCATTCCTGCAACACCAACAGCAGAACCAGCTAAAACTGTAGATGTTCAAGGTGCAACTCAAACTGGCAAACCAGTATTCCAAGGTGGAACAGCTATGGTTAACGGTGAAGAGAAAACTGTTGAAATCGACGATACAGTACCAGCTAAATTGGTAGATCCAAAAACAGGAGATAAAGTAGATTCATTAACTGTAGAAGGTGAAGGAACATACACAGTAGCTCCAGATGGAACAGTAACCTTTAAGCCAGAGCCACAATTTACAGGTGTAGCTAAAGGTGTTGAGGTAGTACGTCAAGATAAGAACGGAACACCAGCTAAAGCAACATACACACCAGAAGTTAAACCAGTAACACCAACAGGAAAAGACGCAGTAACTGAAGATATTCAAGGTTCAACTCAAACAGGTAAACCTGAATTCAAAGGTGGAACAGTAACAATTGATGGTAAAGAGAAAACTGTTGAAATCAATGAAGATAAACCAGCTAAATTGGTAGATCCAAAAACAGGAGATCCAGTTGATTCAGTAACTATCGAAGGTGAAGGAACATACACAGTAGCTCCAGATGGTACAGTAACCTTCACACCAGAAAAGAACTTCACAGGTAAGGGAACAGGTGTCACAGTTCAACGTGAAGATAAGAACGGCACACCAGTTACAGCTAAATACACTCCAGTTGTTAAGAAAGCAACACCAACAGGAACAGACGCAGTAACTGAAGATATCCAGGGTTCAACTCAAACAGGTAAACCAACATTTGAAGGTGGAAAAGTTACTGTAAATGGTGAAGAAAAAACTGTTGAAATTGATGAAGATAAACCAGCTAAATTGGTAGATCCGAAAACAGGAGATCCAGTTGATTCAGTAACCATCGAAGGTGAAGGAACATACACAGTAGCTCCAGATGGTACAGTAACCTTCACACCAGAAAAGAACTTCACAGGTAAAGGAACAGGTGTCACAGTTCAACGCGAAGATAAGAATGGTACACCAGTTAAAGCTACTTACACACCAGTTGTAAAACCAGCAACACCAACAAGTTCAGATGTTATCACTACAAATGTTCAAGGTGCTACTCAATCAGGAACACCAACATTTGAAGGTGGAAAAGTAACAGTCAACGGTGAAGAAAAAACTGTAGAAATCGATGAAACTATTAAACCAACATTTGATAATGGTACAACTGAGAAGAAAGTACCAGGTGAAGGAACATACACAATCGATGAAAACGGTACTGTAACATTCACACCAGAGAAAACATTCACTGGTCAAGCGACAGGCGTAACAGTTAAACGTGTGGATAAGAACGGCACACCAATCACAGCTAAGTACACTCCAGTAGTGGTTCCGGTAACACCAACTTCAAAAGACACTGAATCAGAAGGTCCTAAAGGACAACCTCAATCAGGAACACCAACATTTGAAGGTGGAAAAGTTACAATCAACGGTAAGGAAGTTCCAGTTGAAATTGATGAAACAGTTAAACCAACATTTGACGATGGCACAACTGAGAAGAAAGTACCAGGCGAAGGAACATACACAATCGATGAAAACGGTAAAGTAACCTTCACACCAGAACCTGACTTCGTAGGTAAAGCAACAGGCGTAACCGTTAAACGTGTAGATAAGAATGGTACACCAGTAACAGCTAAGTACACTCCAACAGTTCGTCCTGATACTTCATTTGTTGATAAAGATGGTAACCCACTTTCACCAACAGAAGATGGAACTAAACCAACTAAAGATATCCCAGGATACAAGATTGTTAAAACTGAAGTAGACGAAAAAGGAAATACAAAACACATCTATGAGAAAGTTACAACAACTCATAAAGATAAAGATGGAAATGTAATTCCAGGAACAACTACTGAGGAAGGTACAACTCCTAAGAAAGATATTCCAGGCTACCGCTTCGTAGAGACTAAGAAACTTCCAAATGGCGATACAGAGCACGTTTATGAGAAAGTTAAGACATCATTCAAGGATAAAGAAGGAAACGAAATTCCAGGTAATCCAAGTGAAGATGGCGAACAACCTAAGAAAGATATTCCAGGCTACCGCTTCGTAGAAACTAAGAAACTTCCAAA